>NZ_QLTJ01000010.1:0-37440 GCF_003269145.1 Microvirgula sp. AG722 | reverse complement strand
ATGGCCGCCGACGTCGAGCTGGAAGCCGCCGTCGCCGGCGCGGATGCCGGTCTGTTCGGTCACGCTGGCGTAGTCGCTGTTCATCTTCTGCTGGCCAACGCTGACGCTGCCCGAGAAGCCGACCCCGACCGTGACGCTGGCGCTGGCCGATTGCTGCTTGCTCTTGTACTTGCTGGTGTCCTGCAGGCTTTCGATGCTCAGGTCGCCGCCGATGTCGGCCACCACCTGCCGGCCGCGCACGTCCGCGCCGCGCAGGGTGCTGTCGCCGTCGCTGGCCAGGGTCAGGGTGTTGCCGGCATCGAGCTGGCTGTTGCGCCAGATCACGTCGTTGCCGTCCGACTTGCCGCGCGCCATGCTGGCGCTGGCGGTAAAGCCGTAACCCGCGCCATTCGAGCCGAAGGTGATGGCGAGGCCGACTGCACCGCTGACCGACTTGTTGCTGCTGTGCTGTTCGGCGGTGTTGCGTGCCGCCAGCAGTTCGATGTCGCCATCGGCCAGCAGGGTCGCGTTGCGGCCGGCCTGCACGTCGCTGCCGTGCACGACGATATCGCTGTCCTTGCCGGCGCCGACCGCCACGATGCTCAGGTCGCGCCCGGCCTGTGCCGTGCTGGCGGCGGCATCGGTATAACGGTTGACCGAGCGGCTCTCGCTGCGGCTGCTGCCGAAGGTGATGCTGAGGCTGACGCCGCCGGCCGCTTTCGGGTCGGCATTGTAGGCGTCCAGCGCGTTCTTGCCGGCCAGGCCGACGGTACCGGCCGCCAGTGCTGCCAGCCGCGGGTCCTTGACCTCGCTTGCCGCCGACACCATCTGTTGTGTGGTCTGCAATGCGGCCAGCAGCGGGCTGCTGATGCCGATGTTCAGTCCGGTCTGGCTGAACAGGTGGGTTTCCTGGTGCTGGCCGCTGTTCTCGCCGGCGACCAGCGTGACCCGTTCGCCTTGCAGGCGCAGATCCTGGCCGGCGCTGAGCTGGCTGCCGCTGATGTTCAGCGCCTTGCCGGCGGTCAGGCTGGTGTCGCCCTTCAGGCTGCCGATGCGGCTGCCACTCTGCGACTGGCTGCGGTCGTCGGCGCTGTCGGTCTGCCGCACCTTGCCATAGCTGAACGTGGTGCCGGACGAGCCCAGCCCGGTGGTTCTGACGTCCTTGAAATGGTATTCACCGTGCTCGGTGCTGCGGCTGCCAATGTCGAGCTGATTGCCGGCCTGCAGCGCCAGATCGCCGGTCGCCACTACATTGCCGGCAGTGACGCCGAGGCCGTGCCCGGCATGAATGGCGATGCGGTCGCCGGACACGGTGGTGGCAGCAGCCTCGGTCCAGTCGCTGCGGTCGATGGTGTGGATCGTTTCGCCGGACAGCAGGCTTTTGCTGGCGACGTAGCGTTCATCGCGCGCACTGGCGCTGTTCTCGCCGGCCAGCAGCCGCAGGTCGCGACCGGCGCCGAGCCCGATCGCGCCACTGGCGTTCAGGTAGGCCGCGGTGGTACCCAGGTCGCGCCCGGCCAGCAACTGCAGGTTGCCGCCGCTGCCGAGCTCGCTGCCGACGCTCTGGCTGTCGTGGGTATCGGCGCGGTTGCGCCGGTCCCATGCCACGTGGTCTTCGCGCCGGGTGGTCAAGGCGTCGAGGTTCAGGTCGCGGCCGGCCGCCAGGGTCAGGTCGCCGGTGCTGTGCAGTGAGACGGCGGTAGCGGTCAGGTCCCGGCCGGCCGAGGCCAGCAGGGTGCCGGCGTCGATGCGGGAGACGCCATCGATCCGCGTTCTGCTGCCCTGTTCACCCGAGGTGCTGCGCAGGGTGCTGGTCAGGTTCAGGTCGTTGCCGGCCGCCAGGTAGACACTGGCGCCACTCAGGCGCCCGGCCAGGTTGTCCAGATCGCGCCGCGCCTCGGCCCGCAGGCTGTCCGCCATCAGCGTGCCACGGTTGCGGATGTCGCCAGCGTCGATGACCTGCTGGCCGGTCGCCAGCAGGGTGCCGCTGTTGTCCAGCGCACCGGCCAGTTTCAGCTTCAGGTCGCCGCCGGCCATCAGGGTGCCGTCGCCGCGCACGTCGCCTTCGCGCACTTTGGCATACACCTGCGGCACCAGCACGCGCTGCCGGCTGCCGTCGGCCAGGGTGACGTCCTGCGCCACCAGCCAGACGATGTCGGTGGTCAGGCGCGCCATCTGTTCGGCGCTGAGCGCCACGCCCGGACTCAATTGGTAGTGCCGGGCGAACTCGACCCCGGCCGTCATCAGCGCCTGGTACTGCGCTTCGTTGCTGCTGTAGTTGCCCAGGAAACGCCGTCCGGTCAGTTGCAGTACCTGCTCGTTGACCAGCCGCTGCTCGTAGTAGCCGTCACCGAGCCGTTTCTGGGTCACGGCCGGATCGAGTTTCAGCTGCTGCAGCATGTAGTCGGAACTGAGCCAGGTCTTGTAGCTCGCATAGCGCGCATCGGTCTCGACCAGATAGCGTGCCTCCGGCGCCGGCCGGGTCTGGTACAACGCGCTGTCCGGCACCTGTCCCGGCAGCGGTCGGGTACGGATGGCGTCATTGCCCAGTCGTCCGGCCACGCCTTCGAGCCTGACCTGCGTCGGTGTTTCCGCCTGCCGGGGCTGCGTCCCCTGATTCGATTCGGTGCGTGCCACCGCCAGTTCGACGGTGCTTTCCTCGTTGCCGGGCTGGTAGGCAATGCTCCGCCAGCGCCGGTCGTCACTCTTCATCGAGTGGGTCTTGATATAGGTGCTCTGGGCCGAGCCGCTGACGGTGGTGACCTGCACTACCGTCGCCCCGACGTTCTCGACCGCCGGGCCGTTGACGTCCAGCGTCTTGCCGACCGAGATCCGGCTTTTGTCGTTGACCACCCGGCCATCCAGCGTGGCATTGCCGGTCACGCGCAGCAGTGCCGGATCGGTGCTGTCGACCACCGGCACATGCGGGGTCCGGTCGACAATGTAGACGCTCCAGGTTTTGACGACGCGCTTGCCCAGATCCTGGTTGAACGCAGCAATGGCCTGGTTCAGTTCGAGGTAGCGTGCTTTCCTGTCCTTGCCCTGGGTGGTCCAGGTCTGGCTCGCCGTCAGATACTGGGCGTAGCCAGGTGTCGCCCGGCAGGCGTTGCCTTTGTACCGGCAGGGATCGACCGGCTCGCCCCCGGGCTCAACCGGTGGCTGAATGCCGAAGATGCCCCAGATACGGTCGCTCGGTGAATAGACGAATTCGTCCGGAATGGGGTCCGGTTTGCAGTCGGTAAGGCCATCGTAGGTGTAGCAATCCTTGTGCTCGGGGATAAAGGCAATGGCGACCGACCCGTTGTTTCTTTTCTTTATCTGCTTCGAGAATTTGTTGTAATCGAACGGCGGCCCATACCGCTCGAACGGGTATTTCGTCGATGGCAGCACCAGCACCTTCGACGGCTTGTCCGGCCAGCGCCAGTTCTCGCCGGCATAGCCGCCGCCATAGCTGGTGTTGTACAACCGGACCTTGCTCGCATCGATAAACTCGGTCGCGCCATTCAGCCGGTACAGAATCTGCCGGGTCGTGGCGCCGTCCACGGTCGAGGTGCGGAAATGGTCGTTGCGGTTGACGAGCTCGTCGGCGGCCAGCGCGGCATTGCCGCCCACGTCGATGGCCGCCGAGGCATTGACCACGCGCGTGGCGCGACCACTGGCACGGCCGTTTGTGTCCAGCGTGCCGCCAATACGCAGATCGCCTTCCGTGAGGATCAGTGCGTGCTCGCGGTTGAGCAGCGTGCTGACGCCAAGGTCCATGTCGCCACGCGACGCGATCACGCCGGCGGTCGCACTGGCCGGGTCACGGTCGTTCAGCAGTGATCCGGCCTGGATGGCGACCCGGTCGCCGTACAGCCGGTCACGGTTGCTGACGCTGCCTGCGGTGATGCGGGTGTCGGCACTGTCGATCAGGCCGGCGTTGTCGAGTTCGCCGCTGAGGTTCAGCCGATTGCTGCCGCCAGCAACCAGTTCGCCGCCACCGCGGTTGAACAGGGTTGCCGCTCCCAGCGTCAGTGTCTGCCCGGCGCCGATCCGGCCCTGATTGTCGATCGTGCCGGGGCTGGTCAGCGTCAGGTCACGCCCGGCCTGCAGCTCGCCACGGTGCAGATAGTCACCGCTCAGCGTCAGGCTCAGATCGCCGGCGGCCAGTACCTGGCCGCTGTCGTTGTCGAGGGCGTCAGCCCCCAGCGCCAGCCCGCCATGGGCCGAACCGAGTGCGCCGCTGCGGTTGTCGACATGGCCGGCATCGACCCGCGCCTGACCGTCCGCCGCCAGTTGGCCGCTGCGATTGTCGAGGCTGCCGTGCACGCGCGTATTCAGCCCGCCCAGGCTGCCGATCCGTCCCTTCTGGTTGTCCAGTGATCCGCTCTCCAGCACCAGATCCTGCTGTGCCGCCAGTTGGCCATCGCGATTGTCGATCGCGTCGCCGGCGTGCAGTCGCAGCGTGCCGGCCTGCAGCCGCGCCGCCCGGTGGTCGATGCGCCCGCCCGCCTCCAGGCTGGCGTGACCACCGGCATGCAGCGTGCCGCCGGACAGATCCAGTGTCTGCCCGCTCAGGGTCAGTGCCGCCGCGCGGTCGATATCGCCGCTGCCGTTCAGGCCGGCAGCCAGCGTGCCACGGTTGTCCAGTTGCACGGCGCTGGCGCTGACATCGCCGTGTGCGGCCAGCAGGCCGCTGTTGTGCAAGGACTGACCGGCGTCAACTGTCAGTGCGCCGCTGCTGTACAGCGTGCCGCGCTGATCCAGTTCGCGGCTGGCAAGCCGCGCATCGCCCTCGCTGCTGAGGCCGCCAGTCAGTTCCAGCCGGCCGTCGTGGCGCAGGACAAAACCGCCGGGACCGGCTCCAATCTGACCGGCGTGGCGCATGCCGACACCGGCTTCGGTGCCGATCAGGAAGATCTTGCCGGCATACATGCCGCCAAGCCGGGCGGTATCCAGCGCGAATCGGGGTTTGTCGCCAGCGGGTGCACTGGGGCTGGCGGTCGCGGTTTCACCATCGGCGGCGACCTGATTCTGGCCGGTGACCACGCTCAGGTACTGCGCCCACAGCCCGGCATTGATTTCGACCGCGCGGGCGAGGATGGCGGTATGGCTGGCCTGCGATGCATCCAGCCCGGCACCGTCGACGCGAATCAGCCCGTTCTCGACCTGAAAACCGCTCAGTCCGCCACCGGCGCCATACAGCGGCCGGCCGGTGCTCAGCGTGGCGCGATCGGCATTGATGAAGCCGCAACCGGTACAGCTGATGCCGGACGGGTTGGCGATGACCACCTGGGCACGATCACCGGCGACTTCGACAAAGCCGCGCAACTGGCTTGGCTGGTTGCTGTTGACCTCGTTGACGATGATCTTCGCCGTGCCCTTGCCCAGCCACGGATTGCCCTGCACCCAGCCCCCCTGGCGGGTGCTGGCATTGGTGCGGGAATTGTTGAGGATCACGCCACGCGAATCGACGTCGAACTGCTTGTAGCTATTGCGCGACACCCCGGCTGCGCTCGGGGTCTGGATATTGACCTGCGGCAGTCCGTTGGCGGTGTTGACGATGGTCGGCTGCTGGTTTTTGGGGGCGCCCGGGTCGGCAATAATGGCGGAGGCCCCGCTGGCACCGGACAGGCCCAGGCACAGCAACAGGGCGGTCACGGCAGTAGCGGACGGTCGGAACGGCATGGGGTTTAGCAGCCAAACATCAGGAAGGGTCGATACTGTACTCCTATGTCATTGCTAATTCGGTGGTAAATATTCTGAAAAGCTAAACAGAAAAATGCACCTTTTGCCCCGGAATAAACAAAAAAAGGAGGCCATAACGGCCTCCCGGAGACGACAAAACAGAAAATGGCGCGGCCTACTTGCCGCCCTCCACCACTTCTTCGGCCAGCGCCGAGCGTCGGCGCTGCTCATCCAGTGCCTGCTTCAGGCCGTCGCGCGACACTACGCCCTCGCGCAGCAGGTACTCGCCGATGCGACCGTCACGTTCCGGCTGGTAGCGGTTCAGTGCCGTCTCGAACGCGTCACGGCTGACCAGATTCGCTTCGATCAGGATATCGCCCAGCAGTGGCGCGCGGTCGAGCTGGAAGCGGCCGCCACGGATCAGGCGCAGACCGGCGCTGATCTCGCTCTCGCGGGCAATGAACTGGCGGAAGGCACAGCCTTCATGTTCGGCCTGCAGCTGGGCCAGCGCTTCCCCGGTCAGCGGATTGGACACCGCAATCTCGATCGCGCCGTCGGCGGTCTGACGCAGCGGCAGTACCCGCCAGCGTATGCACAGCGCTGGCGAGATCAGTGCCAGGTTCCGTTCCAGTTCGGCAGCATCGAACTGGGCACGCGGCAGGTCGGACTGGCAGGCAATGGCCTCGGCCAGGGTTTCATCGTCCAGCCAGCCACGCGACACCAGAATCCGTCCCAGCGGCAGTTGCGAGCTGCCGTTCGCCTGTTCTTCCAGCACGCTGTTCAGCTTGTCGCTTTCCACCGCCTGCCAGGCGGTCAGCAGTTCGCCCAGCCGCTGCCGCGTGACCGCCAGCTGGCCGGAGGTCGGAAAGTCGTGCATGGTCTTGTCCCAGGCCATGCGCTTGCCGAAGAACAGGTACAGCAGGAACATTTTCCAGGCGCGTGCCGCGGCCATGAAATTGATCACATTGCTGACCACCATGCGCGGCACCGACATCAGTGCGTGTTCCCAGCCGTACAGCAGATTGACGAAGTAGATCCGCTGCACCACGCGCAGGGCGAGCGAAATGGCGGTCAGCGTCACCACCGTCATCAGCCAGCTGCCGGACACGAAAATCGGTGGCAGGTGCAGGGTCCACAGCCCGCTGGCGGTCAGCAGCCAGAACAGGATGAACTGGAAGAACAGCAGGTAGGCAAAGATGCTGACAAACGAGGTGATGATGCCCTTGCGATCGCGGAACAGCAGGTATTTGGTCGCCAGCGAACCGCGCCAGCCGAGCTGCTCCCAGCTCTGCAGGCCGATGCCCAGCGTCCAGCGCGCCTTCTGCCGGTAGGCGGTGCGGAAGGTGTCGGGAAAGTACTCGCGCACGCACAGCGGCATGTCCAGCGTCTTCTCGCGCACCGGCCCCAGGCCGAACCACGACTTGCGCCGGGCACGGAACTGCACCGGAAAACGGGCGAAGATCGACTGCATGCCCATCTCGGCCAGCCGCGCCCCGACGTCGTAGTCTTCGGTCAGGCTGTCGGTATTGAAAGGCTGGTTGCGGTTCTGCGCGCACAGGCCCATCAGCGCGCGGCGCGAGAAACAGGTTCCGACACCGGCCGACGGCACCATGCCGGACACGCTTTCTCGGACCACAAGGTCCTTGGCGTGCCATTCGGCGAATTCGTCCATATAGGTGCCGGCCACCAGCTCGAACCACTCGCGTTCCAGCGAGGTGACCGGCAGCTGGATCATGTCCTTGCGCGGCAGCAGGTAGTTGAAGAACTGCAGTTCCAGCGGGTGCAGCACGTCTTCGCTGTCGTGCAGGATCACGCCGGCAAATTCCATGTCGTGCTGTTCTTCATGCAGGAAGATCGCCTGGATCAGCCAGTTCAGGCAGTCGGCCTTGCAGGTCGGCCCGTCATGCGGCACTTCCACCCGCTTCAGCTGGCGATAGCGCCGGCGCATGCGCTCGACTTCGGCAATGGTCGCCGAGTCGTTCGGATAGGTGCCGACGAACACCACGTAGTTGCGATAGTCGAGCACGCCGACCATGTTCTCGATCATCTGCGCAATGACGTCGTACTCGAGCCAGGCCGGCACCATGATCGCCAGCGGCTGCTGGTCGCGCTGGCCGAGCTGTTCGGCGGTCAGCGGCGTGTAGTTCTGGCGCCGCTTGACCGTCAGCTTGCGCCAGATCTCCCGCGACCAGTACCAGACATCAATGAACAGGTCGTCCAGACTGGAAATCAGGATGATGATTGCCACTACTACCGACAGCTTCTCCAGCGCCGAGTAGTAGTGGGCAAAAAAGATATTCCAGTACAGGAGCATCATGGCGGATCAGGACTCCACCCTGGCACGGTCCTGGCGACGACGACGGACCTGGGCGATGCGGGCGGCCATCAGCATGAAGGCAATCACGCCGATCAGCGCCAGCCACGCCCACATATGCCGTTCCCACATCGACTGCGGGTTGCCTTCGTCGGCCAGCCGGGCACTGGTCGGGTCCGCCGTGTCGATCTGCAGCGTCGGGCCCCCCTCGTCGATCACGGCGAAGTTGCCCCGCGCGAGCCGGAACGGCTTCGGCACGTCCGGCGCCTCGCTGCCGACGGTACGGAAGGCAATACCGCGTCCGCCATCGACGACTTCCGCCACCGTCAGCCGTTGCAGGCCGCTCAGATTGAGCAGCGTCGTGTTGCTGTCCCGTTTCAGTACCAGTTTGCCGCCATCGACCGCGACTTCGCTGCCCCCCGACATCGACGGCACGTCGAAGGCGATGAAGTGGCCGCTGACGTCCGGTTTCTGGCCGCTGGCCACGACTTTCAGCTGCGCGTGCTCGCCGGTGGCGCCCACGGCATCACTGAGGCGGATCATCCGGGCCAGGCTGGTCGGCGCGTCCTTCAGCCATGTATCCGGCACCAGGACGGCATGATCGCCGGCCAGCCCGATGCTGGCGCCGACAAAATCGTCGCCGGGCGCGCCCTTGCCCAGCCGCAAGTGACTGCTCTTCTGGATCGAGACCGGGTACGGGGTCGGCTGGTCGTGGCAGCGGATCTGGGTCGGCTGGCGCAGGAAGACGATGCGGATTTCATTGCGTGCCGCCAGCGCGTAACGCGGGATGTTCACCGCCAGCCGCCGGGTATTGCCATTCGCTTCCAGCTTTTCGGCACCGAGCAGATAGTCGTTGAGCAGCACCGACAGTACCGGCCCTTCACCGCCGGCATTCGGCGCCGAGGCCACATCGAGCACCAGCTGGCTCGGGTAGCGACCGTCGCCGGCCACCGCACCGAGGTCGAAGGCAGCGACGCGCTCGCCGCGCGCGATGATGTCCATGGTGCCGGACACCGCGCCGAACTGGTCGAGCAGCACCGAACCGTTGTCCACCGCCGGCGTGTTGGCGCTGGTAACGGTCAGGTCGCGGCCGAGGGCAGCCGGGCGCCACAGCGAGCCCAGCAACCCGGCGGCCCGGGCGCCTGCGCCCTGGGCGACGATGATGACCGGATTGCCGGCCAGCACGCCCAGGCGGACCTGATCCTGGCGCGACGGCACGTCCAGCGGGGCGCCATTGTGCTTGCGCCATTCGTCCCAGGCCGCAGTCGCCGCCTCGCCGGAGGTGCGAACCTGTTCGCCCAGCGCATCCAGCGCCTGGCTCATCGCCGTGCGCAGTGCCGGCTCGTCAATCAGCAGGTCGGTGCCGAGCGGGCCATTGCGGCCGAGGGCCAGCAACGCACCGGTTTCCGCCGCGCTGGCAATGCGGTGGCTGCCGCTGCCGCCGGCCAGTGCCGCGAAGGCCGGGATGCCGCGCAGGCTGTCCGGCACCCGGACCGTCGCCAGGTCGACGGTCGTCCCGACCGCCGGCAGCGCCTGGATGCGTACCCGCTTGCCGGCCCGTTCCAGCGTGACCCCGACCCGCCACGCGGTGTCGTAGGCTTGCGGCGACAGGCTCTTGCCGGAAACCAGCAGAACCGGGGTCGCCGGCAGGGCGCTCCACGCCGTGGCCAGCGTTCGCACGGCACTGCGGTCATAACGGTACTGGAACAGTGAATCCGGATTCAGTCGCAGGGCATTGCCCGGGGCGCGCTGGTCCGCGCACATCAGGTCGGAAATCACCGACGACCAGCCGATGCCAAGCCGCACAAAACCGTTCGGGCGTTCGCCGCCGGCAATGTCGATACGCTGGCTGGCGTCGCCCTTGTCATCGGTATAGCGATTGGCGGTGACCGGCACGTCATCGGCCGACAGCAGCAGGGTCGAGCGCCCGCCATCGGCACGCAGGTAGCTGGCATTGATCTGCACCGTCGCCGCGTCGATCGGCACCCCGGCCGGCACCGGCAGGAAGAACTCGCGCCGGCTGTCGCCGCCGGACAGCACCACCGGGCTGCGCAGGCCCAGCGCGGCCAGGCTGATCTGCCGGTTGACCCAGGTGTCGGCAGTCCATTCCTGGAACTGTTCGGCGGGGCTGCCCGCCGCCCAGACCTGGCTGACCAGGACACAGAACACGGTGGGCAGGAGAAGACGGGGCCGGGCGGCGCGATGGGATGTGGGCATGGTCGATTGCACAGTAAATTGAGATTCAGGCCGGCAGCGATGGCTGCCCGGAAGCCGGACGGTACTCGTCGGCGCCGACGGGGGTGAACGCCTCGCACGGCTGCCCCATCAGCGAGGCGACGATGCGGGCGGACGCCATCCCGTCCCCGTAGGGGTTGTTGCGTCTGGCAAAGCGTTTCCACAGTGCCGGGTCGTCAAAGAACGCACTGACTTCGCTGACGATGCGCGCATGCCCGGTCCCGATCAGCTTGACGGTACCGGCCGCCACCGCTTCCGGCCGCTCGGTCACATCGCGCATGACCAGCACCGGCTTGCCCAGCGACGGCGCCTCTTCCTGCACGCCGCCGGAATCGGTCAGCACGACATGGGCGTGCTGCATCAGGCGGATGAAGTGCAGGTAGTCGAGTGGTGCGATCAGATGGATGTTGCCCATCCCGCCGAGCGCCTGCAGCACCGGGCCGCGCACATTCGGATTCAGATGGACCGGATAAACGATGTCGATGTCATCGCGCAGCGACAGCTCGGCCAGGGCCGCGCAGATATGGGCGAAGCCGTCGCCGAAGTTTTCCCGCCGGTGACCGGTCACCAGCAGGATGCGGCGACCGCTGTCCAGGAACGGAAATGCGCTGTCGAGCCGGCGCCGCAGGCTTTCGTCGCGGTCGATGCGGGAAACCGTGAAGCGCAACGCATCGATCACGGTATTGCCGGTCACGACCACCTGCCCTGCCGCCTTCTCGCCGAGCAGCAACTGCTGTGCGGTCGCCGTCGGCGCAAACAGCCACTGGCTGACCAGGTCGATGGCACGGCGGTTCATTTCTTCCGGCCATGGCTGAGACAGGTCACCGGTGCGCAGGCCGGCCTCGACATGGGCCACCGGGATGCGACGGTGGAACGCGGCCAGCGCCGCCACCATGGCGGTGCTGGTATCGCCATGCACCAGGACATAATCGGGGTTCACCTGCGCCAGCACCGGGTCCAGCTGCGCAAACAGCCGTCCGCACAGCCCGTTCAGGGTCTGGTCCTTGACCATGATGTCCAGATCGAAATCTGCCTTGATTCCGAACAGCGCCATGACCTGCGCCAGCATCTCGCGATGCTGCCCGGTGATGCAGACCCGGGAATCCACACCCGGCGTACGCGCCAGGAGCTGGACCAGCGGCGCCATCTTGATAGCTTCCGGACGCGTGCCGAAAATTGAGAGAACTCGCAAAAAACACCTCGATATCCATGATGCGGTGACAGGCGCCAGTGGCGAAGACGTTCACTTGCCGGCGCCGTCCACACCCGGTCACATTCCACCGGCGGGATTCCGGCCCGCGGGAAAATCCGGCAGAAAACCCTGGCCTGGCGTTCCCGGCCGGTGTCATCCGCTTATGTCATGATGACCACGAAACAGGACGCGCATGTTTGTGATGCAGGTCAAACGCTTTGCTGCAGAGAACATGTCGCAGTGTTTTTTGGATTTGTTATGCTAGTTCACTGACATATAGAATAGGATCGGTAGCGTAGCAACCCGATTCATTTCACGCAGGGCAATCACTTTCGGTGTTTCGATTGTCATTGCGGCAGGCTGGAAACGGAAATAAGCCCGGTATTCTAGTCTCCCGCCATGTCTCCGGAAAACCCGAATCACGTTACCGTGTCATTTGTCGTGGCAACCTGTCCGATAAACAGAAGTCGTGCCCGCAAAAACCGTCCTGGCCATTTCCATGTCATCCAATTCACTACGTCCTCATCTGCTCATCATCGACGACCGGCCCGACGAAATGCGGTTGCTGCTGGAGACGCTGCGCAGCGAGGATTACCGGATCAGCGTCGCCTTCGATGGTGAACAGGGCTACCGGCGCGCCATCGCCAACCGCCCCGACCTGATCCTGCTGGATGTGCGGATGCCCCGGCTGGGTGGCTTCGCCACCTGTCGGCAGCTGAAGGCCTACCCGGCCACCTCGCGCATCCCGGTGATCTTCCTGACCTCGTCGAACGAGTTGTCCGAGCGGCTGGAGGGACTGGGGGCCGGGGCAGTCGACTACGTGACCAAGCCGTTTGCACCGGAAGAAGTGCTGGCACGCATCCGCATTCACCTGCAGCTGGCCACCGGGACCGCCCCGCAGGCGGTGATCGAAGAGCCGGACATCACCAGCCACGATCTGGTCATCGTCCGCGCGGCCATGAAATACATGGCGGAAAATATCGCCAGGCCGATCAGCCTGGAAGACATTTCACGCCATATCGGTACCTACGAAAAAAAGCTGTCCAACGCGTTCCGCACCCATACCGGCAAGTCGGTATTCGAGTATCTGCGCGAGGAACGCCTGTGCCGCGCCCGCCAGCTGCTGTCGACCACACCGCTGAGCATCCATGAAATCGCACTGGAAGTCGGTTTTTCCAGTGCAGCCAATTTTGCCACTTCATTTCGCGACCGGTTCGACACCACGCCGAGCGAATTCCGCAAGAACCCGGACGGCTGATTCATCCCGGCTGATATTTTCGCGCCGACAAATCTTTTGTCATTGCCGGCAAACATTCGGATTACGGTAAACAGATAGCATGGTGCAGCCACAACCGGAATTTATTCCGCTGCTGCGGTCATTCCTCCAGTCGCCCCGGTTTTTGCGATGCCCGCGCGTTGCAGCGCTTCGCGGCATTGCTGACAAGGGAAGGTCATGAAGGTTACGAAGGTCATGGAAAACAACGGCTCGAAGCCCCCGTCGTATTACTACGCCAATCCGAATCTGGTGATTCAGAAGCTGCGTGCCCGCTGTCAGGCCCTCAATGACGAACAGGAGCAGTTGCTCGAACGCATCGACCTGCTCGAACTGACCAACCGGCGGCTCAAGCAGCTGGTGGCCATCGACGAGCTGACCGGCGCCTTCAACCGGCGTCATTTCAACAAGCTGTTCGAGACTTCACTGAGCCTGCACCGGCGCGATGCGCCACTGGCGCTGTGCCTGTTCGATCTCGACAACTTCAAGGCCTACAACGACTTCTATGGCCATCCGGCCGGGGATACCGTGCTGCGCGAAGTGGCCACTGCGATCCGCGGCAAACTGCGCCGCACCAGCGACAGCCTGTCCCGGCTTGGCGGAGAGGAATTCGGCGTGCTGTTCTCGGCCGAATCGGCCGACAAGGCCTGCGCCTTTGTCGCCCAGCTGCAGCAGGTCGTCACCGACCTGGCCATTCCGCACGCCTGCAACCCGCCCGGCATCGTCACTGCCAGCTTCGGCACGGTCTGGTGGAATGCGCATGACGAGCAGCGGCTCGGGGCTGACCAGATCTACGCCACCGTCGACACCCTGCTGTACGACGCCAAGGCCGCCGGCCGCAACCGCTCGGTGATCGACGAGCTCGGGCATGCCTTCAACCGCTGCCATGTCGGCCCGGCTTTCGATGCGGCGCTGGCCCGCCACCACCGGGCCGACCCGCTGGCGTTCTGCGTGGTCGAGATCGACAACTTCAAGGCATTCAGCCATCTGAACGGCCCGGAAACCATCGACAAGGCCCTGCGCGCCATCACCCATGTCGTCCAGGTACGGCTGCGCCGCGCCAGCGACACCATGCTGCAGACCGGATCGGAGCAGTTCAGCATGCTGTTCTCTGCCAGTTCGCCGGCCATGGCCGAGCAGTTTGTCGAGCACATGCGCGCGGCCGTCAGTGCGCTCGGCATCCCTCACCCCGGCCATCCGCTCGGCGTGGTGACCGCCAGTTTCCGCATTGTCTGGCTCGGCGCCGAGGAAATGACCGCCGACCAGATGACGCAGACCGTCAACAGCCTGCTGCACCGGCCACGCAAGTCGGTGCTGAACCAGGTCAGCCTGGAGATGCTGTAGGGTCAGGCTGCCCGTCAGGTGCCCGCCCGCGTGCGACAGGGGTCGCACGCGGGTTTTTTCGTCTGGGCGCACTTCTTCCACAGTTTCTTCATTCTCTGGCGACAGGCGGCTGCTACCCTGCTCACGATCCGGTCATTCCCGTCCGTCCATTTCGCGCAAAGCCCATGAATCCGTCCACGTCCCCGAAATCCGGCGCCCGTCGCCGCTGGTCCCTGCTCCTGATCGCCGCCGTCGTCATCGGTGGTCTCGGCTACGGCATCTACTCGCTGCGCCAGCAGAGCGCGGCCGGCGCCGCGAACGGACCCGGCGGGCCCGGCGGCAGGATGCCGCAGCCGCCGGTGCAGGTGGCTACCGCCAGCACGGCCGATGTGCCGGTCTGGCTCGGCGGACTCGGCACCGTGACCGCCGCCAGCACCGTAACGGTCAAGAGCCGGGTCGACGGCCA
Organism: Microvirgula sp. AG722; assembly: GCF_003269145.1. Lineage (NCBI taxonomy): Bacteria > Pseudomonadati > Pseudomonadota > Betaproteobacteria > Neisseriales > Aquaspirillaceae > Microvirgula > Microvirgula sp. AG722. Next base: position 22,991 of record NZ_QLTJ01000010.1, on the reverse strand, counting down.
GTTGATGAAGCTGCACTTCACCGAGGGGCAGACGGTCAGGGCCGGCCAGCTGCTGGCCGAAATCGACCCGCGGCCATTCCAGGTCAGCCTGGCGCAGGCCGAGGGCCAGCTGGCCAAGGATCAGGCCGATCTGGACAATGCCCGCGCCGACCTCGCCCGCTACCGCACCCTGCTGGCGCAGGAGTCGATCGCGGCGCAGAAGGTCGACACCCAGGCCTCGCTGGTGCGCCAGTTGCAGGGCACGGTCAAGGCGGATCGCGCCCAGGTGGACTCGGCACGGCTGCAGCTCGACTACAGCCGGGTCACCGCACCGGTCAGCGGCCGGGTCGGCCTCAAGCAGGTCGATGTCGGCAACCAGATTTCGTCCGGCGACACCACCGGCATCGTGGTCATCACCCAGGTCCAGCCGATCCAGGTACTGTTCACCCTGCCGGAAACGCAGCTGCCCTCCATCCTGGCGCCGCTGAACGCCGGCCAGACGCTGACGGTCGAGGCCTGGGACCGGGAGATGAAGCAGCGGCAGGCGGTCGGCAGGCTGCTGACGCTCGACAACCAGATCGACACCAGCACCGGCACCATCAAGCTGAAGGCCGAATTTGCCAACACGGACGGCACACTGTTCCCAAACCAGTTCGTCAATGCCCGCGTTCGCGCCGGCACGCTGTCGCAGGCGGTAGTGGTACCGGTTGCGGCCGTGCAGACCGGCAAGAAAGGCAGCTATGTCTGGGTGGTCGGGGCGGACAACAAGGTCGCCATGCGCCAGGTATCGACCACGGCCGGCGATGGCACGCGCGTGGTCATCAGCAAGGGCGTCCAGGCCGGCGAGCGGCTGGTGACCGACGGCGTCGACAAGCTGACGGCGGGCGCCCGGGTCGAGATCGTCGATCCCGCCCGTCTCGAACGCAATCGTGCCGCCGCGGCCAGCAAGCCGGCCGCGCAGAAACGCCACAAGGGCCAGCCGCAATGAGCGGCCGCCGCCTGCCAGCTGACGGCCGGAGACCGGCATGAACCCGTCCCGCCCGTTTATCCTGCGCCCGGTCGCGACCACGCTGCTGATGGTGGCACTGCTGCTGGCCGGCCTGGTCGGCTACCGCGCCCTGTCGATCTCCGCGCTGCCAGAAGTCGACTACCCGACCATCCAGGTGGTCACGCTGTATCCGGGCGCCAGCCCCGACGTGACGACGTCGTCGATCACCGCGCCACTGGAGCGGCAGTTCGGCCAGATGTCCGGCCTCAAGCAGATGTCGTCGCAAAGCTCCGGCGGTGCGTCGGTCATCACCCTGCAGTTCAACCTCGACCTCAGCCTCGACGTGGCCGAGCAGGAAGTGCAGGCAGCCATCAATGCCGCCAACAGCCTGCTGCCAGGCGATCTGCCGAATCCGCCGATCTACAGCAAGGTCAACCCGGCCGATCCGCCGGTACTGACCCTGGCCGTCACTTCGCAGACCCTGCCGATGACCCGGGTCCAGGATCTGGTCGACACCCGGGTCGCACAGAAGCTGTCGCAGGTATCCGGCGTCGGCCTGGTCACCCTGTCCGGCGGCCAGCGGCCGGCGGTGCGGGTCAACCTGAATCCGCGCGCGCTGGCGGCCTACGGCCTCGACAGCGAGGCCGTGCGGACCGCCATTTCCGGCGCCAACGTCAATTCGGCCAAGGGCAGCTTCGACGGCCCGACCCGCGCGACCACGCTGTCGGCCAATGACCAGCTGACATCGCCGGACGACTACCTGAAGCTGATCATCGCCTACAAGAACGGCGCGCCGGTCCGGCTGGCCGATGTCGCCACCATTGCCGAGGGCGCGGAGAACAACAAGCTGTCGGCCTGGGCCGACCATGATCCGGCCATCATCCTCAATGTCCAGCGTCAGCCCGGGGCGAATGTCATCAAGACGGTGGACCGCATCCGCGAGATCCTGCCGACCCTGCAGGCTTCGCTGCCGGGGGCGGTCGAAGTCAGGATCCTGACCGACCGCACCTCGACCATCCGCGCCTCGGTCAGGGACGTGCAGTTCGAGCTGATGCTCGCCGTGGCACTGGTGGTGATGGTGATTTTCCTGTTCCTGCGCAATCTGTCGGCCACGGTGATTCCCAGTGTCGCCGTGCCGCTGTCGCTGGTCGGCACTTTCGGTGTCATGTACCTGGCCGGCTTCTCGATGAACAACCTGACGCTGATGGCACTGACCATCGCCACCGGTTTCGTGGTCGACGATGCCATCGTGGTGATCGAGAACATCACCCGTTATCTGGAAGAAGGCGACACGCCGCTGCAGGCGGCGCTGAAGGGGGCCGGCGAAATCGGCTTCACCATCATTTCACTGACCTTCTCGCTGGTCGCCGTACTGATCCCGCTGCTGTTCATGGGCGATGTGGTCGGCCGGCTGTTCCGCGAATTCGCCGTGACCCTGGCGGTCGCCATCCTGATTTCCGGCGTGATTTCGCTGACGCTGACGCCGATGATGTGCGCCAGGCTGCTGCGCCACGTGCCGCCGGAGCGGCAAAGCCGCTTTTCCCGCGCCAGCGAGCGCTTTTTCGACCGCGTCATTGCCCGCTACGGCCGCTACCTGAACTGGGTGCTCGAACACCAGCGGCTGACGCTGTCGGTGGCGGTCGGCACGCTCGCCCTGACGCTGCTGCTGTTCTGGCTGATCCCGAAGGGCTTTTTCCCGCAGCAGGACAACGGCGTGATCCAGGGCATCACCGAGGCGCCGCAGACGGTGTCGTTCGCGGTCATGGCCGAGCGCCAGCAGCAGGTGGCGGCACGTCTGCTGCAGGACCCGGACGTGGAAAGCCTGTCGTCGTTTATCGGCATCGACGGCAGCAATGCGTCGCTGAACAGCGGCCGCCTGCAGATCAACCTCAAGCCGCTCGACCAGCGCGCCGAGCGGGCGCCCGCCATCATCAACCGGCTGCAGCAGCGGGTAGCCGACATTCCCGGCATCAAGCTGTACATGCAGCCGATCCAGGACCTGACCATCGAGGACAGCATCAGTCGTACCCAGTACCAGTTCACCCTGCAGGCCGGCACCCAGGAAGAACTGGGCAAGTGGATACCGGCCCTGGTCGAGCGGCTGAAAACCGTGCCGGCACTGGCCGACGTGACCAGCGACCTGCAGGACCAGGGGCTGGTGGCCCAGGTCGACATCGACCGCGACGCCGCCAGCCGGCTCGGCATTACCGTCGCCCAGATCGACAACGCACTGTACGACGCCTTCGGCCAGCGGATGGTCTCGACCATCTTCACCCAGGCCAACCAGTATCGGGTAGTGCTCGGCGTCGAGCCGCGCCATTCAGCCGGTCCGCAGGCGCTGGAGGGCATCTACCTGACCGGCAGCAACGGCAGCACGGTGCCGCTGACCGCCGTGGCCCGCGTCAGTGAACGCAGCGGTTCGCTGGTGCTGAACCATCTGGCGCAGTTCCCGTCGGCAACGGTGTCGTTCAACCTGGCATCCGGCGTATCGCTCGGCGATGCGGTGCAGGCCATTCGCGCCGCCGAGCGCGGCATCGGCATGCCGGCGGACATCATCACCAGCTTCCAGGGCGCGGCGCTGGCGTTCGAGGCCTCGCTGAACAGCACCCTGTGGCTGATCGTTGCCGCCATCGTGGCGATGTATATCGTGCTCGGCGTGCTGTACGAAAGCTATATCCACCCGATCACCATCCTGTCCACCCTGCCCACCGCCGGCGTCGGCGCACTGCTGTCGCTGATGCTGGCCGGGCAGGATCTCAGCGTGATCGCCATCATCGGCATCATCCTGCTGATCGGCATCGTCAAGAAGAACGCGATCATGATGATCGACTTCGCCCTGGCAGCCGAACGTGAACGCGGGCTGCCGCCGCGCGAGGCCATCTACCAGGCCTGCCTGCTGCGCTTCCGCCCGATCCTGATGACCACCATGGCGGCCCTGCTCAGCGCGCTGCCGATGATGTTCAGCACCGGGATCGGCGCCGAGCTGCGCCGCCCGCTCGGCGTGGCCATGGTCGGCGGGCTGGTGCTCAGCCAGGTGCTGACGCTGTTCACCACCCCGGTGATCTATCTGGCCTTTGACCGGCTGGCGCAGCGCCTGCGCCGTCGTGACCCGGACAGCGCAGCATGAGCGGCGGACCGTCCGATCTGTTCATCCACCGCCCGGTCGCGACCTGGCTGCTGACGATCGCCATCCTGTTTGCCGGTGCACTGGGCTTCCTGTTCCTGCCGGTGGCGCCGCTGCCGCAGGTCGACTACCCGACCATCTCGGTCTCGGCGTCGATGTCCGGCGCCAACTCGGAAACCATGGCATCAAGCGTGACCACGCCGCTGGAGCGCGCGCTGGGCCGCATTGCCGGGGTCACGGAAATGACATCGCGCAGCTCGCTCGGCTCGTCGCGGATCACGCTGCAGTTCGAGCTGGACCGCGATATCGACGGCGCCGCGCGCGATGTGCAGGCAGCGATCAATGCCGCGCGCAGCCTGCTGCCATCCGGCCTGCCGAACAACCCGACCTATCGCAAGGCGAACCCGTCCGACTCTCCGATCCTGATCCTGTCGATGACCTCGGACACGCTGAGTCGCGGCAAGATGTACGACATCGCCTCGACGATTCTGGCCCAGCGCATTCTGCAGATCGAGGGCGTCGGCGACGTCAATGTCGGCGGCAGCTCGCTGCCGGCGGTGCGGGTCGAGGTCAATCCGGATGCGCTGGCCAACCAGAACCTGTCGCTGACCGCGATCGGCAAGACCCTGTCCGCCGCCAACCAGCGCCGGCCGAAGGGCGCACTGGAGAAGGACGACCGCCGCTGGCAGATCGAGGCCAACGACGAGGCGAAAACCGCCGCCGACTACGCGCCGCTGATCATCAGTTACAAGAACGGCGCCGCCGTGCGGCTCAGCGATGTGGCCACGGTCCGGGACGGCGAGCAGGACCGGCGCAATGCCGGCTACGCCAACGGCAAGGAATCGGTGATCCTGATTGTCACCCGCGCGCCGAACGCCAATATCATCGCTACCGTCGACCGCATCAAGGCCGAACTGCCGATGCTGAAACGCCTGCTGCCGGGCGCGGTCGAGCTGAACATCAACCTCGATCGCTCGCCGAGCATCCGCGCGTCGCTGACCGAGGTCGAGCGCTCGCTGATGATCGCCGTCGGCCTGGTGATCCTGGTGGTCTACCTGTTCCTGAAGAACGGCCGCGCGACGCTGGTGCCGTGCGTGGCGGTACCGGTCTCGCTGATCGGCACCTTCGCCGCCATGTACCTGTGCGGCTTCAGCCTGAACAATCTGTCGCTGATGGCGCTGACCATCGCCACCGGCTTCGTGGTCGACGACGCCATCGTGGTGATGGAGAACATCTCGCGCCATGTCGAGGCCGGCATGAAGCCGCTGCAGGCCGCCATGCAGGGCTCGCGCGAGGTCGGCTTCACCGTGCTGTCGATGAGCATTTCCCTGATCGCGGTCTTTATCCCGCTGCTGTTCATGGGCGATATCGTCGGCCGGCTGTTCCGCGAATTCGCCGTCACCCTGTCGGTGTCAATCCTGATCTCGCTGCTGGTATCGCTGACCACCACGCCGATGCTGTGCGCCCGGCTGCTGAAGTCGGGCATGGAGGCAGAGAAAGGCAGCTGGCCGGTCCGCCGCTTCGGCATCCTGCTCAAGCGCATGCAGCGCGGCTACGGGCGGTCGCTGACCTGGGCGCTGGACCACGCCCGGCTGATGATCGCGCTGCTCGGCATTGCCATCGCCCTGAACGTCTATCTGTACGTGGCCATTCCGAAGGGTTTCTTCCCCGAGCAGGACAATGGCCAGATCGGCGGCTTTATCCGCGCCGACCAGAGCATTTCGTTCCAGGCGATGCGCGACAAGCTGGTGCGCTTCATGACCATCGTCCGTGCCGATCCGGCGGTGCAGAATATTTCCGCATCGACCAGTGGCTCCAACAGCGGCCAGATGTTTATCGCCCTGAAACCGAAGGACCAGCGACCGCCGGCGGAGAAAGTCATCACCCGGCTGCGCAAGCAGCTGTCGCAGGAGCCCGGCGCGCAACTGATGATGATGCCGATGCAGGATATCCGCGTCGGTGGCCGCCAGAGCAACTCGACCTACCAGTACACGCTGCAGTCGGACGACCTGGCCGCGCTGCGTCTGTGGGAGCCGAAGATCCGCGAGGCGTTCTCGAACGACCCGGGTCTGCTCGATGTCGATTCCGACCAGCAGGACAAGGGCGTCGAGACCTTCCTGACCTACGACCGCGATACGCTGTCCCGGCTCGGCCTGACCGTGGCCGACGTCAACAGCACGCTGTATGCGGCCTTTGGCCAGAGCCAGGTATCGACCATCTACCAGCCGCTGAACCAGTACAAGGTGGTGGTCGAGGTGCAGCCGGAATATACCCAGAGCCCGGAGACACTGAAGAAGCTGTTCGTGGTCAGCAGCGCCGGCGTCGCGGTGCCACTGTCGGCATTCGCTACCTGGCAACCGACCAATGCGCCGCTGCAGGTCAATCACCAGGGACAGTTCGCCGCAGCCACGCTGTCGTTCAACCTGCCTGATGGCAAGTCGCTGTCCGACGCGACCGAAATCATCGACCGCATCATGGCCGAACTTGGCGTGCCGTCCTCCGTCCACGGCAGTTTCCAGGGCACGGCCAAGGCTTTCCAGGACAATCTGCGCAACCAGTTGTTCCTGATACTGGCCGCACTGGTCACGGTCTATCTGGTGCTCGGCATCCTGTACGAAAGCTATATCCATCCGCTGACCATCCTGTCCACGCTGCCGTCGGCCGGCCTTGGCGCATTGCTGGCACTGATGCTGTTCAAGAGCGAATTCAGCCTGATCGCCCTGATCGGCGTGCTGCTGCTGATCGGCATCGTCAAGAAGAACGCGATCATGATGATCGACTTCGCCCTGGTGGCCGAGCGCCGCGACGGCATGAGCCCGCGCCAGGCGATCCACGCCGCCTGCCTGCTGCGCTTCCGGCCGATCCTGATGACCACACTGGCGGCCATTCTCGGCGCTGTGCCGCTGGCAATCGGCGGCGGCGACGGCGCCGAACTGCGCCGCCCGCTCGGCATCACCATCGTCGGCGGCCTGCTGATGAGCCAGTTGCTGACGCTGTACACCACCCCGGTGGTTTACCTTTACCTCGATCGTTTCCGTGCCTGGTGCCAACGCCAGTGGCGCGGCGAACCCGATACGCAAGCAGGAGAACCGAGTTGAAATTGCGTGCCCTGATGCCTTCACTGCTGTGCCTGCCGCTGCTGGCGGCCTGCGCCGTCGGCCCGGACTATGTACGGCCCGACATGCCGCTGCCGGCGCACTACAAGGAAGCGGCCCCGGGCTGGAAAATTGCAGACCCGGCCGATCACGCGCCGCGTGGCGCGTGGTGGACCGTCTACGCCGACCCGGAACTCGACCGGCTGGTGGCGGCGCTGAATGCGAACAACCAGACGCTGCAGGTCGCCCTGGCCAATTACCGCCAGGCGCGTGCCGCCGCGCAGGAAGCCCGGGCCGGCTTCTTCCCGACCGTCGGCGCGACGGCCAGCACCAGCCGCAAGCAGACCGGCGGCAATCAGGCCGTCACCAATGGTCATGTGTTCTCGCTTGATGCAAGCTGGGAGCCGGATCTGTGGGGCCAGGTCCGGCGTACGGTCGAAGCCAGCGATGCCAGCACCCAGGCCAGCGCCGCCAGTCTGGCCGCCGCGCAGTTGTCCGCCCAGGCCGAACTGGTGCAGGACTATCTGCAGTTGCGCGTGACCGAGCGTCAGCGTCAGCTCAGTGCCGACACCATCGCCGCCTATCGCCAGTCGCTGACCCTGACCCGCAACCAGTTCGACGCCGGCCTGGTCACCCGCGCCGATGTCGCCCAGGCCCTGGCGCAACTGAAAACGGTCGAGGCCCAGGCCATCGACTACGACCTCAGCCGCCGCCAGCTCGAACACGCCATCGCCATTCTGGTCGGCAAGGCGCCGGCCGATTTCGACCTGCCTGCCACCGCCACCCTGCCCGCACTGCCGGCGACGCCGGCCGAACTGCCGTCCAGCCTGCTCGAACGCCGGCCCGACATCGCCGCCGCCGAACGCGCGGTGGCAGCAGCCAACGCCACCATCGGCGTCAGGCAATCGGCGTATTTCCCGGCGCTGACCCTGTCGGCCTCGGGCGGTTTCAGCGCGGCCGGCTTTGCCAGCTGGTTCAACACCCCGGCCCGGGTCTGGTCGCTCGGCGCCGGACTGGCGGAAACGCTGTTCGATGCCGGCGCGCGCTCGGCCCGGGTCGAGCAGGCGCGCGCCGCCTACGACGCCAGCGCGGCGCAATACCGGCAGACGGTACTGTCCGGGCTGCAGGAGGTCGAAGACAACCTGGCCGCGCTGACCCTGCTGGCCGAGGAAGCCCTCCGCCAGCAGGAAGCCGTCGCCGCGGCCCGCGAGGCCGAGCGGCTGGCGCTGAACGAATACCGCGCCGGCACGGCCGACTTCACCACCGTGGCCACCGCGCAGGCCAGCCGCCGCCAGAGCGAGATTACCGCGCTGCAGCTGGAAGGCCGGCGCTATTCGGCCAGCGTGCTGCTGATCAAGGCGCTGGGCGGTGGCTGGAACGGCAACCTTGCCCCGGAGGCGACCACGCCATGAACCTGCTCAGGCCGCCAGGCGTCACCGGCAAGCTGTTTCTCGCCATTCTCGCCGCCTGCCTGCTGCTGGCGCTCGGCATCGGCATGGCGTTCCGGATCAGCTTCCAGAACGGCTTCCTCGACTATGTGCGCAAGAGCAACGAGACCCGGGTCGAGATCGTCGCCGATGCCATGGCGCGGCTGTATGCGCAGCACGGCGACTGGACCTTTGTCCATGAGGACCCGGACAACTGGCTGCGACTGATCCGTACCCTGACCCCGCCGGCCGACCGCGACAGCGAGCTGGATGGCAATGGCCACCGCCATCGCCGCATGGAACACCGTGGCGGCGGCGGCGGGCCACCTCCGCCGCCGCTGCCCGGGCTGCGCACGCGGCTGTGGCTGCTCGACCAGCAGCGCCAGGTGATCGGCGGCCGTGGCGAACCGCCGCAGGAAGACACGTTCTCGCGTCCGATCGAAGTCGGCGGCCGCACGGTCGGCTGGGTACTGAGCACGTCGCCGGCGCGATTGACGCGCATGGCCGACCTGCACTTCCTCGACCAGCAGTTGCGCAGCAGCTGGATCATTGTCGGCCTGTCGGTGCTGCTGGCCGCCGGCGCGGCGCTGTGGCTGGCACGCGGCTTTCTGGCGCCGCTGAAGCGGCTGACCGGCGCCACCCACCAGCTCGCGGCCGGGCATTTCAGCGCCCGGGTGCCGATCACCCGCAGCGACGAGTTCGGCCGGCTGGGCCAGGATTTCAACCAGCTTGCCCATACGCTGGAAAAAAACGAGAACATGCGCCGCCAGTTCATGGCCGATGTCTCGCACGAGCTGCGCACGCCGCTGTCGGTCCTGCGCGGCGAACTGGAGGCACTGGAAGACGGTGTTCGCGCGCTGACGCCGGACTCCCTGCGCTCGCTGCAGGTCGAGGTCGCGACGCTGACCAAGCTGGTCGATGACCTGTACCAGCTGTCGCTGTCCGATGTCGGTGCCCTGAGCTACCGCAAGGCCGAGGTCGATCTGGCCGAGCTGCTGCTGCTGTCGCTCGGTGCGTTCCGTGAGCGGCTGGCCGGCAAGTCGCTGACCGTGTCGCTGTCACCGTGCGACGCGGGCCGCTGCCGGGTGTTCGGCGACGCCGACCGCCTGAACCAGCTGTTCAACAATCTGCTGGAAAACAGCGTGCGCTACACCGATGCCGGCGGGCGACTGGACATTGCCTGCCATGCCGACGGCGACCGGGTCCGCATCGATATCCAGGACTCCGCGCCTGGCGTGCCGCAGGCGTCGCTGGCGGGCCTGTTCGATCGTTTCAGCCGGATGGAGAGTTCGCGCAACCGTGCCAGCGGCGGATCGGGACTCGGCCTGGCGATCTGCCAGAACATCGTCGAAGCCCATGGCGGCACGCTGACCGCCCGCCAGTCGCCGCTGGGCGGGCTGTGGATGGAGATCAGCCTGCCGAGGCTGCGCGGCAGCGTCTGACCGGCGGCCCCGGGCGCCACGGGCGGGCGATGGCCGCTTGTCAGAGCGGTCTGGCTACGTGCAGGCAGGCTTTATAGAACGAAGGAAACCGGGCCCGCCCCGACACCCACCCGAGGCCCCGTTCTCATGTCCATCAAGTCCAGCACAAGCATACAGGCAGCGCCCCCGCTGAGTATCCGTCCGCTGATCGGCATGCATGGCGAGCGCGTCGACGGGATCAGCGTGCGCAGTCAGCTCTGTCACCTTGGCCATGGCACCCGCAGCCATGACCCGATGCTGCAGGGTTTTCTCGGCAAGGACCCGGACAGCCCGTTCGGCATGGGGGAAATCAATCCCTATGCCTTCTGCGGGGGCGATCCGGTCAACCACACCGATCCGTCCGGCCATGCCAGCGCGGCGGTCATCTCCGGGGTCACCGTGGGTGTTCTGGGTCTGGTGCTGGGCCTTCTCACCCTGGGCATCTCGGTGTTCATCGGCATGACCGCCACCGGAGCACTGCTTGCGGCGACCAGCGGGGTATTGGGCCTGGCCTCCTCGGCTGTCGGCATCGCTGCCAGCGTGCATGCAGCAAGCGGTGATCCCGAACTGGCACGCACCCTGGGCTGGGTTGCAACGGGTCTGGGCATCGCCTCGATGCTGCTCGGGCTGCTCGTCCCGGTGGGAATGGGCATCGTGAAAGCAACCGGTCGCCTGTACTCCGGGACTGTGCACGGGGAAATCATGAACAGCATGCACGGGCGATCAGGCAGGAGTTTCCTGTTTGGTGCCCGCTACCGGGACGGTTCCCTGGCCGCAGCCCACATCAACGAGCGAGGCAGAATAGAAAATTTTCAGGGCATTTTTCTGCCCCCGGAGCTGTGGGCCGACGACCTGGCCCGGATCCCGGCCTACTAGGCCAGCCCCCCCGACTCCCCGCTGTACCTGATGGTCTGCCAGTCCACCCACGGTGGCGCGCAATCACCGGCCGCCATCATCGCCAGGACCCTGCAGCGGGAAGTGCTCGCGATCGACTCGCCGTATACCGTAGGCATGGTGTCCTCTTCGCTGCCGGGCCCTGCCCGTTTCTTCGGCACAACGCTTGGCAGGCTGGTCCGTTACGGCCGTCCGTCCGAGGTCTGGACGACGAGCTTGTAGCCGACCCCGTATACCGAGCGGATCGCCTCGCAGTCGGAACAGACGTGCTCCAGCTTGCGGCGCAGGTTCTTGATATGGCTGTCGACGGTTCGATCCGTCACCACACGGTAGTCGTCATACAACTGGTCGAGCAGCTGATCGCGGGAGAACACCCGCCCCGGGGCCGATGCCAGCGTCTTCAGCAAGCGGAATTCGGCCTGGGTCAGATCCAGCAGCTGACTCTGGAAGCGGGCTTCGCAGCGGACTTCGTCGATGACCAGCGCCGGCTCGGCCGGCAGTGCGTCACCACGTCGTACCCGGCGCAGGATCGCCTTGACCCGGGCAATCACTTCGCGCGGGCTGAATGGCTTGCAGATATAGTCGTCGGCACCGATATCGAGCCCGAGCAGGCGATCGACTTCCTCAACCCGGGCCGTAACCATGACGATCGGCACACTGGAGAAAGCGCGCAGCTCACGGCAGATCGACAGGCCGTCGAGTCCGGGCAGCATGATGTCGAGCAGAATCAGCGCCGGCTCGGCCTCGCGCACGCGCGGCACTACCGCCTCACCATCGGCAATCCATTCAGTCTGGTAGCCGGCCACACGCAGGTAGTCGACGAGCAGCTGGCCCAGTTTGGGCTCGTCCTCGACCACCATGACCGTCAATGCGTCGCTGGCTGTGGTTTCGTTCATCCGTGCCTTCCGTAATGCATGGGGCGTCATTTTGCCATGGGCTCGCCCGCCCCATCCATGGGGAAACCGGCTCAGATCACATACTGGAAGACACTGACGAACATGCACAGGCTGCCGCCAAGCACGAACAGGTGCCAGATGCCATGGCCGTGGGGAATCCGTTCGTCGTTGATGAACCAGTACACGCCGACGCTGTAGGTCACGCCACCGGCGACCAGCCATGCCAGACCCGGGGTTGCCAGTTGCTGCATCAGCGGCTTGACGGCAATCAGCACCAGCCAGCCCATGACCAGATAGATGACCAGCGACAGCCAGCGCGTCGGGCTCTTGCGGCCGATGGTGACCTCCTGGGCAATGCCGAACACGGCCAGCCCCCAGACCAGCCCGAACAGCGTCCAGCCCCACGGACCCTGCAGGGTCACCAGCGCAAACGGGGTGTAGCTGCCGGCGATCAGCAGATAGATCGCGCAATGGTCAAATTTCTGCAGCACGCTCTTGGCCCGGCCGCGCACGCTGTGATACAGCGTGGAAATCGCGTACAGCAGCACCAGTGCGGCGCCGAACAGGCTGGCGCCGACGATCCGGTAGGCGTCGCCGCTGTCCGCCGCGCGCACCACCATCACCACCAGTGCCACGACACTGGCCACGGCGCCGATCAGGTGACTGATGGCGTTGAAACGTTCGCCACGATACATGCTTGCCTTCTTGTTCATTGCGCGGCCCGGTTGCCGCATGGGGGAAATGGTCACAAAACCGTTGCCGGCACGCAAGCGCCGGCAACGACTGCTTACATGTGACGTACCGGGGTCGCGGCCAGCAGCGCCGCCAGCAACTGCCAGAACATCGCCACGCTGGCGATGTCCACCCGCTCGTCCGGCGAGTGCGCACCCCGCACGTTCGGCCCGAACGACAGCATGTCCAGTCCCGGGTACTTGCCGGCCAGGATGCCGCACTCAAGGCCGGCATGAATGACCTTGACCGCCGCCTCGCCGCCGAAATGGCGGCGGTACACGTCAAGGCCCAGCGCCAGCAGCGGCGAATCCGGGTTCGGCGTCCAGCCCGGGTAGCGCCCTTCGGTCGCGGTGCGGCAGCCTCCCAGCCGGCCGACGGCAACGATCTCGCCGACACGGGCGGCAAGCCCGCTGTCCAGCAGCGAACGCACCAGCAGCACGGCCGAGAAACCGTCTTCCCCGGCGCGGACCACGCCGATATTGTTCGAGGTCTCGACCACGCCCGGCACCCGCTGGCTCCAGCGCGCCACGCCATGCGGCAAGGCGTTGACCAGATCCATCACCGCCGCCGAGGCCGTCGTGTCGAGCATGCGTGCCGCCTGCGCCTCGCGCAGCACCAGCGTCACGCCGTCATCCACCCCGGCCAGCTCGTCGCGCAGCAGCGCCTGCCACTGGTCCAGTGTTGCTGCCACTGCCGCACGCTGCGCGGCCGGCACGGCGATCACGGCAAAGGCCTCGCGCGGCAGCGCATTGCGCAGCGTGCCGCCTTCCAGCGACACCAGCCGGGCGTCATGTTCGGCGGCCAGTGCCGCCAGTACCCGGCCCAGCAGTCTGGTGGCATTGCCGCGTTCCAGGTGAATGTCGACGCCGGAGTGACCGCCACGCAGCCCGGTCAGTTCGACCCGCAGTGCCTCGCGGTCCGCCGGCAGCGCTTCGCTGTCGAGCGAGCGCTCCAGCAGCACATCGATACCGCCGGCGCAGCCAACATAGAACTCGCCCCAGTCCTCGGTATCGAGGTTCAGCAACAGGCGCCCGGTCAGCAGGTCGGTGCCCAGTCCCTGGGCACCGGTCATGCCGGCTTCTTCATCCAGGGTGAACAGCGCCTCGATCGCCGGATGCGGCAGATCGTCGCTTTCCAGCACTGCCAGCGCAGCGGCAACACCGATGCCGTTGTCGGCCCCCAGCGTGGTGCCCTCGGCGCGGACCCAGCCGTCGTCACCGATCAGCGGGCGGATCGGGTCGCGCAGGAAGTCATGCTCGGTACCGGCATTTTTCTGCGTCACCATGTCAAGATGGCCCTGCAGCACGACGGTTTCCCGGTCGGCCATGCCCGGTGTCGCCGGCTTGCAGATCAGCAGATTGCCGACTGCATCCAGCCGGGTGGCCAGGCCCCGTGCCTCGGCCCAGGCGCGCAGATGGTCACGCAGCGCCGTCTCGTGCTTCGACGGCCGCGGAAAATCGCACAGCGTCTGGAAATGGGCCCATAGCGGGCGGGGCTCCAGCTCGTTCAACACCCTCATGACAACAACTCCCGAATCAACGGCGCCGGGCCAGCAGCCACAGCGAAAATACGATCACGCCAATAAAGAACACCAGCGACCACATCGGCATCGACAGTCCCAGCAGGGTCCAGTCGATGGCCGCGCACTCGCCGCTGCCATGGAACACCTTGGCCAGCATCCGGCTCAGCGGCATGGTTTCCAGCATGTAGTCGAGGCCCGGGCCGCAGGCCGGTACCTGGTCGGCCGGCAGCAGTTGCAGCCGGGTTTGCCAGCCGGCGACACCGGCGCCACCCAGCGCGGCCAGCGTGACCAGCCCGCCGAACAGGCCGCGACTGACGCCGCCCTGCGGATTGACGATGGCCGCCAGCAGCGCCAGCAGGCCGGTCAGGATGATGGCCACGCGCTGGAACACGCACAGCGGGCATGGCTGCAGGCCCATCACATACTGCGCATACAGCGCAAAGGCCATGCCACCGGCGCAAGCGAGGAAAATCAGGAAATAGCCGCCCCGGCGGGACGGCAGCAAGTTCGACAGCACGTTGGATGACTCCGGAATTCAGGATGGACCGTTCAAATTATCACATACTGATTTATGGCAAATGAACGGTCCGTTAACGACCCGTTACTCGCCGGCGATGGTCATGCGCTCGATCAGGATCGAGCCGGTCTGCTTGCCGCCGCGCACTTCGACGTCGGTGCCGATGGCCAGGATCTGCCGGTACATGTCGCGCAGATTGCCGGCAATGGTGATTTCCTCGACCGGATAGGCGATCTCGCCATTCTCGATCCAGAAACCGGCGGCGCCGCGCGAGTAGTCACCGGTCAGCGTATTGACGCCGTGACCGAGCAGCTCGGTCACCAGCAGTCCGCGGTTCATCATGCGCAGCAACTGCCCGAAACTCTCGCCGGTCGGACGGACGATCAGGTTGTGGTTGCCGCCGGCATGGCCGGTCGACACCAGTCCCAGCTTGCGGGCCGAATAGCTGGACAGGAAATAGCCGGTCAGCACGCCCTTGTCGACCAGCGTGCGGGCGCGGGTCGCCACGCCCTCGTTGTCGAAGGCGCCGGAGGCCAGCCCGCGCGGCAGGAACGGGTCCTCGTCGATCCGCACCCGGTCGGAGAACACCTGGGTACCGGCGGAATCAACCAGGAAGCTGGCCTTGCGGTACAGCGCGCCGCCACTGGTGGCGCCGACCAGATGACTGATCAGGCCGGCGGCCATGCCCGGATCGAACAGGACCGGAAACTGGCCGGTAGCCACCTGGCGACCACCGAGACGGCGCACGGTGCGCTCGCCGGCAATGCGGCCGACGTCACGCGCGGCCTGCAGGTCGTCCGCATGACGGGCGGTGCTGTACCAGTAGTCACGCTGCATGGCATCGTCGGCTTCGGCGATGACCGCGGCCGACAGCGAATGCCGGCTGGACGCATAGCCACTGGAGAAGCCGTTCGAGTTGGCGTAGATGAAGTTCGACACGTGGCTGGACACGCTGCCGCCTTCGGAGTTGCTGATGCGCGGGTCGACGGCGCGCGCGGCATCCTCGACCTCGGTGGCCAGCGCGATCGCCTGGTCCACATCCAGCGCCCATGGGTGGTAGAGGTCCAGATCGATACTGTCGTGGGCAAGCAGCGCCGGGTCGGCGAGGCCGGCGGCCGGATCACTGGCGGTATGGCGGGCAATGGCCAGGGCGGCCTCCACCGTCTGCCGCAGGGCGTCGTCGCTGAAGTCCGAGCTGGATGCCTGGCCCTTGCGCTGGCCGACATAGACGGTGACGCCGATGCCCTTGTCGCGGTTGTACTCGATGGTTTCGACCTCGCCCAGGCGAACGGTCACATTCTGGCCGGTTCCCTCGCTGACTTCGGTCTCGGCGCTGGTCGCGCCCAGTACGCGCGCGTGCTCAAGCACCCGTGCGGCAAGCTGGGTCAGCTGGTCGTGGCTGTAACTGAATTGGTTGTCGGGTTGACTCATGGCGGCAGGGCTATCCGGTTGACTGGCGCCAGTCACTGGCGCGAATGGGTGCCAGTCTAGCACGCGGGTCGCGGCGGGCCGACCATGGCAAAACGGAAGCGGCGCGGCAAAGTCTAGTCGCGCAGTTCGCGGCCGGTCAGGCGCAGGAACACATCTTCCAGATTGGCCGGACGCAGCAGGTATCGAAACGTCAGCCCCTCAAGCACAGTCACTAGCGGCTTGAGCTGCTCGCCATAGAAAAACGCCGTTTCGCCGCTGATCTCCATCCGGTACGGCGGCGCAGCCTGGCGGGCCCAGTCAGTCGCCCCGTCGCCGTAGACTTCGACCACCTCGGGCTCGATGTACTGGCGGATCAGCGCCTGCGGCGTGCCCTGCCCGATCAGCCGGCCATGGTCGATCACCGCCAGCCGGTGGGACAGGCGCTCGGCCTCGTCCATGAAGTGCGTGGTCAGCACCAGCGTCTTGCCGGCCTGGGTCAGGCTGCGCAGCCGCTCCCAGATCAGGTGGCGCGCCTGCGGATCGAGACCGGTGGTCGGCTCGTCGAGAAACAGGATGTCGGGATCGTTGACCAGTGCCCGCGCCAGCGTCAGCCGTCGCTTCATGCCGCCGGACAACTCGCCGACCCGGGCGTGCTCCTTGCCGGTCAGGCCGCCGAATTCCAGCAGTTCCGGTACCCGGCGCCGCAATGCGCGCACGTCCAGCCCGAAATAGCGGCCGAACACGACCAGGTTTTCCGCCACGGTAAAATCGGGATCGAGATTGTCGAACTGCGGCACCACACCGACCCGCATCCTGGCCTCACGGCCCTGTGCCGGCACCGGCAGCCCGTTGAGACGGATGCTGCCACCGCTGGGGTCGAGCAGGCCCAGCGCCATGCGCAGCGTGGTGGTCTTGCCGGCCCCGTTCGGGCCGAGCAGGCCGAAGCACTCGCCACGGACCACATGCAGGCTGACATCATTGACTGCCGTGACATCGCCAAAGGTTTTGTGCAGATGCGTCAGTTCGAGCATGGACTCCGTCCGGAAAGCGTTAGCACAGCATCAGCCGACGTGGCGGGCAATCAGCCGGCCGAGCGGCACCAGCCTGCCATGGAAAAAATGACCGGCGCCGGGAAAGACCACCACCGGCAGCGCCTGCGGTCGCGCCCAGTCCAGCACCGCGCCGAGCGGGATGACCTCGTCCGCCTCGCCATGCACCACCAGCGTGTCGACCGGCACTTCGGCCGGAATCGGCGTCTCGTACTTGCCGACCGCCGGCCCCATCAGGATCAGGTGTTCGCTGTCGATGCGCTGACGCGCATGCGCGGCGACGAAACCGCCAAACGAGAAGCCGGCCAGCACCAGTGGCAGCGGACCATGGTCCGCCCTGGCCTGCGCGACCACGGCCAGGACATCGTCGACCTCACCGTGACCATGGTCGTGCTCGCCATCGCTGCCGCCGACACCACGCAGGTTCGGGCAATAGGCGACATAGCCGCGACTGGCCAGCGCCTTGGCGCAGGTCTGCACCACCTTGTTGGTATTGGTGCCGCCCTGCAGCGGGTTCGGGTGACAGATCACGGCCACGCCGCGCAGCACGTCCTGCGGCGCGACGATCAGGGTATCCAGGCCGCCGGCCGGGCCGGCGATGCGCTGCATCGGGGGGGGATTAAGCATGATCAGGCAGTTTCAGTCGTTCGACCACGCGGCCGTTGACGATATGTTCGGAAATGATTTCATCGATGTCCTCGCGGTCGATGAAGGTATACCAGGTCTCTTCCGGGTAAATCACCAGCACCGGGCCGAGATCGCAGCGGTCGAGGCAGCCGGCCTTCTGCACCCGCACCTTGCCCTCGCCCTTGAGGCCCAGTTCGCGAATGCGGTCCTTCGCGTAGTCGAGCAGTTCGCTGGCACCATGATTGTTGCAACAGTCACGACCCGCTTCACGCTGGTTGGTGCAGAAAAACACATGATGGGAATAGAAACTCATCGCTGGTCCTTTGAGGCTTATTCGTCAGGTGCGGCCCAGCCGCCCTGGCCGAGCGCGGCATTCTCGAAGCGGGAGAACTGGCCGATAAACGCCAGCTTGACCACGCCGGTCGGCCCGTTACGGTGCTTGCCGATAATGACCTCGGCCGTGCCCTTGTCCGGCGAGTCGGGATTGTAGTACTCGTCGCGGTACATGAAGATGATCAGGTCGGCATCCTGCTCGATAGCGCCGGATTCACGCAGGTCGGACATCATCGGCCGCTTGTTCGGCCGTTGTTCCACCGAACGGTTCAGCTGCGACAGGGCAATCACCGGCACGCTCAGTTCGCGCGCCAGACTCTTCAGCGAACGCGAGATCTCCGAAATTTCGGCGGTCCGGTTCTGTTCGCGCCCGCCCGACGAGCCACTCATCAGCTGCATGTAGTCGATGACGATCAGGCCGAGCTTGCCGCCGTACTGCCGCGCCAGCCGCCGGGCGCGGGCGCGCAGTTCCAGCGCGGTCAGGCCCGGGGTTTCGTCGATATGCACCTTGGTCTCGGCCAGCACGCCGAGCGCGTGGCTGAATTTTTGCCAGTCTTCGTCGTCGAAGCGGCCGGTCCGCAGCTTGTGCTGGTCCAGCCGGCCGACCGAACCGATCATCCGTGTCGCCAGCTGCGCTGCCGGCATTTCCATCGAGAACACCGCCACCGGCAGATTGGTCGCAATGGCGACGTTCTCCGCCAGGTTCATCGAAAACGCGGTCTTGCCCATCGACGGCCGGCCGGCCACGATAATCAGGTCGCCCGGCTGCAGGCCGGACGTTTTCTCGTCAAGATCGAGGAAGCCGGTCGGCAGGCCGGTAACTTCATCCGGGTTCTCCCGGCTGTACAGCATGTCGATCTTTTCCGTGACCTCGGACAGGATCTCCGGCATCGCCTGGAAGCCCTGCTCGTTCTTGGCCGTGCTCTCGGCAATGCGGAACACCTTGCCCTCGGCCTCGTCCAGCAGTTGCGCGGCATCGCGCCCCATCGGCCGGAAGGCGGACTCGACGATCTCGGTGCCGACCGTCACCAGCTGGCGCATGACCGAACGTTCGCGGACGATCTCGCCGTAACGGCGGATATTGGCGGCCGACGGCGTGTTCTGCGCCAGCGTGGCCAGATAGGACAGGCCGCCGATATCGGTCAGCTCGCCAGTACTTTCCAGCCGTTCGGACACGGTAATGACGTCGGCGGGCCGACCGGTGTCGATCAGCTTGGACACTGCGCGCCAGATCAGCCGGTGGTCGTGGCGATAGAAATCGCCCTCGCCGACCAGGTCGGCGATTTTTTCCCAGGCCGTATTGTCGAGCAGCAGGCCGCCCAGTACCGACTGCTCGGCCTCGACCGAGTGTGGCGGCACACGCAGGTCGGACAGGGAATCGGCATCGGACGGAGGAGGAAGATCAGCGTAATCGGACATGTATCATTTCAATCGCGCCGCCCGGAGGCGGCAAAAGCAGGTCCGGAATTGTAGTGCCAAGCGGCTGCGCGCGTCGCGGCTATTGCGCGACCCGTCGCTCAGCAATGCTGGCCGGCCACCCAGCCGCTGGACCACGCCCACTGGAAGTTGTAACCGCCGAGCCAGCCGGTCACGTCGACCAGTTCACCAACGAAGAACAGCCCGGGCACCTCGCGGGCCATCATCGTTTTCGAGCTCAGGTCGCGGGTATCGATACCGCCGCGGGTAACTTCCGCCTTGCGGTAGCCCTGGGTGCCGTTCGGTCGCAGGACAAAGCCGCGAATGGCCTCGAACAGGCGCGCCACGCTGCGTTCATCGAGGCTGCGCAGCGGCCGGTTGTCACCGAACAGCTCGACAAAGGCCTGAGCGAAGCGCCGGGGCCAGAAGCCCGCCAGCCAGTTGCCGAGCAGCTTGTCGCTGTGGCGATCTTCGGCCAGCCGCGCCTCCAGGTCCACCCCCGGGCACAGATCGAGCGTCAGGCTCTCGCCGGGTCGCCAGTAACTGGACACCTGCAGCATGGCCGGCCCGCTGGCGCCCTTGTGCGTCAGCAAGGCTGCCTCGCGGAATGCCGGCCCGCGCTCGGCACAGGCCTCGACCTCGATGGCGATGCCGGCCAGCTCGCCGAACACGGCCACATCGCCGGGCTGGAAGGTCAGCGGCACCAGCGCCGGCGCCAGCGGCGTCACCCGCAGTCCGAACTGCTCGGCCAGCCGGTAGCCGAAAGGCGTGGCGCCGATCTGCGGAATCGACAGCCCTCCGGTCGCCACCACCACACTGTCAGCCTCGAAAACGCCGGCATCGGTCGTCACCCGGAAGCGCGACGGCTTGTCGACCGCCTGCACCGTCACCCCCATGCGTCGCTCGACGCCGCCCAGCTCACATTCATGCAGCAACAGGTCTATGATCGACTGACTGCTGTCGTCGCAGAACAACTGGCCCAGCGTCTTCTCGTGACAGGCAATGCCGTACCGCTCGACCAGCTTGATGAAATCATGCTGGGTGTACTGGGCCAGCGCCGAGCGGCAGAAATGCGGGTTATCGGACAGATAGCACTCCGGCCGCACGTTCACGTTGGTGAAGTTGCACCGGCCGCCGCCGGAGATGCGGATTTTTTCCGCCAGTCTGACCGCGTGGTCGAGCAGCAGCACGCGGCGACCGCGCTGTCCGGCCTGGGCCGCACACATCAGGCCGGCCGCACCGGCACCAAGGACGATTACATCAAAATTCAACGACATGTCTCATTTCTCGCCGCGCGCCGTGCGCGTGCAACGGTTGGGAAGTATTCCTGACTAAATTTGTCAACATTGGCCTGACGTCTTTATTCCTATAAACTTGATATCAGTCATATCATCACCACATACGGGTATACACCTACCCGTCAATGACTCAAGGAGTTATCGCATGGAACACAAGCTGCCGGCACTGCCTTACGCCCTCGACGCCCTCGCCCCGTACCTGTCCCGGGAAACCCTGGAATACCACTACGGCAAGCATCACCAGACTTACGTCACCAACCTGAACAACCTGATCAAGGGTACCGAGTTCGAAAACGCCTCCCTGGAAGAGATCGTCAAGAAATCGTCCGGTGGCGTGTTCAACAATGCGGCCCAGATCTGGAACCATACCTTCTACTGGCTCGGTTTCGCACCGAATGCCGCCGGGGAAGAGCGTCAGCCGTCCGGCGCGCTGGCCGAAGCGATCAATGCCAAATGGGGCAGCTTCGACGAGTTCAGGAAAGCTTTCAACACCGTGGCTGCCGGCACCTTCGGCTCCGGCTGGGCCTGGCTGGTCAAGGGCTCCGACGGCAGGCTGGACCTGGTGTCGACCAGCAATGCTGCCACCCCGCTGTCCACCGACAAGCAGGCACTGCTGACCTGTGACGTTTGGGAGCACGCGTACTACATCGATTACCGCAACAGCCGCCCGAACTACCTGGAAAGCTTCTGGAAGCTGGTCGACTGGGACGTCGTCGCCAAGCGCCACGCCGCCTGAACAACGGGCCGCGCAGTATAACCGCAGCCGGCACAGTCCGGCCGCCGGTAACGACAAAGCGCCAGCAGTGATGCTGGCGCTTTGTCATGCCCGACCCGCCCTGCTCATGCCCTCAGCAGGGGCGCGCCATTCCTGTAACGCATCAGGCGGCCCAGCGTGCTGCAGCGGATACAGGCAAAGCGCCCGGCGGCCTGTCAGCTCCATTCGTCCGAAAGGGAAGTCCGGACAGCACAAATCACCTATAGCTGGCTTTGGAAGCAAGGCACCGGCCGTCCATGGTGCCGGTCATCAGAGGAGCCCGCCATGCCCAGCAAAACCTCTCCCCGCCCGACGCCCCCCCGCGCTGTCCCGGCGACCCGCATCCAGCCACAAATCGGCATGCATGGCGAACTGGTCGACTGGATCAATTCACGCAGCCAGCTGTATCACCTCGGCAATGGTGCCCGCAGCTATGACCCGATGCTGCAGTGTTTTCTGCGCATGGACCCGTTCAGCCCGTTCTCGGGCGGTGGCATCAATCCCTACGCCTTCTGTGGCGGCGATCCGGTCAACCGGACCGATCACTCCGGCTATATGAGCGCATCCGCGGCTACCGGTCTGGGACTGGGCATTGTGGGCATTATTCTCGGCATTGCGACGCTGGGACTGGCCATGATGCTGGCCACCCTCACGGGCGCCATTCTGGGTATCACGTCAGCACTGCTTGGACTGGCGTCAAATGCCACCGGCATTGCTGCAGCCATCATTGGCGACCACGATCCGAAGCTGGCCAGTACCCTGGGCTGGATATCGCTGGGGCTGGGTATCGCCTCGGCCGCAACCGGGCTGTTCGGGCCGGCGCTGGCAAGCTATGGCAAAGCCACCGGCCGCATTCTGGCGGGAAAAATGTCAAAGCGTGCAGCCGTGGGTTATATCCGGAGGGTTGATTCAGACGTATCTCTCGACTACATGCTGATGCCGGAATTTCATGATGGGGCACTGGTCATGACTCACGGAGAACCTGGCCTGATGCAGAACTTCGGCGGTCGCTTCGTCTCTCCGCTCCGTTGGGCAGACGACCTGTCCTCGCTGCCTTCCTATGCCGAATCGCGCCGGGGGCCCCTGTACCTGCTGGCTTGCAGCTCCGCGACCCCGAATGGTAACGGAGTCTCCAACGTCCGCCTGATCACCAGCAGCCTTGCACGGGAAGTCCGTACTTTCAATGCGCCTGTAGTTTACGTTTCCACCCCCTTCGAGCGGGCGGTGGTTGCCCGCGGTCTTGGCTGGGGCAAGCTGACCCGTTTCCCTCCGATGTGAACCGCCCATGAAAGCCGCCCCCCGTGCATGGCACGGGGGGCGGCTTTGCGCATTCAGTCGCACCAATGAAAGAAGCCCTCGTACAGGGTACGAGGGCTTCAGTATAGGACCTGGCGGTGACCTACTTTCGCATGGGCAAGTGCCACACTATCATCGGCGCAAAGCAGTTTCACGGTCCTGTTCGGGATGGGA
>NZ_QLTJ01000009.1:0-154445 GCF_003269145.1 Microvirgula sp. AG722 | reverse complement strand
GAAGGTGCGGGTGAACGGCTTGTGCCAGCTCAGCAGTTCGCGGGCCAGGTCGGCCCAGAAGCCTTCGTAATCGTTGTTCGCGCGTTCGCAGACGGTGTTGTATGCCTCCATGCCGGACAGGGTGGCGTTCTGACGGAAAGCGTCGATCGGCGCGAAACTGCGGGTTTCCTTGAGTACGGATTCGATGGTGGACATGGCTGATTCTCCTTGGACATCTGTGAGACTGGTGTGGGGCAGTCCGGGTTGGGGCTTCCCCGACCCGGACTGCCGCCTCCCCGGTGGTGGCCGGGAAGGCCCCGCCCGTTTCCGGGCGGGTGACTTGCTTTAGTGCTTGGATGCGCCGGTGGCGCCGATGCCGGTCATGGCCCGCACGAACTGGGCGTCAAACCTGGCACGTTCTTCGTTCGCGGTACGCGAGTTGTCGAGGACCGAGATGAGCCAGGTGCTCAGGAACGCCAGGGTCATCGAGAACAGGGCCGGGTTCTTGAACGGGAACAGCGGGGCGTCATGCTTCAGCACATCGACCCAGACCGTCGGCCCGAGCAGGATCATGACCACGGCCGAGACCAGACCGATGGCACCGCCGAGCACGGCACCGCGGGTGGTCAGGCCCTTCCAGAACATGGACAGGAACAGGATCGGGAAGTTGGCCGATGCGGCGACCGAGAAGGCCAGGCCGACCATGAAGGCGACGTTCTGCGTTTCGAAGGCGATGCCGAGGATGATCGACAGCACGCCGAGCACCAGGGTGGTGATCTTCGACACACGGATTTCGTCCGCTTCGTTGGCCTTGCCCTTCTTGAACACGCTGGCGTACAGGTCATGCGACACCGCCGAGGCACCGGACAGGGCCAGACCCGACACCACAGCAAGAATCGTCGCGAATGCCACCGCCGAGATGAAGCCGAGGAACAGGTCGCCGCCCACGGCATCGGCCAGGTGGACCGCCGCCATGTTCGCACCGCCCAGCAGCTTGCCGCCCAGATTGCCGCCTTCGAAGAAGTTCGGGTTGGTGCCGACCAGCAGGATCGCGCCGAAGCCGATGATGAAGGTCAGGATGTAGAAGTAGCCGATGAAGCCCGTCGCGTAGAACACCGACTTGCGTGCTTCCTTGGCGTTCTTCACCGTGAAGAAGCGCATCAGGATGTGCGGCAGGCCTGCGGTACCGAACATCAGGGCGATGCCGAGCGAGATCGCGTCGATCGGGTTGGACACCAGCTGGCCCGGTTCCATGATCGCCAGATGCTTGCTGTGGACTTCGACCGACTTGGCGAACAGCGCCTCGGGGCTGAAGCCGACGTAGGCCAGCACCATGACCGCCATGAAGGTTGCACCGGACAGCAGCATGATCGCCTTGATGATCTGCACCCAGGTGGTGGCCAGCATGCCGCCGAAGGTCACGTACAGGACCATCAGCACGCCGACCATGACCACGGCCGACGAGTAGTTCATGCCGAACAGCAACTGGATCAGCTTGCCGGCACCGACCATCTGCGCGATCAGGTAGATCGACACCACGATCAGCGTGCCGGTCGCGGCCAGCGAGCGGACCGGGGTCTGCTGCAGGCGGTAGCTGGCGACGTCGGCAAACGTGTATTTGCCGAGGTTGCGCAGCCGCTCCGCGATCAGGAACAGAATCACCGGCCAGCCGACCAGGAAGCCCATCGAGTAGATCAGGCCGTCATAGCCGGAGGTGTACACCATGGCGGAAATGCCGAGGAAGGACGCGGCGGACATGTAGTCGCCAGCGATGGCGAGTCCGTTCTGGAAGCCGGTGATGCCGCCACCGGCTGCATAGAAGTCGGACGCAGAACGCGTGCGGCGGGCAGCCCAGTAGGTGATGCCCAGCGTGAACGCGACAAACACGAAGAACATGATGATGGCGTGCATGTTCAGCGGTTGCTGCTTCACGTCACCTTCGATCGCGCCGGCGGCAAGCGCGGCGAGCGGGAGCAGGGCGATGGCACCCCCTCCCAGAATGGAAAGCCAGCGTTGTTTCATGCGTTCACCTCATCGACAATTTGCTGATTGAGCTGGTCGAACTCGGTATTCGCCCGGCGCACATAGATGCCGGTCAGGACGAAAGCCGACAGAATGATGCCGATACCCACCGGGATGCCCCAGGTGGTCACGCCGCTGCTGCTGATGGGCGTGCCGAGCGTATGCGGCGAAAAAGCCAGAATCAGGATGAAGCCGTAGTAAATGACCAGCATGGCGATCGAGAGCGCCCAGCCGAAGCTGGTTTTCTTGTGCACCAGCTCTGCGAACTTCGGGTTTTGTTGTACCCGTTTTAGGACTTCGTCGTTGTTCATCGTTTCCTCCTTTGGGTGGCGCGGACAGCGAAGGTCCGGCACGCAATGGAATGTACGTTGACGTTGACGTCAGCCTCCAATCGCAATTTTTGATGCAGAAAATCACGCAGACTGATGCTGTGGTGCACAAACCCAGTACTGGCAAGGCTTTGCGGGCTGTTAATGACACTGGGAAGTGCGAGAAAAATTGGAACTTTTGCTCTAATTTACTGCTGTCGCTTGTCATGACCCCTGTAGAATCAAGGTCAATAATTGGGAATGAGCGTCGCTTTTCGTCGCCCTGGTGACGTGGGCGGCGGCCAGCCAGACCAGGAGGAGTAGATGGAACTCTATCAATTGCGCACCTTTGTCACCGTGGCCCAGCAGGGACACCTGACCCAGGCCGCCGAACTGCTGCACCTGAGCCAGCCAGCCGTTACCGCACAGATCAAGGCGCTGGAAGAAGACATGGGCATGCCGCTGTTCGACCGCAGCGCCGGTGGTGTCCGGCTGACGCGGGCCGGCGAGGAATTGCTGCCGCGGGCCCAGTCGATCCTGACGTCCAGCCGCGATCTGCTGAACCACGCGCGCGGGCTGAAAGGCCAGTTGGCGGGACGGGCCATCATCGGCACCATCACCACGCCGGAAATGCTGCATATCGGGCCGTGGATTGCGTCGCTGGTGGAAAAATACCCGCTGCTGGATATCCAGATCCGTCACAACGTGACCGGCGTCATTCTGAACCAGGTGCGCAAGAAGGAAATCGACGCCGGCTTCTATATCGGCAAGAACCCGTATGTGAACGTCAATACCGTGCACCTGGCCGACATCCGCTTCCGGGTCATGGTGCCGAACGGCTGGCGCGAACGGATCGAAAGTGGCGGGCCGAAGGCGCTGGGCAAGATTCCGTGGGTCGGCATGTCGTCGCTGTCGAGTTTCAACAAGCTCTGTAGCGAATTGTGGCGCGAACTCAATATTGCCCCGAAAAAACTGATCGACGTCGACCATGTCCCGATCATGGCGACGCTGATGTCGGTCGGTATCGGTGCAGTGCTGATGCGCGAGGACGATGCCATTCGCGCCGACGCCGACGGCATGGGCTATCTGGTGCCCGATGTGGTCAAGACTGCCGAACTGCAGTTCATCTATCCGGCTGATCGCGATGGCGATCCGGTCATCGATGCGTTGCGCGTCGAACTGGCCAGCGAATGGCGCGGTCTGGGCGTGCCTGCTCCCGGGGCGCAGCCATAACCCTGCTGGCGGTGTGAATTTCGCCCCGGCAGCGCAGGCCGTATGCTGGCCGCTTTCCCTCAGCCGTTATCGCCATGCCGACCCTGCAACAGCGCCTGCTTCCTTCCCGCCATGCCGCGGTGCATGCCGAATTCGCCCGCCGGGTATTGCCGACCCCGCTGCCGTCGCCGCGGCTGGCGATCGCCAACACCGCACTGGCCGCGTCGCTCGGCATTGACGCGCCGACGGCCGACGCGGTGGATACGGTCGCCCTGCTGGCCGGCAATGCCGGCGGAGAAGCGGTGGCCACGGTCTACGCCGGCCATCAGTTCGGTGTGTGGGTGCCACAGCTTGGCGATGGCCGGGCCTTGCTGCTCGGTGAGGTCGACAGCGCGGACGGCCCGCAGGAAATCCAGCTGAAAGGAGCCGGGCAGACGCCGTATTCGCGCATGGGTGACGGCCGGGCCGTGCTGCGTTCGTCTATTCGTGAATACCTGTGTTCCGAAGCGATGCACGGGCTGGGCATCCCGACCACGCGGGCCCTGGCCATGGTGACCTCGCCGGCCAGGGCACGGCGCGAGCGGATGGAAACGACGGCGGTGGTGACCCGGGTGTCACCAAGCTTCATTCGCTTCGGCCACTTCGAGTTCTTTGCCCATCACGGCCGGCTGGATGCGTTGCGTGCACTGGCCGACCATGTGATCGACCGCCATTTCCCTGCCTGCCGCGCCCATGCCGACCCGGTGCTGGCGCTGTTCGGCGAGGTGGTGGCCCGCACGGCGACGCTGATGGCCGACTGGCAGGTGGTCGGCTTCTGTCACGGGGTGATGAATACCGACAATATGTCCATCCTCGGCCTGACGCTCGACTATGGACCGTTCGGCTTTCTGGATGGTTTCGATGCCGGCCACATCTGCAACCACTCCGATCCGTCCGGCCGCTATGCGTGGGACCGCCAGCCCGGCATCGGCCAGTGGAATCTGGCCTGCCTGGCCAGCGCCCTGCTGCCGCTGACCGGGCAGGCCGGGCTGGAAGCCGCGCTGGCACGCTATACCGGGCTGTTCGAGACCGCACTGGCCGCGCGCTTTGCCGCCAAGCTGGGTCTTGCCGACTGGGAGGACGAGCGGGACTGGCCGCTGCTGACGGCGCTGCTCGAACAGATGAATGCCGAGCGGACCGACTGGACGCTGTTCTGGCGCCGGCTGGGTGATTTTGCCGCGCAGCGCAATGAGGCGGTTCGTGACCTGTTTGTCGATCGCGAGCGCTTTGATCGCTGGGCCGCCGACTATCGCCGCCGCCTGCACGGTGACGCGGCCGCACGCGGCCGGGCGATGCAGGCGGTCAACCCGCGCATCGTGCTGCGCAACTGGATGGCCGAGGCGGCGATCCGGGCGGCGGAACAGGATGATTTCTCGCTGATGGAGGCGCTGGCTGCGGCGCTGGCCCGGCCATACACCGACGGCATCGGCGACGAGGCCTGGGCCGGTCTGCCGCCGGACTGGGCCGACGGGCTGTCGGTCAGTTGTTCGAGCTGAGTGCGGCCAGATCGGCGAGTGGATCGGCGCTGAAGCGCGGGCCGCCGGCATCGACCCACAAACCGCCCATCTGACCGGGACGCCAGTCCGGCAGCACCCAGCGCTCGCGCTGGTCGCGTCCGACACGGTGATAGTGGTGACCCGGGCGATGGGTATGGCCATGGATCAGCGTGGCCCCGGGATGCGCTGCCAGCAGGCTGGCCACGGCGCCGGCATTGACGTCCATGATCGCGGCCGGCTTGCCTGCCTTGTCGGCCTGGCTGCGTGCGCGCAGCGTACGGGCGATGGCGCGACGAATGGACAACGGCAGGTGTTCCAGCAACCAGCGCCGAGCAGGACGGCGGATGGCGGCACGGTAGCGCTGGTAGGCGACATCATCGGTGCACAGGCTGTCGCCGTGGCTGAGCAGGTAGCGGCGGTCGTACAGGGTGACGGTGGCCGGATCGTCGAGCAGGCAGACCCCTGTCCGGGCGGCAAAGCGCCGGCCGATCAGGAAATCGCGGTTGCCGTTCATGACCCGGACCGGCGTGATGGCGGTAAAGGCGGCCAGACGCGCCTGCAGGTCACTGGAGAAGGGCGTGTCGTCGTCGTCGCCCAGCCAGGCATCGAACAGGTCGCCAAGCAGGTAGAGCGCGTCGATGCGCCCGCTGGCTTCGCCGAGCAGGGCGGTGAAACGGTCATTGAAGGCCGGAGTATCGGCAGACAGGTGCAGGTCGGACAGGAAAAGGGTGGCCACGTAGGGTGCGGTCCGGCAAGGGGTGCCATGCGGGTTGGAAGAGCGGGCGCAGCGGGCAGGCACCGGCGCCATGGCAGCCGTCGGACCCGCCTTCATCAGCAGC
This sequence comes from Microvirgula sp. AG722, assembly GCF_003269145.1. NCBI lineage: Bacteria > Pseudomonadati > Pseudomonadota > Betaproteobacteria > Neisseriales > Aquaspirillaceae > Microvirgula > Microvirgula sp. AG722. The sequence continues at coordinate 148,550 of NZ_QLTJ01000009.1, read as the reverse complement.
CGGAACGGCGCGGGCCAGGCGCCTGCGCCGTTCCGGCCGGGCGGATCAGGCCGCGGCGGCTTCGACCACTTCGGCCTTTTCGACCACGACGTCTTCCAGCGGCACATCCTGGTGCATGCCGCGGCGGCCGGTCTTGACCGTCTTGATATTGTCGACCACGTCCTTGCCATCGACCACTTCACCGAACACGCAGTAGCCGAAACCCTGTGCATCCGCGCTCTTGAAGTCGAGGAAATCGTTGTCGGCCACATTGATGAAGAACTGCGCCGACGCCGAGTGCGGGGCGCTGGTGCGGGCCATGGCCACGGTGTAGATCTTGTTCGACAGACCGTTGGCGGCCTCGTTCTCGATCGGTTCGCGGGTCGGCTTCTGCACCATGCCGGCAGCGAAACCGCCGCCCTGGATCATGAAGCCGTTGATGATGCGATGGAACACGGTGCCATCGAAATGGCCGTCGCGCACATACTGCTCGAAGTTGGCAACGGTCTTCGGCGCTTTGTCGGCGAACAGTTGCAGAGTGATGACGCCGAAGTTGGTGGTCAGCTTGATCATTACAGTCTTTCCTGGGAGAAATTACGGAAGCAGCGTGGCTTTTTCGATCAGGACCGGCGTGGCCGGCACATCCTGATACATGCCCTGCCGGGTCGTCCTGCTTTTGGCGATGCGGTTCACGACATCCATGCCCTTGACCACGCGGCCGAACACGGCATAGCCATAGCCTTGCGTGGTCGGTGCCCGGTAGTTGAGAAAGGCGTTGTCAGCCACATTGATGAAGAACTGGGCGCTGGCCGAGTTCGGGTCCGAAGTGCGGGCCATGGCTAGCGTGCCGAGCTCGTTCTTCAGGCCATTATTGGCTTCGTTCGGAATCGGTGCACGGGTCGGCTTTTCCTTGAACGTGCGGTCAAAGCCGCCGCCCTGGACCATGAAACCGTCGATCACGCGATGAAACTGCGTGCCGTCATAGAAGCCGTCTTTCACATACTGGGTAAAGTTGGCGACAGTCTTCGGCGCCTGCTCCGGATAGAGCTCGACTTCGACCGTACCCTGGCTGGTCTTCAACGCAACATGCGGGTTGGCGGCCAGCGCCGTCAGTGAGCACAGGCCCAGCGCGAGCGCGACAAGCGTGGTTTTCATCAAGAGTCCTTGCTGGCGTTGTACTTGAGTGCCGAATTCTAGCACGTTGGCCCTTTTCTTCCTGTCGGCCGCGCGGGGTTTTCGCGACAAAATCACTGGCCGGCCACTGCCGGGGTGGATGACGGCCGGCGGCGGCAGATCATAAAAACCACAGTAATGGCTGAGTCATTTGCCATGCCGTTTTTCGCGGAGTAGGGTCTTTTCCGAAGGCCAAGGATAAATTCGGGGGCTGCGTTTGCCTGTTCAGTCATCGCTGCAGGTTCAAGTGGCGCCTGAATTTCCATTTGTGTCACCTCTCATTGAAAATCCTGCGCAGGCAATGATGTAGGCCACCTACAAGGTATCCGATATGATTTGCCGAATCATGACTGGCGTCATGGCCGCAGCCTGCCTGCCGGCGATCGCCAGCGCAGGCACAATGCAGAGTGCCTGCCTGGCCACTGCAGATTCAAATATCTGCATCGCAGGAGAAAGTCCAACGCTGGATCTGGTATCCAATCCTGTTCTGGCCCGCCATTTCAAGGGAAAGGAAAAGGAAAAACGGCTGATTGTCAATGGTGATGCCAAAGTCTATCTGTATGGCCAGGGCCGATTCATGCAGCCATTGGCGGCCATCGACAGCAGTACATACGTCACGAAGCGGGATAGCCTGGCAAGGAAAGCGCTGTCCTTCTACATGGTGCCCCGCGCCTGCTTTTTTCAGCATGAACGGCAGCAGGGACTCAGCCTTTGCAGCGAGCCGGGTGCAGATATGGCCATGCCGTCCAGTATGGACAGAAAAACATCCTCGATCCGTATCCCAAAGGGAATCCGGGTTTATGCATCGTATGACCGGATAGGTACGCGGGCGGAGCGCTGGTATGCATACGACGACAGCGATGTGGACATGGCAACCCTGGCCGCGAACGGGCAGCAGGACAGTATCCGGAAAATAAAAGTGGCCCGGACCCGCGTTGGCTGCGATCGCGGCTGCCCCATCGGGGTTTCGGACAGCTATGCACTCGATGCCATTTTTGGCGACATGTGGAATGGCCCGCTTTTTGACAGAAAAACATTCCAGTTCACCTTCAGGACCGGGCGAGGCTCCATGTTCGAGGTCTCGCTGGATGGCCATGGCGGCGTCAGTTTCGTGCTGCATGGCGGTGTGCTGTACATTTATCACGCAGGTGCGAATCGTGCACAATTTTCCTCGGTATCCATCGCCAGTGATGTCCGGTATCTGTCGCTTGCGATTGAACTGATTACCAATGAATATATTCGCTATCAGGTTATTGGGCTTGACCACAGCAAGAAAATGCTGGGTGTGTCGCCCATTTTTTCAAAATTCCCGAATTACGCGCCGGTGAACGGTGAGATAAAGAATGACCCGTCCACAAGGAGCACCTTTACCATCAAATCAAGAAGTCAGGATGTGCAGATTGAAAACCTGACTTTTGCGGTAATGGTAAAGCCTGAAAAGGACAAAAAACGCTCTGCAGCCGGTATGACCATATGTTATCTCATGCCCATTCTGGCTATATATAATTATGTGACCAGCGGGGTGTGCAATCAGCCGGATCGGCTGTATCGCTATCTGAAAGGCATGGTCATTCCGCGGAAAGCGCTGATGCTTCATGTCGCCGGCGACGCCGACGCAAAACCGAGAGACACGTCCGTTCGGCATGGCATGCCGGCTTTCAGCAAAACCAGCGAAATCCTGATGAACGGGCGTAATCAATTCCAGGCCTACGGCATAGCGCGGGCATGCAGACTGCCGATGGAAATCGTGCTGGTATCTCGCGATGCGGGCCGCGTGGTGAAACGCGGCACGGACCACCATTGCCTTGTCCGGACGCAAGATATCCTGAGTGCCTTCAACCAGGTGTTCGGTGATACCCGGGATGCCTCCCTGTTCAACAGGGTGATCGCCAACATCATCGAAACCGGCTCGACCGGTCATGCGAGCAGCGAGCCGCAGGCAGAGCAACATCTGGTCAGCCTGGTACTGGCATCAGCACGGCAGCAGGACGTGGATACCATAGGGACTGCCATCCTGGCTTATTCCAGCGCGGCCTCCCTGTACTATGCCTCGGCGCTTCGGGTCTTGAATCCGGAGGACGTGTCCGACCCGGGCGGGGAGGCGCCGGACATGGCCCCGTCAGATGCCGAGATGGTACATGCCCCGCTTGGCGAGTACCGGCTGGACCTCCAGCACAGTGTGGCCAGGACGATCCCTCCGAGGCGGTGGCAGGGCCGGCACTGGGTTGCGACCGATCAGGATTTCACCACGACCGTGTTTCCGGCCTCGCTGGCAAGGCGCAGCAATCCGGCCTTTGCTGCGCTCTATGTCGAACTGCAGTCCTGGGCCTCCCGGTTTGACGATAATGCCACCGTGGGGATGGCTGCCGTGCCATCACAGCTGCCGATCTCATTGCGACGCTGGGGGTATGCGTTGTCAACGACGTTTGTCCAGGAAGCCACGCAGGGTTTCAGGCTGGGATCCCATGTCGTGGCTGTCTATTTCCGCGGCCGTCTGGTCAGCATGTTGCTTGGGGAAATCAGGGGGGACGCCGGCGAGGTCATCTCGATCGTCTCCCACCCGCAAAGCGTGCTCAAGCCGTACACCGAAAGCAGCCTGCGTGGCGGTGGCAGCCGGGCGCTGGAGGCATTCATTGCGCTGTGCCGGGCACGCAATGTCAGAAGCATTGCCGCCCGTGCCGTCACGCCACCGTCAGCCACAATGCATGCCCGGCTTGGTTTCCGGCTGGCAGATGAACTGTAGGCGGCTTATTTCAACACCTGCAGCGGGCGCGTCAGCTGGTCCTTCAGGACCTGCTGCTTTTCAGCATCGGTTTTCTTGTCCTTGACCAGGGCATTGAAGTCCAGCGCGTAGGTCGGGGCGGGCAGGGCACCGGTGATCTTGATCGGTACATTCAGTCCCTTGAGTTTCGGGAACTCTACCGGATTGGCGCGCACATTGAATGCATAGTCGACGATGTTCTGGCTCAGATCGAGCTTGCCCTGGCCATTGAGGTCGATCAGTGGTGAGGCCAGCTTCAGGTCGTGATTGCGGCCGACGCCCTTGTCGAACGCAAAGCTTGCCGACAGCCGCTGGAACGGCGTCTTCTGCTTCAGGTCGCTGGCGATGGTCTGCGTGCCCCATTGCGACAGCTCGGCCGGCAGGTTCTTCAGTGCTTCGACCAGATTGATGCCGGTCAGCGCACCCTCGGACAGGCTGACTGACAGTGTGCCGCCCAGCGTGCTGCGCAGCTCGTCGAACGTGCGCCCGCTGGCCGTCAGGTCGGCGGCACCGTTGCCGCGCCCTTCGATGCGGCTGAAGTCGAACAGGTCCTTCAGCAGAGGATGCACATTCATGTGCGACAGCTTCTGGTCGATGTGCAGCGATGGCGTGGCGTCGTTGCTGATGCTCAGCGTACCGGCGAGCACCCCCTGGTAGATCTGGGCGGTAAAGCGGTTGATGTCGACGCCGGTGCTGCTCGCCCTGACATCCATGTCGACCTGCTGCACCGAGAAACGGCCGACGTCGAACTGGCCGATGGCGACCCGGCCGTTCAGATCGACATCGGACAGCCAGTCGAGGTTGATCTTCTGGCTGGAACGCAGCAGCGGGGCCAGCGGCCCGTCCTGCGCCGGCAGGTAGCGGTTCAGGTCGAGCCGGGCCAGCGTCAGCGAGACGTCGTGATGCGGCCTGGTAAAGCTCTTCTGGCGGATGTCCAGATCGAGCCGGGCCCCGTCGAACAGACCGCTGAGGCGGGACTGCAGCGTTTCCGCCTGCAGGTCGGCGTCAATCTGGCCGGTCAGCTCGGTGCGGATCACGCCGCGCGGCAGGTAGGGCGTGCTCAGCGCGGCGCGCACACCGGCCGGTTGCAGCCGGAGCGACGACAGACCGTCCATCACGGCCGGTGCCGAATACTCGACCTTCAGCCGGTTCTTGCCGTTTTCCCACTGGAAGTTGCCGGCAATATTCTGCGCCTGGCTCCGGCCGTTGGCCGAGCGGACATTGCTGGCCTGGCCGTCCAGCAGATAGTGGGTTTCCTGGTCGCCCAGGTTCAGCGCAAAGCGCACCGACGGCGCAAAGATGCCGTCGGCGGACAGGTCCAGTTTCGGCGCGCGGATGACGGCGGTGGCGGCGGGTTTGGCGGTTTCCAGCTTGAGTTCCAGCTGGCTGGCCTCAAGCAGTCCCCTTGCCTGGTTCAGCATCAGGCTGCCGGTCAGCTGTGCCGACAGCACCTGCATGCGGGGCAGGTGGGTTCTGGCATCGAGCGCGAAACCGTCGACGCGGACCTGGTCGTCGGCGATCGAGACCGGCAGCTTGCCATGCAGATCGAACTGGCGGCCGTCCCAGGCCAGTTGCGTCGACACCTCGATCTCGCCGCTGTCTTCCATATTGCCTGCATCAAGACGCAGGGCGGTCAGCCGGCCCTTGCGTCCGGAAATCTCGTCGCGCCAGCTGATGTCGCCATCGGCAATGGACAGATCGTCCAGCTTGACGTGCACGCGTTCGTTCTGCTGCCGGGCATCGAACAGGTCGGCAATGTTCATCGTGCCGTCCGGGCGCCGGATGACGGTCGCATCGACGCCGAGCAGGCGCACCTGCCTGACCAGATAGTGCTTTTGCAGCAAGGGCAGCCAGGCGAAGCGCAGCTCGATCCGGCGCATGGCGGCAAAATCGCTGTGGCCGTCCGCCTCGCTCAGCGACACATTGTCGACCGCGATCCCGGGACGCGGCCAGAACAGCGGGGAAACCGGGCCGCTGACCTTCAGCGTGCGGCCCTGGGCGGCAAAGGCGTGTTCAAGCTCGCGGCGAGCGGCATCGCTGTCGAATTGCCACAGCAGCAGCAGGAAAACCGCCAGGCCGGCGATAACAGTTGTCAGCAGCGCATAAACCGCGGTTTTCAGCCAGAAGCGACCAGAGTTGAAATTCATCAGGTGTCGCAATTGCGGTCAGTGTGGGTCAGTGGGAAATCCGGTCCGGTCCCGATGGGCGCTGGGCCGTGAAGAGTCGGCGCGCCAGGGCAGCCAACGGCAAGCCGCGATTCTAACAGATCCGGGCCTGCCCATGCATGCCGGGCAGCCCGGGCAGGCCACCGAAACCACAGGAACGCGCGGGATGGCACGCGAATTTGTCCTGCCGGCGCGCTTGCCATAGCGTCATGCCATCGAGGTGAAAACCGTGATGGAGGCTGGGCATGCGGCATTTTCTGGCTGAATGGAAAACCATTATTGCATTGATCATGGTGGCCCCCGGCGCCGGCGCCGGCGAGCCGTTTGCCTGCCTGCTGGGCGCCAGTGCCGGTCGCTGCGTGACGGAGGAGGACCCACTGTTCGACCTGGAGGCGGCACGGGGCCGGCGGCAATGGACTGCCGGCGTGGTCAACCACCTCCACGTCGGCGGGAATGCCAAACTGTACCTGTCGCCGAACCGGCTGTACCAGCCGCCATACCGGATCCTGACCCGCAATGGCGAACTGGCTGTGTCGGGCAGGGTCGCTTCCGCCTTTCTGGTACCGCAAGCCTGCTTCTACGCACAGCCGAAGTCGGTCGGGCCGGCACAGTGTCGCGAGCCCGGCAGTCCGCTGGCGCTGACGGCGGGGTCCGGCGGGAAGATCGCCTCGGTCAGCATTCCCCAGGGACTGAGGGTCTACGCATCCGGCCGCGATCCGGCACGCGGCAGCATCGTCTTCAACCCGCCGGGGGCGGATCTGGCCGTGCCGGCACGGCCTGGCCTGCGCCAGTTCGACGTGGCCCGGACAAGGATCGGCTGCCATCGCGAGTGCCCGCTCGGCGAAACCGACAGCTATGCGATAGATGCCATTTACGGCGAACTCTGGAACCACGCGTTCTTCGACATCAAGACCTTTCAGTTCACGTTCAGCATCCGCCGCCCGACATCCTGGATGGAAATCACCCATGCCGGGCGCTTCCCGCTCCGTTTCAGCCTTGATCGCGGGCGACTCGGCCGGGGCCACGGCTCGCTCTCGCCCCCCGTCGGCCAGCCGCACGCACTCGATCCGGCAACCCGCTTCCTGACCCTGGCTTTCGAGCGCGAAGGGGAACGGGCCCTGCGCTATCAGGTCCTGGAACTCGGCGCGAACCGGCAGCTGCTGCGTGCCTCGCCACTGGCCGAGCTGTTCAACGGCACAAAGCCGGACGGGGTCGTGCCAGAAACCTTCACCATCCTGTCGCACAGCCCTGACGTCCGGCTGGCGAGCCTGTCATTCGCCGTGGGAACCGGGCCGAAAAGGGCCTACCGTTCCTATGGCCTGGCGCTGTGCTATGCCAATCCGCTGCTGGCCATCTTCAACTACGTGGTGCAGGGGAAGTGCAACCAGCCCGAAGCGATCCATCGCTATATAAAGGGTGACATGCCGCCGCGCAACGCCATGCTGCTGCACGTCGCCGGCGACCTCTCGCCGCTCGGCCGCAGCAACCACGTGCAGCCGGTCATCCCCCCGCTGACCCGGGTCCGGGAACTCTTCACCGACCGGCAGGACCCCTTCCTGCTGTACGGTACGTCGCGCGCGTGCGGAATCACGGTGGAGCGCATCCTGATGCCGAGGCGCTTCATGCGGCGCGGCCTCGACGGCGATCCTGCCGCGTGCGCGTACTGGACGCTGGACATCCTGACCGTATTTCATCGCCTCTACGGAGCCCGGTGGGATGTGGCGTTCTTCAATGGCGTGATCGATCGCATCATCCGGCATGGCACGGTGGAACAACACACCGGCATGAATCCGGCCGAGATTGCCCGCTTGATCGAGCGGGTGCAGAACCTGTACGCCACCCAGCGCGAACGGCTGGCCCAGATCAGACATGCTCATGACGTGGCGGCATCACTGTTCTATTCGTCCTCGTACGGAAGGCTGATTCCTGACGACTTCCCCTCCGGGAATGTGACTGACCAGTTCCAGCCGATCGTGGTTACGCCGGACACCCCTGCCGCCATTGGCCGCTATGAACTTGATGTAACCCGTTTCACCCCCCTGCCTGATTCTCCCCGGCTGTGGCGACAAGGCAACTGGGTCGAAGCGCCGGCCGATTTCCGCGTGGCGGTTTTCGACCAAAGCAGGCTGCAGGATCCGGCCTATCGCGAAGTGACTTCGACGCTGGAAGGGTGGCTGGCGGCCTATGGCGCCGCAGGCAGCGCCCTCAGCGACGATTCGGACAGCGAGGAAGAAGGGGCGGCGGGGCGCCCCCCGGGGATGGCGACCTCTCGGCTGGCGCACTGGGGCAGCTCGCTGACGTCTAACCTGTTGCTGGAAATGAGGCCGCCCCTTGCCCCGGGCAGGGTGCTGGTGGCGGTGTACTACCAGGACCGCCTGGCATCACTCGTGCAGGGGACGCTGAACGGCGGGCAGGCCACGGTCGAATACGTGTTGTCCCGGCCAGACAGCGTATTGCCGCCTTATACGGCATACAGTGTGCGCGGTGCCGGCCGGCGGGCGCTGACCGAATTCATCCGCTTGTGCATGGCCAGAGGGGTCCGGACCCTCGCCGCCCACGCCGTCACGCCGCCATCCGCCAGCCTGCATGCGGGACTGGGCTTCCGCCTGCTGGACGATCTGTGAGTATTCCCGCACAGCGCGGACCCGTTGCGATAAAAAAACCACACGATGAAGTTGTTTGCGGTTTGTGATTTGCCTGCGCCGTATTGATGATATTAAGGTGGTCGTGTGAGTTAATCACACGGCGGGTCGATATTGGTTATGGTCTCTGCATGGAGGCAATGTTGCTGTGCGCGGGAAATTAATTCCTGTCTCTCCCTCAATCAAATTATGAGCTATTTGCTATGAAAAAATGCACATTACTGGCGCTGACACTGCTGCCTGCGGCTGCAATGGCCGATGCAACGCTGTATGGAAAACTGGCGGTCGGAGTCGAGTACGGGAAGGCTGCCGACTATTCCTTTCAGACAGACCCGAAAGCAACCAGTGACGAACTGTTTTATGAACAATACAAGGCCGGCATGCTGGTAGGGGATAATGGTTCCTTTATCGGCTTCAAGGGCAACGAGAGTCTGGGCAATGGCCTGAAGGCGATCTGGCAGGTCGAGCAGAAACTGCGGCTGGATGGCAGTGCTGATGGTGACGGAGCGAAGTGGGCGACCCGCAACAGCTTTGTCGGCCTGTCCGGTGGCTTCGGCACGCTGCGGCTTGGCAATCTCGGCACCTACCTGAAGGACGACATGCAGAAAGTCGACCCCTGGGCCTATGGTGACGGGGTCAACGGCCTGTCCATCCTGTCGACCAACTGGCTGGACGACTATGTCCGCAATGCCATCCGTTATGACAGCCCGGAACTGGCGGGTTTCAAACTGACTGCACTGTACGGGGTCGACGAGGTTCGTCACTATGCAGCAGCGGGAACGCGGCGCACGAACCAGAGCACAAGCAGTCTGGGGCTGGGTTTTGAGCACAAGGGATTTTTCATTGATGCGGGTTATGTGAAATTTGGCAGTGCCAATCTGGAACCTTCCCTGGAAAGTGTGGGCATGGCGGGAAGCGGGAAAAAATCCAGCCATTACTGGCGACTGGAGACCGGCTACGATAACGGAAAATTGGCACTGGCATTAGCTTACGGGCAAAATAAAATATACAACCCCAGTCAAAATCTGATGAAAAAATTCAGGGATCCTCAGGAAAGAGATGGAGTGTTTGACCCTGAAAATTCGCTCAGCACTACTGAAGCTGCAATAACGGTTGCTTATACTTTTGGTGCGTTTACGCCACGAATTTCATATGCCAGAATCTGGGGTATACGTGATGAAATGCCTAATGAAGAAACAAAGGAAGCCTCGATAGATGAAAAAATTGCCCAGTATGTGGTTGGTCTTGATTATGCGTTAACGAAACGTACGCTGGCCCATGTGTCCTATGGGCTGGTGACCAGTGCCATGGAAAAGGCGTCGACGGAACAGACCCTCGGTTTCGGTCTGACACATTCATTCTGAATCAGGGCGCGCTTCCGTCCTCCAGCCGCAGCAGCGCGGCGGCGAGTTCCGCCGCCGACGCTGCGCCCATCTTGTCCAGCGCATTCTGGCGATGGACCTGCACCGTGCGCTCGCTGATGTCCAGTCGCTGGGCGATGCGCTTGTTCGGCATGCCGGCGGCGACCTGTTCCGCCACCATGCGTTCGCGCGCCGTCAGCGTTGCATACTTGTCGCGCAGCGACAGCATGCGCATGGCCGCCGGCACCTTGTGCAAGGCGCGCTCCAGCGCATCAAGCAGGGCCTGGTCGCGGAACGGCTTTTCGATAAAGTCGACTGCGCCGGCGCGCATCGCCTCCACGGCCATCGGGATGTCGCCATGACCGGTCATGAACACGATCGGCAACTGGTGGCCATCACGCCGCAGGCGGCGCTGCAGCTCAAGCCCGCTGATACCCGGCATGCGGACATCGAGCAGCAGGCAGGCGGGACGCTGCGGTTGCCAGCCGGCGAGAAAGGCCTCGCTACTGTCGAAGGCTTCCCTTTTCCAGCCGACCGAGTCGAGCAGATAGGCCAGCGAGCGGCGCAGGCCGGCGTCATCATCGACGATATAGATCAGGGTATCGGTATTCATGCGGGGTCCGGGGTGCAGGGCAGGGTGAAGGTGATGATCAGACCGGGGCCGTTGGCGGCCAACTGTGCCTGGACGCGGCCGCCGTGGCGTTCGATGATCGAATGGCAGATCGACAGCCCGAGCCCGAGTCCCTGCTCACGTGTGGTGTAGAACGGTTCGAACAGCCGGGTCAGGGTGGCTTCGCTGGCGCCGGGGCCGTTGTCCCGCACCGCAATGCTCAGCCAGTCTGCCTCGGCGCGGACATGGATGCGAATCGCCGGTTCCGCGCTGCGCCGGGTTGCCTCGACGGCATTCTGCAGCAGATTCAGCATGACCTGCTCGATCTGCAGCGGATCGACATTCAGCATGCGCGAGGCCGCGTCGGCGTCGATGTCCAGTTGCAGCGCGGCGGCGGCCGACGGCTGCACGCAGCGGAACAGCTCGACTGCGCCGGCCAGCAACGGGCCGGCCTGACGACGCTCGCGGTCTGTCGGACGTTTTCGCGCCAGATGGCGGACGCGGTCAATGATGGCCTCGGTGCGTTCGACCTGTTCAACCACGCCATGGCCGGCCTCGGCCAGTGCAGCCGGGTCGAGCGGCGTGCGGTCGAGCCGGCGCAGCAGACCGTGCGCGTAATTGCGGATGGCGGCCAGCGGCTGGGCCAGCTCGTGGACCAGCGTCGTTGACATTTCGCCGAGGGCCGACAGGCGGGCGGCATGCTGCAACTGTTCACGCTGGGCCTGCGCATCCTGCTCGGCCTGTTCGCGCTCGACGATGGCCTGGCGCAATTCTGCCGTGCGGCGCTGCACCTGGCGTTCGACCCGCAGGCTGTGCAGTCCCCACAGCAACAGCAACAGGGCCAGTCCGAGCAGGACCGGCCAGTAGCGCAGCGCGAGGCCTCGCGGCGAGGTCTCGCGCAGATAGAGATAGGGGCCGATTTCGAGTTCCTGCATCAGGGCCGACACCGGGCCGTAGTCGGTGGCAATGCTCCAGCCATAACCGTCGACCGTCGTCGGTGTCGACAGCAGCTGGATGGCCAGCCGGCGCGCTGTTTCTGGCGGGGTCGACCGCAGGGCGGCGACCGGCCAGTCCGGGTACAGGCGGGTCGAATGCCGGCATGACATGCCGTCGCCGTGGTGCGGCGACAGTACGCGCAATTCCCCGGCCGGCACCCGCCCGGCGGCGATCAGGTCTTCCAGCAGACAGGTCTGCACCACCCCGGCATCGATATCGCCCCGGCGCACCGCATCGACAATGCCCTGCAGCGGAAACCCGGCAAAGCGCAGCGCGGACAGATCGTCAGGGCTGATGCCCAGCGCATGCAGCTCGCGCCATGCCGTCTGCCAGCCGCCAAAGGCGTCCGGCGACACGGCCATCAGACTGTGGCCGGGCAGATCGGACAGCGCCTGCAGATCCTGGCGCGATGCCCGGACCAGCACGGCCGAACCGATGGCCCGATCCGGCGTGCCCCGTGGCGCGGCCAGGGTGGCAATGCGGCTGATGCCGAATTCGTGCTCCAGCGTGATGTACTGGCCGCTGTTGGTGATGACGAAGTCGACGGTGCGGTCGGCCACGGCCTGGCGCAGCCCGGCGATGTCATGGCTGATGATGCGCAGCTCGCTGCCGTTGCTGTGGCGCAGCAGATTGCGAATTGCCGCGGCAGAGCCGCCCAGTCCGCTGCGTTCACCCAGCGGATCGAGCAGGCCGATCCGCAGCGGTGCGGCAGCCTGGCAGCCGAGCGCGGTCAGCAGCAGGACCGATGCGAAAACGGAAAACCGGGGGAAAAGGGAATGGCGCATGGACGACGGGGCGGTGGGAAGGCGACCAGTATATAGGGGACCCTGCGCGGGCTGCGCGGGGTGAGGTCTGCACGGAATGTGCCATGGATCGTGCTGCAGAACATGGCGATGACATTGACCATAATCAGGGGCTGGCCATAAACTTGGTACGATTTTTTCATAAAAATTTATTTGTCATAAGGAATGGGCATGCCCCTGATCAGACTCGTGCTGTGCAGCCTGGGTATCGCGTTACTTGCCGCTTGCGCCACGCCGGCCGGCAACGGCAATGATGTCAATATTTCCCAGACCAGCCGGGGAGTGGAAATCCGCTCGTCCGATTCGATCCTGTTTGAACCGGGCAAATTCGAGATCAAGCCCGGCGGTGCAGTATTCCTGGACAAGGTCGCCAATCTGCTGAATACCCGTACCCGCAACAACGTGATCATCGAAGGGCATACCGACAATACCGGCAGCCGGCAACTGAACCAGGATCTGTCCGATGTCCGTGCGCTGTCGGTGATGAAGGGACTGGTCGACCGCGGCGTAGCCAAAAACCGCATCAAGGCGGTTGGTTATGGCATGAGCCGCCCGATTGCCGACAACGGCAGCGCGGAAGGCCGTCGGCTGAACCGCCGTACCGACATCATCATCGTGGGCGAAAAGCAGGAAAACATGGGCAAGGACCCGCTGGGGGACCTGGTCAAGAGCGTCGTCGACTTCAGCAAGCGCATTTTCAACTGAGTTCACGAGCGGGTCCGCCCGGACCGTAATCAAGGAGTAGCCACACCATGGCGGAATGTACTGCGTGCCATACCCGCAATAACGATGACGCGCGCTTTTGCCGGGGCTGCGGCAAGCCGCTGACAGCCGCGACGCCGGCTGCAGCCGACGCCGAAGCGGCCTGCACCGCCTGTGGCGCACCGCATCCCCCGGGGCAGCGTTTCTGCCGCGCCTGCGGACACGACATGTCTGCAGCGCCGGTCACCAGCAAGCCGGCTGACGCTCTGCGCCCTGCCCCCGTCCCGGAGGAAAAGGCCAGGCCAGGCCTGCCGCCGGTTGCACCCGAACCGGTCCGGCCGGCGCCGGCCGGGGATGTGCCGCTGACCGGTACGCGCCCGAAAAAGGCTGACGGTCAGCCCGGGGCGCGTCCTGCCAGGCCCGCCGCACCGGCCCGTTCCGGCCGCTGGAAAGGGTGGCTGCTGCTCGGGGTGATCGTGCTGGCCGTTGTCGCCGTGGCTGGCGCCTGGTTCCTGTCGCAGCCTGCGCCCGGTCAGTTGCCGGCAGCGGCCGCACCCGCCGAACCGGGCACGGTGGAACTGGCACCGGACATGAAACTGACCGACAAGCCGGCTGTGTCAGCGGACCCGGTGGCACCGCCCATGCCCGCCGTCACGCCCGAACCGGCCCCGGTGGCGCCGGCGCCGGCGCCGCAGGACATGCCGCCGGATGAAGCGGTCAGTGCCGCGCCCAAAGTGATGGTGCCCGATGCCCCTGCCAGCATGGCGGCGCCGGAGGCCGACGTTCCGGCCAGACCGAAGCCCAGGGCGGAAAAGAAGCCCGAAGCCAGGCCGAAGGCAACGAATCAGCATGATGAAATCCTGCGCCAGAAAGAGGCGCTGAAACAACAGCTTGGCATGTGACCGGCTGTTCAACCCGATACAAGGGAATGTTGATGAAAATGTCCGACCAACTGAAGCGCAGCGGCTCCCTGCTGGACGCCACCTCGGCGATCGGCAACTGGCGCGCGCTGGCACTGTTCGCCGCGAGCACGGTGGCGGCCGTGCTGGTCTTCGGCCTGCTGGTGGCAACGCAGAGTGCAGCCGGCGTGCTGCTTGGTGCCGTGCTGGGCTGGTTGCTGGCCTTCTATGGTGTCAATGCGGTCGGCATCATGCTGATGGATGCAACCCGCGACGGCGAGTCCCGCACGCCGATGCAGGCGGTGGCGGCCTCGTTGCTGACCAGTCACCGGCTGCTGCTGGTCGGGCTGCTGGCCTTCGCCGGTCTGCTGGCGCTGCTGATCGGTGTCGCCATCCTGTTGCTGCTGTGCAAGCTTCCGGTGATCGGTCCGCTGCTGTTTGCCGTGGTCATGCCGCTGAGCGCACTGCTGCTCGGCCTGACGCTGTTCACCCTGGCCTATGTGTTCTACCCGCTTGCCGCCTCGGCCATCTGGTCCGGCGCCACGGTCATGGAGGCGGCCGGCAATCTGCTGGCCATTGCCCGCAAGCGCCTGGTGGCCGTCGTGCTGCAGGAAGTGGTGCTGATGCTGATCGTGTTTTTTGTCGCCCTGATCCTGCTTGGCATCGTGTTCTCCGGGCTGGGTCTGACCACCATGATGTCGGCCGGCATTGTCGGCGGAGGCGAAGGCGGGCTGCAGTCGCTGGGCATGATGGCGATGGGAATGGGCAGCATGGGGATGGGCGGGCTGGGCGGCGGCGGGGGCTATGTGCTGGCCGGCGGGCTCGGTACCACCTTGCTGCTGGCACTGGCCGGCATCGTGCCGGGGCTGATCGCGCTGCAGGGCTTTTGCCAGATCTACCTGTCGTCGCTCGAAGGCCTTGATTCCGGTGATGCCCGGCGTGTGCTGGCAGCCACTTTGCAGAAAACGCAGGAAAAAATGCGGGAAGCACGCGAGAAGGTAGAAGCACAGGCACGGCGCCCGGTCACGCCGGCCGCAGCGGAAACGCCGGTTTCCCCTTCTGCACCGGCGACACCGGCAGCGCCGGTTGTGCCGGCCGTCGAGACGTCCGCGCCCGTTGCGCCGGCGGTGGTTGCCGCTTGTCCGGCGTGCCGGATGCCGGTCGAACCTGACGACGTGTTCTGCGGGCACTGCGGTCAGCGGATCGCCTGACTGTCATGCGCCGATTCTGTACCCGCTGTGGTCATCCGGACGATGATGCTGCCCGCTTCTGCGGCCAGTGTGGCGCCCCGATGAAAATCAAGGCACCGGCTGCCGCCGTTGCTCCCGCTGCCGTGCGCCCGTGGCTGAACCGGCGCCGGGTGGCGGGCATCGCCGTTGCGTTGCTTGTGGCCGGCGGTGCCGCGACCTGGGCGCTGTTGCCGCAATCCGCATCGGAGGCGGTATTTGCTGCCGCCATCGACCAGTCGCTGGCGGCCGATCGCGTCGCACAGCGCAGAACGGTGTGCCTGGGCAACTTCGATTACGGTCGAAGCCCGGTCAACACCAGCCGTTTTGACAGTGCGACCAACAATTGGCTGGCCGAGCTGGTCAAAGCGGGTCTGTACCAGCCTCCCCGTGAGCTGAACGGCGGTCTTTTCAGCCAGTTCCAGTATGTGCAGACCGAAACGGGCCGTGCGGCGGTTCGTGATGGCCGGTTGTGCGTGGCTGACGGTCTGCGGGTCGAGGCCGTGACCGCGTTCACGCCGCCGGAGACGCTGAATGGCGTCCTGGTGACCGAAGCCAGCGTGCGTTACCGGCTGGACCGGCCGGCAGCCTGGCTCAGCGAGCCGATCCGGCGCGAGCTGTTCCATGGCGAGAGCGGTCCGGGCGGGAAGGTCGCCCTGGCCCGCATCGACGGCAAGTGGAAAGTGGCATCAGCCAGCGAGCGGCAGGCCCTGAGTCAGGCGCTGTTCATCCGTGAACTCGGCGCGGCCGGGGTCGATCTTGCCCGCGAGGAAGTCCAGCGCCGGGGCCTGGTCGCCGCCGTCATCCACTGGTTCCAGCAGCTCCTCCCGGCGCGGTAACGATTACTGCGCTCTTTTTTCATCATCTTTTCTTGTCAATTATGCCGTTTGACCGGTTTTTTTCGATCGGCATGGATCATCATGAATCACGTATACCGTCTGGTATGGAGCCCCGCGCAGGGCATATGGAGAGTGACATCGGAGTTGAGCCGTCGTCATGCCGCGTCCGGTGGCGCTCACCGCCGTGCCGGTTCCCCGGCCCTGATGCTGGCACTGTCGCTGCTGGCAGCGCCGGCGCTGGCCTGAGAATCGCGCGGCAGCAGCAGGCGGCCCCCTGCTTGGCGGCAATGGCGGTGATGCCAATGGTGGTGGTGGCGGCAGTTTTGCCGGCCTGGCCCGGAATCTGCCGTTTATCGGGCTGGCGCAGCATGTGTATCTGGGCGTGACGACGTGCGGGCGCGCGGCCAGCTGGGCTGGCTGCATGCCGATGGCGATCTCCGCCCGGTCGGCGCGATGGCCTTTGCCGGCGGTGGCAACTTTGCACCGGCGGGCCTGCCGGTGGCGCGGGATGTGCTGCAGGTCGAGCTTGGAGCGGATATCGCACTGAATCGCTCCGCTTCACTGGGGCTGTACTATGCCGGGCAGTTCGCCGGGCAGGTAAGCGACCATTCACTGCGTGCGGAAGCGGTCTGGCGCTTCTGAATGCATGCGGCAGGAAAGGCACGACAGCATCGACGCTGGCGTGCTTTTCTCTTGCCGCATAGCATGCTGAGTGGGTAATTATGTTGTCGGCGGTCAAGAATGTAGTGATTTAAACCGATAGTCATTAATGACTGTGTGTTTGGACCCAAATCATCGTTTTTGCTTCAGGACAATTAATGCGCGTTTCAACCCGACTGATAATCATCATTCTGACCAGTTTTCTCGGCCTGTTGCTGGTCGCAGGCGTTTCCCTGTACGGGCTTCGCAGCGTGCTGCAGCAGGAGAAGGAAACCTTCATTACCGGCCAGCTGAAAGTGGCCGAGAGCATCCTCAGACACTATGCCGACGAGGAAAAGCAGGGCCGTCTGACGCTGGCACAGGCACAGGCGCAGGCCGCCGGCGCCCTGGCCATGATGAAGTACGACGATTTCTATTTCTTTGCGCGCAACAAGGACAACATCCTGGTTGTCCATCCGAAGCCGGAGCGGGTCGGCAAGCCCGACACCGGCAGCAGGTTGCCGGATGGCCGCACCACGCTCGATGCCTATAACGATGCACTGAAAACGGCCACTTACGGGCTGACGGTGATCCAGACGTCGCGCACCAGCGGCGGCGAGGAAGTACCGAAGCTCAATGGCGTCTACCGCTTCGAACCATGGGGCTGGATGGTGGGCACCGGCATCTTTACCGATGACATTGCGCGGACTTTCTGGCGCAGCGCCACGGTGCTGATGGGGATCGGGCTGGTCGTGCTGCTGGCCGTCGCAGGGCTGGCGATGGCGATGTCGCGGCAGATCGTCGGCGCGCTCGGCGGCGAGCCGGCCTATGCGGTGCAGGTGGTCGAGGCCATTGCCGCCGGCAATCTGCGCAGCGAAATCCACACCCGGGGCAAGCCGCACAGCCTGCTGGCGGTGATGCGCACCATGCAGGGCAATCTGCGGGCGATGATCGAGCAGATCGGCCAGTCGTCCAGCCAGCTGGCCGATACGGCACACCGCATGGCTGAACAGATGCAGAAGCTCGATGCCGCCTCGGGCGCGGCCAATGCGTCGACGTCGTCGGCGGCGGCCGCGATCGAGCAGCTGTCGGTCAGCATCGACCATGTGTCGGAAAATGCCCGGGAAACCGAAGTTGATTCGCGCGGTGTGGCAGAGCTGGCGCAGCAGGGCCGGGCGGTTGCCGGAGAGGTGGCAACGGACATTCGCTCCATTTCCGGCGAAATCGGCACGGCATCGACCCAGGTCGTGTCGCTGGCCGAGCGGACGCGCAATATCAGCGGCATCGCTGACACCATTCGCGACATTGCCGACCAGACCAATCTGCTGGCGCTGAATGCAGCGATCGAGGCGGCGCGCGCCGGCGAGGCCGGCCGGGGTTTCGCCGTGGTGGCGGACGAGGTGCGCAAGCTGGCCGAGCGCACGGCACTGGCGACCAATGAAATCGCGACCATCATCCAGACCGTGGTCAGGGAAACGGCCGAGGTCTCGGTGGCGATGGATCACATCAATCCGCTGGTCGAGGCCGGCGTGACCCGGGTCAACCAGCTGGCAGCTTCGCTCGGGGAGATCGACGACCGCATGGGCATCACGCTGGAGCGCTTCCGCAACGTGGCCTATGCCATGTCCGAACAGAGCCAGGCCGGTGCGAACCTGGCCGGGGACGTCGAGCGGGTGGTCGGCGTGGTCGAGGAAACCCAGTCGGCGGTGAAATTCACCCGCGATGCCGCTGCGCAACTGGAGCAGCTTTCGGATGAACTGCACCAGTCGGTCTCGCGCTTCTCGGTCTGAGCACCGTGACGCAGCCGGTCATGCCGGTGCCGATAAGGTAGTGCTCCGGTTATTGTTCGACCAGGCGGTAAAACCGGCATTCACTTATGAAAAATCTTCATGAATGGCAGAGGGTGTCCCGGCCGGCAGGCCGGTTTGCAGGTCTGCCGCTAGCATTGACAGACGCTGGACCAGGGGCACGAACCTGTCCTCGGGCGTGTTCCCGTAGCCCAGTATCAGGCCATTGTCTCCTGGCCGGGGATGGAGGGTATTGGCTGAAAGTGCAGCGGGGGCGATGTGATAACGCCAGGCCGCTTCAACGATTTGCTGATCCGGGTAGCACCCGGGCAGCCGGACGAGCAAATGCATCCCGCCGTGCCCGCCGGCCACCTCGCAGGGAACGGTCATTTCCCGGGACAGGGCTTCACGCAATGCCTGCTGTCGGTCGCGGTACAGTCTTCTCATGCGCCGGAGGTGGCGACTGAATTGCCCCGTTTCCATAAAGTCGGCCAATGCCAGTTGCTGGTGCCGTTGACTGCCGCGCAGCAATTCTTCAAGCAGGGCAGGCACGTCCGTTATCATCAGCCGGGCCGGAAGCACCAGAAACCCCATGCCCAGTGACGGAAACAGGGTTTTGCTGAAAGTACCGATATAAAGTACGGGGGCGTCATCCACCAGCCCCTGCATGGCACCGACCGGGGCGCCGGCATGGCGGAACTCGCTGTCATAATCGTCCTCGATGATCCATGTCTTGTTGCTGCGTGCGTATTCAATCAGTTCGAGGCGACGTGCCACTGTCAGCACCGCGCCGGTCGGGTATTGATGCGAAGGCGTGGCATAGATCAGGCGCGGGGCAGGGGACGCATAGTCGTCACGACTCACTGCCATGCCTTCTGCATCGGTCCGGATGGGCCTGATCCTGAGTCCCCCGGCCCGCATGGCTGCCCGGGCGCCCCGGTATCCGGGATCTTCCACCCAGGCGGTGTCACCCGGCGTGGACAACAGGCGCACGCACAGGGCCAGCGCCTGTTGCGTTCCGCCGGTGACAAAGACCTGCTCCGGCCGGCAGCGCACCCCGCGCGAGACCGACAGATGGTGAGCAATGGCCATGCGCAAGGCCGGTTCCCCGCCCGGAGGACCGTAGCCCAGTGCGGATGGGCCGGCATCGCGCATGGCGTGGTCGACGGCACGGCGCCAGGCTGCCAGCGGGAAGTGGGACAAGGCCGGATCGCCAGGCCTGAATGCACTGCCGGCCCTGGGTCTGGTGACCGAGAATGGCCCGGGCACGGCGACGGGACCGCCGGATGGCAGCGGCCAGCCTCCCTGCAGCGAAGCCGCAGGGGCCGGTGACAGATTGGCCACCCGGGTACCCCGTCGATCCGGCTGCACATAGCCCTCTGCGGCCAGCCCGTCGTAAGCGGCGGTTACCGTATTGCGCGAGACCGACAGCGACTCGGCCAATGCCCGCGCCCCCGGCAGCCGACTGCCCGGCAGCAGCCGACCATCAAGGATGGCTGCCTTGAGACGAAGATACAGCTGATGCTGCATGGAGCCGAAGCACCGCTCCCTGAGCAGTGGTTCTTCCAGCAGGCGCTGCGTTGCGGACTTCGGTTCTTCTGGCGTCATGGCAGCCTGTTTTTTTTGTGGCACCAATAAATATCCATTTTGTGGCACTTTTTCTGGTGCCACGAGGCCGCTATTGTAAAACCCGACCAGCCAGCCTGTCCGGCTTTGCAAACACACACCACTGGAACTGACGATGCACAATGCCTATTCGCAGGAAATCGGCCCGGCCATGCCCGGATGGAGCGCACGTCCATGGCCTGGCCGTGGGCCAATGGAGGGAGATCACTGCCGTCTGGAGCCCCTCGATGCTTCGCTGCATGCGGACGATCTTTACGCTGCCTACCACCTTGCGCCGGATGACCGCGACTGGACCTATATGAGCAGCGGGCCGTTTCCGGACCGGGCGTGTTACCAGGCCTATATCGACCAGGCGTCCGCCAGCCAGGATCCGTGCCACTACGCGGTGATCGACCGGACGAGCGGGCGCGCCGTCGGCAGCCTGGCGCTGATGCGCATCGACCCGGGAAATGGTGTGGTCGAGGTCGGACACGTGGCTTTTTCACCGTTGCTGCAACGCACGGTGGCGGCGACCGAAGCGCACTACCTGCTGATGAAGCATGTCTTCGACGAACTCGGCTACCGCCGCTACGAATGGAAGTGCGACAGCCTCAATGCGCGTTCCCGCCGCAGTGCTGCGCGCCTCGGCTTTACCTTTGAAGGAATTTTCCGCCAGGCCATCGTCTACAAGGGGCGCAGCCGCGACACGGCGTGGCATTCCCTGATTGACAGTGAATGGCCTGCCCGCCGCGCAGCCCTTGAGCGCTGGCTTGTCCCCGGGAATTTTGATGAACAGGGACGGCAGATCCAGCCGCTGGACGCGATGCAGGACCGGATTCCTCCCGTGCGCCGGTAATGCCGGCAGATCTCCTTCTGCTGGTGGTCGGTGCCGCCGTCGCCGGCTTGGTCCAGGGGCTTTCCGGCTTCGCGTTCTCCATGGTGGCCATGTCATTCTGGGCATGGGGGCTGGACCCGAAACTGGCATCGGTCATGGCCGTCTTCGGCTCGCTGTCCGGTCAGGTGGTGGCGGCCGTGAGCACCGGACGCCGGTTCCGGGTCGATGCCATCGGCCCCTACCTGGCCGGAGGACTCATTGGCATCCCGGTCGGCGTATTCGTCTTGCCCTGCCTGAATCCGGATGCATTCAAGCTCGGGCTTGGTCTGGCCCTCGTGATCTGGTGCCCGCTGATGCTTGTCTCGTCACGCCTGCCTGCGATCACTGCCGGCGGCCGCATCGCTGATGGACTGGCGGGGGCGGCGGGCGGATTCATGGGGGGGATCGGCGGATTGACCGGCGTGATTCCGACATTGTGGAGCACCCTCCGGGGACTGGAAAAGGAACACCAGCGGGCAGTCATCCAGAGCTTCAATCTCGTGACCCTGTCCGTCACCATGCTGGTCTATCTGGCAACCGGGCTGGTAAGCAAGGAGATGCTGCCCTTGCTGCCGGTGGTGTTCCTTGCCCTGCTGTTTCCCGTTCTGCTCGGCATCCGGCTGTATTCCCGGCTGAGTCAGGTGATGTTCAGAAAAATGGTGCTGGTCGTTCTGATGCTGTCTGGCGTGGCGATGCTGATGGCGCTGCGGTGAGTGCCCGGCATCTGGTGCAGACTCAGTGGGGACACGATATCGCGTCAATGATCTACAAAAGGGGAGGAGAGCAGCGTTCTGTTAATTTTCTGCTTGGTTCCATACCCCCAGGCACAATAAAGTTTGGTCATGGCTTCAATTTCCTTCAAGAATAAATACGCCTTGCTTTGATTTTTTTACTGCGAGACCATTTTTTTATACCCAAGATCATGATCTTCAGGCGATCGCCAAAATTGAGGGCACAACAGCAAGGTCGAAAGGAAGGGTTTTTTTAGTTGAGATCAGGGTTGCTCACGGATATTATTCAGTAGGCGCTGGATTGCAAAACGTGCAACAAGCAGAATGGTGGCCGGTATGAAGCAGTGAAATAAAACTATCCAGACGTAGCTGAATATAGTGTTGAACAAGAGAGAAAAATCCTGGCTTTTCAGGTTGAAAGCGTATACCGAGATGGCAGGAAGCGGTGAAAGCAGAACCGTCTTCGCGACAACCTGGCAGGCTCTGGAAATGTTATCCGTCAAGAATGCCGCCGGAACAAGGCAGGCGAATGCCAAATAGGCTGGGATTTTTTCTGGGGCAGAAAGGGTCTTTGCCCATTCTGGTATGTGGAACACTTTGGAGAAGGTGAAGAGATCTACCCAGATAACCATGACCGTCGAAAGCAAGACGGTACTGGCGATGAAGGCCAAGTGGTTGCGGTTGAGCGGGAATACGGTGGTCATGGCTAATTTTTTAGAGAGTCATTCTGCGCTGAAACTTCGGCCCCTGTCACCCTCATTTCGAACTGCCATATCAACAAAAATCGGCACGGCTGAGGTAACTCGATGATGTTGACTTAAAGGGTATAGCGGCAAAAGAGGTATCAAAAGCAGCCGGAGAGCACGTTTGCATGAAGATGCTAACGAATATCTGCTACACGGGTGAACGGTCAGTGCCACTCGTAGCTACAAGCGGTCATCTTACAACTTTGTCATAAATGAATGCAATGGCCGAGCAGCCGAAGCCAGGATCGCAGTTTCTCTGTGACGGACAAGACATACGTCTTTTTTGAGCACGCGGAAGATTTGCTCCCGCGCGTAGCGGAAACGCCATTGCCTGGTACCGCTGGAAGCCGGTGGACAGTGACTGTGGAGCGGGTGAAGGGAATCGAACCCTCGTCGTAAGCTTGGGAAGCTTCTGCTCTACCATTGAGCTACACCCGCGACGCGTTGCGCGAGGAGGCAGAATATAGCCATTTTCAATCGCCTTGGCAAGGCCGGAGAGTGCGCAGGTAGCGCAGGAAACCATCCAGAAAACGCCCGGTAACCGGCATGAACCAGGAGCCGAAATGGTAGAACGGGTCCAGTGTGCAGACGATCAGTCGCCCGGGCGTGCTGTGGCAGTCCTCGTACAGCAGGCAGCCGTCGCGGTGGTGAAAGCCGATCAGTGCGCTGACGCCAGGCGGCGGGCTCAGCACGCCGTGAAAATGCCAGCTGGCGTCATCCAGGCCGATATGGTCGAACAGCGTGTGGCGGGGTGTCGGCGTATACAGCCCCAGCGTGGCTCCCGGGGTTTTCCACCACCAGAAATTGACCGGTTCGTCCCGCCAGACGACAGCGGGCAACCACAGTTCGGGCCGGGTGCCGGCCATGGCGACCACAGTTTTGCCGGCGGCGAGCAGCGCGTGCAGCCGGGGCTGTGCCGCGCACAGCAGCCCCGGGTGGCAGCGGTCGGTGACGACCAGCACGTCGATGTCGTCCAGATCGGTGTCCGCCAGCTGGCGCAGTTCGATCAGCCGGTCGAAATAGCGCCGGAAACGCGGGTGGTACAGCGCGCGGCGGTGGAAATGACTGCCATTGTCGAGGGCGGCGAGGCGGGGTGTGCTCATGCCGGCCTGCCGATGGCGGACACGGACAGTGCCCATGCGACCAGTTGCACCGGCAGGCAGCGGGCGCCGCTGTCGCCGCAGCCCCACAGGTCGTTGCCGGCATGCATGAACAGCCTGCCGCCTCCCGGGGGCGACCATTCCCAGTCGACCGGCAGCCGGTCCGAGGCCGGTGACCGGCACGGCGCCATCTGGCGGCGGATTGCAGCCACGACCGTAGAAACCGGCCACGCCATGGCGGAAGGTCAGGTCGCGCATGTCGATGCCATCATGGACCGGATGCGATCGCAGCCGGTGGACGGTCAACTGCTCGACGTCAAAGGCCGGCAGCGGCCGGAACGGCGTCAGTCCGTCGACATAGGGATCGACGACATGGCCGTTGCAGACCAGCACGCCACCGGCATGCAGATAGCGGGTCAGCGCCGGTTTCTGCTCCAGCAGTTCGCGCTGGTCGCTGCCGGCGGCAATAAACAGCGCGCTGAATGAGGCTAGCGACTGCCGTTTCAGTGCATAGATGTCGATGGCGGTCAGCCGGGCAGCGAGCTCGGGGCGGGCGAACAGTGCCGGTGGGGGCGGGTCGCCGGTGGTGATGACGGCAATGGAGCGGGTCAAGGGCAGGGTTCCTGCTGGAGGGTAGCGGACGGAAACAGCGGCACGATGCCGGTATGGCGATGCGGCGGGTCGTGGATGTCGATCCGCCGCACCGGCAGGCCGTACAGCGCGGACAGCACCGGTTCGGTCAGGACCGTTCGGGCATCGCCGTGCAGGGGAAGATCATCCGCCCGCATCACCAGTACCTGGCAGTCACTGTCCAGCGCGTGCTGCGGATGATGGGAACTGAACAGCGTGCTGATGCCTTGCTGGTGCGCGAGCCGGGCCAGCAGCGCCAGCAGCAGCGACTGGTTGGCGAGGTCGAGCGCCGATGCCGGCTCATCAAGCACGATGCAGCGGGGTTCGGAGACCAGCGCCCGGGCCAGCAGCACCAGCTGTCGCTCTCCACCGGACAGGGTGCGGAAGCTGCGGGCAGCCAGTCGTTGCATGCCGACGGTCTGCAGCGCGTCCAGTGCCCGTGCATGATCCGTTGCGCCAGGCTGACGCCACAGACCGAGATGACGGCAGCGTCCCATCAGCACCATGTCGACGACCCCATAGTCGAACAGGCAATGGAAGCGCTGCGGCAGGTAAGCCAGCGCCGGGGTCACGCACACGCTGCCTTCGTCCAGCGGCGTCAGGCCGGCGATGGCGCGCAGCAGTGTGGTTTTGCCCCGGCCATTGCCGCCGAGCAGGCACAGTCGCTGTCCCGGTGCGATGCGCAGGTTCAGGTCGCGAAACAGCCAGGTGCCGTCCGGCAGACGGATGCCGGCATGGCGCAGCGCAACGACGTCGTTTTCGATCAGTCCGGTCGGCATGTCAGTCCTCGCTCCAGCCGCGCCGGGCGCGACGACGCAGAATCAGGGCAAAAACCGGTGCACCGAGCAGGGCGGTGACGATGCCGAGCGGAATCTCGGCCGCGGTCAGGGTGCGGGCGATGTCGTCGGCCAGCACGCTGAAGGTGGCGCCGAGCAGCAAGGCGGCCGGCAGCAGGCGTCGATGGTCGGCACCGACCATCATGCGTGCCAGATGAGGGACGACCAGTCCGATCCAGCCGACGATGCCGCTGACCGACACCTGACCGGCGATCATCACGCAGCAGGCGGCAAGAATCAGCAGCCGCAGCGACTCGACCGGCATGCCGTGCAGACGGGCGTCGTCATCGCCGAGCGACAGGATGTTGATGCGCCAGCCCAGCGGCAGCAGCAGGAGTGCGCAGACCAGCAGGCAGGTGGCCAGCACCGCCAGCGTGGTCCAGTCGCTGCTCGCATAACTGCCCATCAGCCAGAACACGATGCCGGGCAGGCTGCGGTCGGGATCGGCCAGGAAGACGGTCATGCTGGTCAGCGCGGCAAACAGCGCACCGGTGACGATGCCGGCCAGAACCAGCATCAGTACCGGCGTCTGACCGCGGACCCGGGCCAGCAGCAGGACCACGGCCAGCGCCAGCGCTGCACTCAGACCGGAGGCGACGATCATCAGCAGGGTCGACCAGCCACACAGGATGGCCAGCGCGCCGCCAAGGCTGGCGCCGGATGACAGGCCAATCACGTGCGGACCGACCAGCGGGTTACGGAATATCCCCTGCAGCGCCGCACCGGCCAGTGCCAGCCCGCCCCCGGCGCAGGCGGCGGACAGCACGCGCGGCAGGCGCACGGTACGGACGACGATCTGCTGGGTGTCATGCCAGTGAATGCCGAAGCCGGGGTCGAGACCGAACAGGGCGGCGGCGGCCTGTGACCACGGTACCGGGAAGCGACCGATGCCGAGTGACACGCCGAGCGTGCCTAGCAGTGCCAGCACCAGCCCCGGCCACAGCCAGCGGCCGGGCAGGCATTCATTGCCCGACATTGGCGGCCTCCCCGAACAGGGTGTAGCCGGCGGAGCCGGCATTGGCATTGCGGTGCAGAATGCGGTCGATCTCGTCACGGGTCAGCGTGTGCCGGTACAGCAGCCGATACTGGCTGCGCATGTCGGCCAGCAGCCGTGCGGCACTGGCTGGCGAGTGATTGAGCAGTGCGTGCAGCCAGATCCAGCCGAGTGCGGACTCGTGGCTCGGCACTTCCCACCAGATACCGCCGAGCGGCATCTTGTACACCCGCCGCTCGCGCACTGCCTTGACTGCCCGCCACTTCGGATCGGCATACAGCCGTGCCGGTACGTTGTCATCGAAACCGCCAAGCAGCAGGATGTCCGGCGCCCAGCCCAGCAGTTGTTCAAACGTGACATCGGCCATCGAACCATTGACGGCCGTGGCGAGATTGACGCCCCCGGCCAGCTCGATGACGTGGGTCATGTACGAGCCGTTGCCACCGGCCTTCAGCCCGTGCGCGAGACTGCGCAGATAGACGACGCGCGGGCGCGGGCCGGACGGGCCAGCCAGTGCCCGCCGGGTGTTGCGCTGATGGCGGAGCAGGGCCCCGGTACGGGCCTCGGTGCCGGTCGCTGCACCGATGGCGGTCAGCGCCGCTTCCAGATCCGCCTGGCTGCCGTAGCGCATGCCCAGCGTGCGCAGGCCGGCGCGCTCCAGCGTATGCAGGGAGGCGGTCGGCAGATGGGTCCATTGCAGGACCAGGTCGGGGCGCAGGGTCAGCAGGGTTTCGATGTTCGGCGTGAAACGACCGCCGGCCACGATGTCGGTGCGCAGGGTCAGCAGCGCGGGGAAACGCTGGCCGAGAAAACGGTCGCGAATGCCCGGCAATGCCCCCGGGTGGATACCGACCAGCCGCTGCGGTCCGGCATCGAGGGCCGTGATCATGCTGGCGGCCGGGATCGGAATGGTGACAATGCGCTGCGGCGTGGCGGCCAGCAGTGGCGCGCAGCCCGACAGCAGGGCGATCAGTCCGTGGCGCACGTTCATGGCGTGCCCACCAGATTGAGTACCAGCGAGCGCCCGGGCTCCAGCAGCGGATTGGATGGACTGGCCGGGTAGCGCAGATCGGCGACGGTGGCCGGGTGAGCGTAGCGTTTGTCGGCAAGGTTCTCGATACCGAGCACCAGCCGGAACGGCTTCAGTGCCGGATGGACCCGGGCGAGTTCCAGCCCGCCATACAGCGACACGATGCCGTAGCCTGCGCTGCGCGTTTCCCGTGCCGGATCGATGCGGCGCTTCGCCAGTGACCACTTCAGGCGCGCTTCCAGCGAGTAGCCGGCGGACTGGTGGCGCAGTGACAGCAGGCCGTTCAATGGCGGCACATGCGGCAGCGGCTGGCCGGTATCATGCCGGGCACCGCGGGCACGAGAGGCATTGAACCGCAGAGACAGTGGCGTCTGGATCTGCCAGATGCCGTCGAGCTCCAGGCCGCGCATGCCGGCCCGGGCGATGTTCTGCCGCTGCCGGACCTGGGGGCCGCTGTCGGCCAGCGCAATCAGCTGCCGATAGCGGCTGTCGAAGGCGGTCAGATTTCCCTGCAGCGTCGGCCACCGCAGGCGCAGCCCGGCCTCGGCCGTGATGCTGCGCTCCGGCGCCAGCGCCGGGTTCGGTTCGGTGATGCGGGTGCCGACCCGGCTGGCACCGAATTTCTCGAACGTGGCGGGGGCGCGAAAAGCCGTGGCCAGATTGCCGACCAGCTGCAGGCTGGATAGCGGTTGCAGGATCAGCCCGCCGCTGGCGGTCAGCGCCCGGTCGCTGGCCGCCGTTCGACCGGCAAAGGCCGCACGCGTGCGCGCATCCTCATCCGGCGCCGGCGTGGATCCGGTCCGGGTGCGGATCCAGTCGTAGCGGGCCCCCAGTGACAGTTGGTGCGCGGAGAACAGCGGCTGGTCATGGTGGAAGAACAGGCCGGCATTGAGCTGGGAGGCGGCACGGCTGATCCGGGTGCGCGGTGTCGATGAGGTCGGCGGTGCATGGCCATGCCCGCGCCAGCTTGCGAGTTCGCTGCCCTCGCGCGCCTCGTGGTAGAAATCCATTCCCCAGTGGCTGCGGCCTTGCGTCCACGGCGTGCCGACCAGCAGCTTGCCGCCCCATACCACCGGGCCGATGACAAAGCTGTGGTTGCGGGCATAGCGGCCGTTGCCGGCACGGCGCGTGGTGCCGGTCCGGGCGGTGTCCAGCGAGCGGCGATACAGCGACAGCTCGATCCGGTCGGCCCATGGCACGGCCTGATGGTGCTGGTAGCCGATCCGGAAATGGTTTTCGCGGATCGGGGATTCGCGTACCTCGCTCCACGGCAGGCCCGGGGCGCCGCCAATGCCGCCGGGGCGGCCGGCTTCGACCCGGGCCAGCCTGGCGCTCAGTTCCCAGCGCTGCTGCGCGTCCGGTGCATAACCGGCGCGGGCAGTGAACTCGGCCGTGCGGAAGTCGCTGTTTGCGATGGAACCGGCCGGGCTGCGGAAGTCGCCGGCATGGCGGATGCCGAGCCCGAGCAGCAGGTCGATGCCGTTGCCTACGCCTTCCAGCTCGGCGCGGCCGGCCCGGAGGTTCTCCGCCGAGGCATAGGCGAGCGATGCCAGTCGTGGTATCAGCGTGAAGCCATCCCGTGAGGCATCGCCCCGGGCGCGACGGGTGATGACATTGACCACGCCGTTCATGGCATCGGCGCCGTACAGTGCCGATGCCGGCCCGCGAATGACCTCGATGCGCTCGATGCCGGACGGGTCGAGCAGGTTGTATTCCAGCGTGTTGCGGCCACGGAAACGGTCGCCATCCAGCACCAGAACCATGCGCGGATCGTTGGAGTTCATGCCGCGCATGACCAGCTGGCCACCCAGCCCGCCTGCCCGCGAATGGCTGATGCCGGGCAGGGTCGCCAGCAGTGACTGGATCTGCCCGGCTGGTGCCTGTTCGATATCGGCCCGGGTCAGCACGCTGATCGGTATCGTGCTGCGGTCCGCACTGCGCGCATCGCGGGTAACGCTGACCACGACCGGGGACAGCGTGGTTGCGGCCGTGGTGCCGCTCAGTGCGGCGAGCACGACAGGCAGCCAGCATCCGGGGAGCCGGCGAAAAAAGCGGAAAGAGGCAGGAAACGGGGAGAAAGCAGACAGCGTCATGGCAGCACCGGACGGAAGGAAGAAGTTATTCCGTCCAGCGTGTCATGACGCCATGGCGTCAGGAATCAGAGCTGTCCCAAATTGCGCCGCCTGTGCTGAGTCGGGTCAGAACGGCAGCTCGACGTCGGTGGCCTGGCTCAGCACGCGGCGGAAGTCCGCCTTGATGCGTTCCAGCCCTTCAACGGTGTCGGCCTCGAAGCGCAGCACGATCACCGGCGTGGTGTTCGAGGCGCGCGCCAGCCCGAAGCCGTCCGGGTATTCGACCCGCAGCCCGTCGATGGTGATGACCTCGTCGGCACCGGTAAAGGTTGCGGTTTTCTGCAGTTGCTCGATCAGCGCGTAGTGCTCGCCCTCGCGCATCTTCATGTTCAGTTCGGGCGTGCTGATGCTGTTCGGCAGGTTGTTCAGCACCGCGCTGGGATCGTCGACCTCGGACAGGATCTCCAGCAGCCGGGCGCCGGCATACAGGCCGTCGTCGAAGCCGTACCAGCGTTCCTTGAAGAACACGTGACCGCTCATCTCGCCGGCCAGCAGCGCGCCGGTTTCCTTCATCTTGCTCTTGATGAAGCTGTGGCCGGTGCGGCTCATCAGCGGCTTGCCGTGCATCTCGCGGATCCACGGTGCAAGCTTGCGGGTCGACTTGACGTCATAGATGACCTGGGCGCCGGGATTGCGCGACAGCACGTCGCCGGCGAACAGCATCAACTGGCGGTCCGGGTAAATGATGTTGCCGTCCTTGGTGACCACGCCCAGCCGGTCGCCGTCGCCATCGAAGGCCAGGCCAAGTTCGGCATCGGTCGAGGCCAGGGCATGGATCACGTCCTGCAGGTTCTCGGGTTTGGCCGGGTCGGGATGGTGGTTCGGGAAGGTGCCGTCGACGTCGCAGAACAGTTCGCGAACGCGGCAGTCCAGGCGGCGATACAGCGTCGGCGCGAACGCGCCGGCGACACCATTGCCGCAGTCAACCACGATATTCATCGGCCGCGACAGCTTGATGTCGCCGGTAATGCGGTCGAGATAGGCCTCGACGATGTCGTGGGTGCGGTAGCTGCCTTCACCCGTTTCGACGTCGCCACTCTCGATGCGCTTCAGCAGCTTCTGGATGTCATCGCCGGCCAGCGTGTCACCGGCCAGCATCATCTTGAAGCCATTGTATTCGGGGGGATTGTGGCTGCCGGTCACCATGACGCCGGACAGCGTGCCGAGCTCGTGCGCGGCAAAGTACAGCATCGGCGTGGCCACGCGGCCGACGTCGATGACGTCGACGCCCGCCGCACGCAGGCCGCGGGCCAGCGCATCGGACAGCTCGGGGCCGGACAGGCGACCATCGCGGCCGACACAGACGGCGGCGACATCACGGGCGCGAGCTTCCGAGCCAATTGCCTGCCCGATCTGTTCTGCCATTTCCACTGTCAGTGATTTGCCGACAATGCCGCGGATGTCGTAGGCCTTGAAGATTTCCTTGTGGATTTTACGAGGCATGGGAGTCCAGGAAGTGCGTTAACAGCCGCCCATTATGCCGCTAATTCATGGCTGCGCCGGACGAGTTGGTCAAGTTTTTCCCGGGCTGCGCCGCTGGCCAGTGCTTCGCGCGCCAGTTCGATGCCGGTATCGAACGAGTCGGCAACGCCGGCGGTGTAGATGGCCGCACCGGCATTCAGGCAGACAATATCGCGTGCCGGACCGGCTTCGTTGTCCAGGACGCGCAGCAGGATTTCCTTCGAGGCGGCGGCACTGTCGGCGCGCAGCGCTTCCGCTTCGCACAGCTGGAAGCCGTGTTCGCGCGGATCGAACACGTATTCGCGGATCCAGCCGTTTTTGAGCTCGGCGATCTGCGTCGGCGCCACCAGGCTGATCTCGTCCAGCCGGTCCTGGCCGTAGACCACCAGTGCATGCTCGGCGCCAAGCTGGGCCAGCACCCGGGCCTGGATACCGACCAGATCCGGGTGGAACACGCCCATCAGCTGGTTCTGTGCGCCGGCCGGGTTGGTCAGCGGGCCGAGGATGTTGAAAATGGTGCGAACACCGAGTTCGCGGCGGATCGGCGCGACATATTTCATCGCCGTGTGGTGGTTCGGCGCAAACATGAAGCCGATGCCGATTTCGTCGATGCAGCGGCCAACCATTTCCGCCGGCAGCTGCAGGTTGACGCCAAGCGCCTCGATCACGTCGGCACTGCCGGAGCTGGACGACACCGAACGGCCACCATGCTTGGCCACGCGTGCACCGGCGGCGGCGGCGACGAAGGTCGAGGTGGTGGAGATATTGAACGTGTGGGCACCGTCGCCACCGGTACCGACAATGTCGATCAGGTGTTCGCGATCGGTGACCGGCACCTTGAGCGCGAATTCGCGCATGACCGTGGCCGCTGCGGCAATCTCGGACACACTTTCGACCTTGACCCGCAGTCCGACCAGAATGGCGGCGATCTGCGGCGGCGTCAGTTCGCCACGCATGATCTGGCGGGTCAGGTCGACCATTTCATCAAAGAACAGTTCATTGCCGTCGATCAGACGGTTCAGCGCTTGCTGGTGGGTAATCATCGGGAATCCAGGGTTCAGTGACCGCACGCCAGCCGCAACGCATTGGCGTCGGGGCGGCCGCTGGCTTTTTCAAGGTCGTTCAGGCAGTTGGCAATGGCCGGGCGATTGTCATCACCGGGCGGGGCGCTGCGTATCAGCGGGCTGTAGCCCGGCTGGCCGGCGCAGGCAGCCCGGCCCTGCGGCGTATGCGGGTTGCAGTCGGCCGGTGCATCGGCGGCCGTGCGCGGGGCCGACAGCGCATCCAGGCTGCGGCTCAGTGGCGAGGCCGTGTCCGGCGCCGCCACGGCAGCGGGGGCAGGGTCCAGCTGCAGCCTGACGCAATGCCCGCTAACCGGGTCATGCAGCTCGCCGGACGGGCAGGCGGAGGCCAGGGCCGGTGGTGCGCCGAGTGCCAGCACCAGGGCGGACAGGAGGGCGCGCATCAGCCGAAGGTCTCAAGGAAGTTGCGCAGCATCGCATGGCCGTGCTCGGTCAGGATCGATTCCGGATGGAACTGCACGCCTTCGATCGGCAGCGTCTTGTGCCGTACGCCCATGATTTCGCCGTCATCGGTCCAGGCCGTGATTTCGAGGCAGTCGGGCAGGGTGTCGCGTTCGATGACCAGGCTGTGGTAGCGGGTGCAGGTCACCGGATTCGGCAGGCCCCGGAACATGCCGACGTCGTGGTGATGCACCGGCGAGGTCTTGCCGTGCATCAGCGTCTGCGCGTGAACCACGCGACCGCCATACGCCTGGCCGATGCTCTGGTGACCGAGGCAGACGCCCATGATCGGGATCTCTCCGGCAAAGCGCTGGATTGCCGCCACGGAAATGCCCGCTTCGGACGGAGAGCAGGGACCTGGCGACACGACCAGGAACTGTGGTTTTTTCGCCGCGATCTCGTCCAGCGAAATCTCGTCGTTGCGATGCACCTCGACCTCTTGCCCCAGCTCGCCAAAGTACTGGACGAGGTTGAAGGTAAAGCTGTCGTAGTTGTCGATCATCAGAAGCATTTTATGGTCCGAAGCCTTGTCTGTGGCGGATTCCGCATCCGCCGGCTTGAATCTTACTCACAACCTTACTCACAACTGCGTTCGATGGGTCTCTTGTGAGTCAGGCGGCGATGGCGTTTGCATCATTGTCTTTCCATATCTCCCCGGCCGCAACTGCATCAACCCACGCCTGCACACGCGATTCAACCCACACTGCACGGCAGCCAACATAGATCTGCTTGGGAAACTTGCCGGCCTTGATCATGCGGTAGATCGTTGCCGTGCTGAGTGATGTCGCACGAGTGACGTCCTTGATGCCAATAAGTCGTTCTGACATGTTTGTTCTCCATAAAAGCGAAGCCGCCCATCGGGGCGGCTGTGAATCGGGCGTCATGCCCTCTATAAGTGAAATCTCAAACCCGGCGGCGCCGATCCCTCTCACGGCGCTGCCGGATTTTTTTGCTGGGCCCGGGCGGCGGGCATGCCCGCCTCCAGCTCTGCGATGCGGTCGAGCAGGGCGAGCACGGTCGTAGGCTGCACCGTAACGATGTATGCGGCAGAGCGATTTGTTATATCCGTCCTCCAGGGGCATGGCGCCTCAATCTCTGCCGCCTCAGCCGCCGCCCTGATCTGCTCGGCCGTGTAGCCGGCGTAGGTGTGGTCAGTCATTGCATCGTCTCCCCGATGGCAGCGGCGGTGCGGACGATGGCGTGCCGGGTGGCGGCAGTGCGCTGGCATTCGTCCTCGAAGTCCTCAACCGCGCACATCCTCATGGGATGCGCCCTGACAGATACCCATGGCGTTTCGTCGCTAGGGTGGTTGTGGTCTATCTCCATGCGCAGCGCCACCGCCAGCCGCAGCGCGTCGCCGTCGTCGGTGAGCGGGTTCCACTCGACGCCCGTCACCCTCCCGTCGTATCCGGATTTTGCGGACCGCGTGAACAGCATGTGCGATTGGACGCCAATGCCGGGCCATACCTCGATGCCAGCCGCCTTAGCAGCCAGCTCCAGCAGTTCGCGGTCAGTCATCGTCTACGTCCTCGTATTGAATCATTTCCACCTGTTCGCTTTCAAAATCAATGAACCCCATATAGACGTCGACAGGGGACAGGATCATGAGATTTTCGACTGTGTTGGTTGCCACGAGCGAGTCCGGCGGCAAGCTGCCAAGCAGTTCAGCAAGCCGAGCTGCCGGCAGGCATTTGAATCCCTCTGCGTGCATCATGCTGCCCGTCCTTTCTCGCCACGGGCGCGGATGGCAGCAGCGCAGATGCTCGGGTACGTATCAATCTGATCGCATACCTGAGCGCATGCCTCGCGCTCGGTAGCGGCAGCAGCGGCGGCGATCTGCTCGGCGAATTTCTGCAGCCGTATTGCTGACAGAATTCGGTTGAAATCGCCGTCCAGTCTAAGTTGACCAGACAGGCCAGACTTGACAGAGATGTCGATGATTTGATCGGGGGTCAGCATGCCGTCCCCCATTCTTTCGGCAGATAGATCGCTCGCGCCTTCGCGCCGATTGGCGTCGGCCGGTCCGGCTTTGCCGCCGTGTCGAGGCGCTGGACCAGCAACACCTTCCACGCCTCTTTGCTGTTCGGGACAACGGTGTGCTCGCCGCCGTCGTAGAGCCGCGCGAGTTCCGCTCTGCACGACCGGTGATACGGCGTGCTGCGGCTGATTTCTTGCGCTACCTGCTTAGTGACAGCAATGCACAGACCGCTGCGGCAGATGTCTCGCGCCTCGTCCTCGCTGTACAGCCCGGCCTTGTCTATGCAGATCGTGTAGCCGCGGCTGCCGGCCTTCCACCAGCAGACGTGCTCACTCCATTTGGTGCTGTGCCCGATGTGGCGATAAGGTAGTCACTCATGCTGCACCACCTTTCACGCTGGCGAGGGCATATACGGCCTTGTTCAATGCCGCTGAACTGGGCGCACCGTCGAATTCTAGCGATTCGCAGTCGTTGACCATGTGTTCCAGCGCCGCCACCAGCGCCGTGTTCTGCCCGCGCAGCGTGGCGATTTCATCTCGCTCTGCGCCGAGTCTGCGATGCCGATCAATCGTCCCCCGGATCAGGTCACGAACCATGCTGTGCCACCTCTCTGCGCCCTGGTGCGCATACCCGATGCATGACAGCGCGAATTGCAGCCGCTCGATGTCGTCGCAGGTCAGCTCGTCGGCCTGCATGGCCTGAGAGTCCACCTGCGGCGCCTCGGCCACGCGGGCCAGATGGTCATCCATTCCTGTCTCCTGAAATGCAGAACCGCCCGGGGTGGGGCGGTTCGTTGTGTGTTCATCGCAGGTCATGGCTATTCCTCGCCCTGATCGCCGGTATCACCACCAGCCGGCGATGCATCCGTGCCTGCCAATGCGCCAGCCTGCGGATCAGCCGCCAGAGGTGTGCCGACATTCGATTGTTTCCAGACATCGGCCTCGCTCCGTTCGGTGAGGTGATGGTCCTGGCCGTAGCCGTGGTAGGTGCTCATGCAATGACCTCCATATGTTCAGCCGGCACCAGCTGCACGCCGGGAGCGTGCCGGGTGTCAGCGGGGTGTCGAAAACGACGAACCCGCCATCGGGGGCGGGTTCGGGGTGGAAAGCTGGGAATTTGTTGTGCTAGTGTGGCTATGCGAATGTCAATTCGCAGGCATGTTATGGCTGCTGTCGGCTACTAGCGGACACCCAAAAGATCGAAGTTGTCAGAACCGCACACTCAGCTATGAGCTTCGGCGGCTTGACGTACAGCTCACATGTGATAGAATTCATCAAATTCATAAATATCAATGAATCAAATCAGGAGCCTGTATGCCGCCCTTTGAAATTTCCACGAGCGATCCTGTCCCTCCAGAGAACAGTAATGCTCTTCAGCCGCAGTCGCTTGTCCCAATGAGCCTGAACCTGAGCCTGAACATTGACCTTCACCGCGATACGTACATTATCCGCGGTGGCGCAGGTGTTGCTGTCGCTCATGTCCGCAAGCCCAATGGCCAAGTTTTTTCCTCGCGAGTGCAAGCCAACGGTGCGTTGAGGCAGTTCACAAGCTTCGATGCGAACGCGCTATCCGTTGCTGAGCGTCGTAATCTTGAACATCAGCTCTACACAGAGCACCGACTCCGCCAAACTGAAATCGCCGATCTGCTTGGCGTCTCCCAAGCAACGGTCGCCAACGATTTGAAAATTCTCCGTGGCAGCTAATGTCCCAACCACCCGTCCCTCGCGAGGGACGGGTGGTTGGACGCGGAAATCGGTCGTATTCGCCAGCTTAAGGGCTGCAATGGGTCGATAACAGTCACTGGTGTGGCGCAATCGATCCGCCCCTGAGCGACGGCGACATCGAATGGGCCGTAATACTGCCCGCGCTCATCGAGCGCGGCGTCATTCCCCATCCACCGGCAGCTCGCCGCCCAGCGCCTCGATCAGCTCACCGATCAGCCCGCGCAGCTCGCCGACCATCAGCAGCAGGGTGGCATCGAACAGCGCCTCGGCGTCGTCACCGGCCTGGTTGGCCTCGTCCTCGATCACGTCGAGAAACTGCACGCGTTTCAGCTCCAGCTTGTCGGTCAGCACGAAGCGGATACGTTCCTGCCAGATCAGGCCGAGGCTGGTCACCTGCTTGCCGGTGTCGACGTGCTGGCGGACCTCCTGCGCGGTCAGGTCCTGCCGACTGGCCTTGATCCGCGCGCCGTCATCTCCCGGTGACTGCATCAGGGCGTCACTGTCCAGCTCAAACCCAGCTGGCGCGCCCTCGGTCAGCCACAGCGTCATGGCCGTGGCCGGCGACAACAGCGTTCGCGGCAGGCGGGCCGGGAGCGGCGGCAGTTGCTGGCGGATGGCGCTGACCAGGTTCTCGGCCTTGGCGCCGCCGGCATCGGCGACCAGCCAGCCGGATTGCAGGTCGATATAGCAGCGGCTGCGGCTGCTCTTGGTGAACGCGCGCGGCAGCAGATCGTCCTCGACCGTTTCGCGAAGTTCCTTCTTTTCCTTGCGACCGACCAGGCGGAATTCCTTTTCCTCGATCTCGGCTACCCGGCGTTCGACGAAGTCACGCACCACGGCTGGCGGCAGCACCTTGTCCTCGCGCTTCAGCGTCACCAGCGCGGCGCCGCCGACGCGGGCCAGCATCTGGTCCGGCTTGTGCGGCGCGGCGGGGACGAAGCCGTCGCTGTACCAGTCCAGCCCGCCGCACGTGGCGAACGGATGCCGGGCCAGGGCGGTTTCGAGCTTGTCGAAATCGGGGAGATGCTTGGGGTCGAGGCGGAAGAGGGCGATTTGGCGAAACCACATGGCTGTGTCCTTTTTTCAGTCGTATTGTTCAGATGCAAGCGATTCAACGTCGTACTCGTCGATGTCCAGGTCAATGCTGGTTCGGCCAACGTACATAGACAGCAGCAGGCTATCGAATTGACCGATGACGTCCGGCACGCTGCCCGGAACGATGCTTTTCCCGTTGAGTTTGAGAGCGTAGACGGTGCCGTCATCGTCGATCGAGAGGCGGATACTGGCGCTATGGCTGCTGCTGATGCTCTCGTCTTCATCGAAACTCAACCAGCCGCCGCCATACTCGCTCGGCTTGTAGTTTGCGTAGAACGCATCTCCAGCCCCTTTGTGAAATCCTTCCCTGGCTTCCTGCATGAGATCCGACAGCTTGATCCGCTCGGGCACATCGGGGACGACATGATCAACCGCTTTTTTCATCGCGGCCTGGATGGTGGCGGCGTTGGCGCCATGCACGGCGTTTGTGATGGCGCTGTTAATCATGTGCTGGAATTTCGCGACATCACCGATATTGATGCCATGCGGCATGGCAGCCTTCATCTGGCTGGTTACCGCATTTTGGAATTCGGATCTGTAGCCGGTGGCATCATTGATGGCTGACTTCACTGCGTCGGCGATTGCTTTATCGACGATGGGTTGAATGCGTTCGGCGCTGACAGCCTGAGAAATGATGCTGGGCAGATCCAGCTCGATTTTGATTTCCATGGTGCGAATCCTTGAAATGAATCGCCCCGCTCATAGCGGGGCTGGTTGACCGTCGATGTATTGGCGGGTGGTGGTGATGGACCCCAGCGCCAAAATCTGTTTTCGATGCCGCGTCCTGTTGGCTGAAACCAGTTGCCGAGACCTGGCCTCGGGCTGGTTCGCCCGCTGAAGCGCTGCAAGCGCCAGCTCGCGCCGGTAGCAGCCGCATGACTTCACCTTCCCTTTGCGCAGGTCACCGGGGCGGACGCTGATGGAA
Organism: Microvirgula sp. AG722; assembly: GCF_003269145.1. NCBI lineage: Bacteria > Pseudomonadati > Pseudomonadota > Betaproteobacteria > Neisseriales > Aquaspirillaceae > Microvirgula > Microvirgula sp. AG722. Next base: position 110,584 of record NZ_QLTJ01000009.1, on the reverse strand, counting down.
CCGCCGCAGCGACACAGGCAGAGAACGGTGCGCCCGCCGAATATCCTGACGTCTGACGGGCCTGATACAGTCAGCCGGCCGAACTGGCAACCGGCCATTTCGATAGGGGCTGGCATGGCTGCGCCTCAGTAGCGAATGGAGACATTGCCGACCTGGCCCCGGGCGATCGCGACGATCGTTGCCTTCGCCTGTTCGTCCGTCAGCCCGGCATGCTCGACCAGCGCGCGCATCGCGGCCGTGTTGATGGCCCGCTTGTGCTGCACGTCGGCCTCGCGGCGGGCTTGCTCGGCGGCCTGCTCGCGCTGCGCTGCCTCGACGCGCTGGCGCTCCTGCTCGATGGCAGCGGCCCGGGCTTGTTCAGCACGCTCGGTCGCTTCGACCTTCTCACGCTCGGCGCGGGCTTCGGCTTCCAGCGCCCGGCGCTCAGCCTCCTGTTGTTCCCGCTGGGCGCGCTCGGCGGCCAGCTTGGCTTCGGCTTCACGCCGACCGGCCTCGGCCAGCTCCGCCGCCACGCGTGCCGCTGCATCAGCCTCTGCGCGCTCTGCTGCCTCGCGGGCAATGCGTGCCTCATGCTCGCGCTGCGCCTGCTCGGCGGCCCGCCGGGCCTCTTCGCGCTGACGGTCGATCTCGCGATCCATCAGCAGCGCGATTTCGTGGTCGGTCTCAACCTGCAGGGCCAGTGCTGCGGCAGCTTCAGCAGCCTTGCGCTCGCCCTCGATGCGGGCCTGTTCCGCCTCCCACTCGGTCAGCGGCCGGCGTACCTCGTCGCGCAGTAGGTCGCACATGTCGGCAAACTCGCGCAGCTCGGTTTCGATCAGCTTCGGCAGGGCCTTGATGGATTTCAGGTACTCGCGGCCAGGCCGCTCGACGGCGGTCTTGCTGCGCGATACCTGGGCGGCCAGAGAGGCGATGCGGTCGCGGCCCCGTTTTGTGGACAGGTCCGGCGCCTCGTTGACACTGGCGCGGATGTGCTCGAAATACTGGCCCAGCCCGGCACCACGGAAAATGGCCGGCGCCGTGTCGGGAGTGATGTCGAGCGTGACGGTGGGGAGGGTTTCCTGCATCACGCGGTCTTTCTGCTCAGTTCGTTGATGGTGTGGTCCAGTTCGGCGAGGAATGCGCGGACCTCGGCCAGCATTTCGGAGATGAACGCGTCATCCCGCATGATTCGGGTCTGGAAATACGCCAGATGCTCGGGCAGCCGGTCGTCGTAGCTGACGAAATCGCACCAGGCACGACCGGTGCATGCCATTTGCGCCTGCATCTGGATGAAGTATTTGCGCTGCGGCTCGCCGCTCTTGATGGTCTCGATGTGCGTCCAGGTGTTCGGGCACTTGATTTCGATGAGGCCGTCACTACCGACCAGTCCATCCGGCGAGGCCGCGAAATTCGCGATTTCCGGGTGGTCGACCAGGCCGGTTTCGGTGACGATTTCGCCGGTCTCCAGCATGTAGACCGCGCGGGCGTCCGGCTCCAGCTCGGTGCCGCGCCGCATGGCCGCATTCACAAAAACTTCCTCCTGCTGGCCGGTCAGCCGCTGGCAGATCAGTTCTGCCATGTAGTTCTGCCGGCTGGCGGCCGGGCCGGATTTAGTGCGAGCCATCAGGTCGGCGACGCGAGACCCGGTTACCTTGCCGAGCCGGGCGGCAAACCACTCGTCGGTGCGCTGTTCCATTACACGCCCTCCTCAAAATCGACATCAATTACATTCGGGGCGCTGGCGACTGCGCTGGCAGCGGCGCCGAGCTGGCCCATTTTTTCGGACCCGATAATGTGGCGGTCCTCACGGGTCAGCTGCTGGAAATGGACGCGTAACGCATCCACATCGCCGGTGTTGGCAATGGCCTCGGCTGCGCGGAGCAGTTCGGCGCGACGCGGGTTATCGGTCTCGCCGCGCATGACGGTACTGGCAGGCGACACATCCCGCTCGCCCTGTGTGATGCGCTCGGCCTCGTCCTGGTCGTAGATGCCGGCAAATCCGAACGCGAGGCGGGCGCACTGGATCATGGCCTTGTGGCGCAGCATGCGTTTCGGATGCGATTGCCACGGTCCGGTGCCACGTTTGCACTCGTCCATGAACTCGGTGACCGCCACCGGGCGACCGCGGTCTTTGCGGTAAATTTTGCAGGTGCATTTCGTGTCGTCCTGCTCGAATTCGATCCCGTCGAAACGGTCATCGCCGTTGATGATGCGGGACCAGCCATCCACGCCGACCACCGGCACGATGCCGTTGTTTTTGTCCGGGAACGCGTAGACCTCCTTCGTCCACGGGTTCAGCCCGTATTGGTTGGCGACGATCAGCAGCGCGGTCATCTGGGCGTCGCTGACGTTTCCCTTGAATGCGGTCTGCTTGAGCGTTTCGATCAGCTCGGTGGAATCGCCGATGTCGAATCGCGCAGCGAGTTTCCCTGTCAGGGTGGAGAGTGCAGTGCTCATGGTGGTTCCTTGGCTCCCGGGTCCGCCCGGGAATAGGGTTCAGTGATGTTTCGGCCCGAACACGGCGCCGATCAGCTCGTCCAGGCCCTCGCGAAAACGCCGAGCATCAGCCCGGCGTCGGTCGTATTCGTTCCCGCGTGCTGGCCCGCCGGCATCGGACGCCCGTCGTTCCCGCGCCCGGCGGATGTAGTCCTGCAGTTGGCGCTGCGTGAACGATGCCCTCATTGCAGGCTGCTCATCAGGTCGTGCGCCGAGTCGATCAGCGCCTGCCGGCCCTCGGCCAGTCGCCCGCGGCGCACCAGGGCGGCAGCGGCCTCGATGTCGGCCACTGCCATATCGGCAGCCGTGGTCAGATCGTCGGCCTCGTCCTGCCGGCACGGGTCGGTGCCCAACCGTGGGTCGTTCGAGTGCCAGGCGGCGCCCAGCGGCGCTTCGATCATTCTCATGGCAGCAGCCTCCACAGCAGATCCAGCGGCACGGCGTCGTAGCAGATGGCGGCCAGGGTGGCAGCAGCAGCGGCGTAGAGCAGGGCGCCCAGCGTGGTGAGCGCGACATCGCAGGCAACGGCCAGCGGTGTGTCGGCCGGGTCGCGGGTGAAAATGCGGCGGCGGATCGGTCCCATCACATCCTCCAGCGGTAGATGAAGAACAGGGTCATGCCGCGCCGGATGATGCATTTCGCGCGATAGCCCTGAGCACGGAGCCGAAGCACCGTGGCGTCGTCCAGTTCGGTCATGACCATGTTGGTCTCCTAAATGAGAAAGCCCGGCGCAGGGCCGGGCAATTTCTTGAATTGTTACTAAGTGTTTCCTAAATTCATCGTAGCCCTACCGGATGGTCCGGAGTGGCTGAAGGCCCCCGGTACGCATGCCCGGGGGCCTTCCCGTTTTCAGCAGCACTGCTTTACCTTGCACCACAAAGCAGTGCTGCTATATTGAAATTGCCCCTGCGTTGAAAGCAAAGCTCATCCGTAGGGACCGGGAAGGCCTCAACTGCTACTCAGCAGTCGGGGCCTTTCCGTTTTTGTGCCCGCGTCTCAGCTCGGCCTCGATCTTCATCCAGGCTGAGTAGGGGATAACGACGTGGGCTCCTGCTCGGACCCGCGTCCATGGATCTACCAGAAATTCCCACCGCCCCTTGTCCATATCTGCAGCCAGGCTTTCTACCACCTGTGCCGATGCAACTGCATCATCGACAGTCGCGAATGGGACCGGGAATCGTTGTTCTGACATGCCTATCCTTTGAGAAAAAAATTTACCAGCGGCAGAAAATTCGGATAGAAATTTTCGTCATGACGCATAAAATGAGCAATGCCATCTAACTAATCATTGGGAGAAATGCTCATGACTACTCCTATCAACACCCCCATCACTTGCCCTGAATGCACTGGCGATAAGCTCAAGTACGCCGAGACAAGCGAAGGGCCGGACAGCTACGCCTGCGTTGGCTGCGGGCATGTTCTTCATCCTGAAGAGATCCACGAAATCACCAAGGCCTTGAGCGAGCGCCTTTTTGCCGGGTTCCTGTCAGGAGCCACGAAGGGCTGACTCCTCGCTCCCATGATCAAGCAGCCCGGCACGCAGTGTCTGCAGATTCGCCGGGCTGACCTTTGGCCACCAAAACCGCCTGTCTCGGCTTTGGTGAGCGGCCTCTGGTGAGGCCGTTCATGCATCGTTGAGAGGGCTATATACGCATTCGATCCGCGTGTAGCATCGGCGAACCGTCCCCCTGCAAGGGGCCGGCCTGGCATAGCAGTGCCAGGCGGCGCGGCTGCTACTGCGCTGAAGGTGAAACCCGCCATGGTCGCCCTTGGGGCACCGCCGGCCGGTCAAGCCGAATGTCAGATTGCGTGCTAGCCGCAGTCAGGCATCCGCCAGCAAGGGCGGAATACAAGTGCTCAAGCGGGTTAAATGCCCGTGGCCACGGGCTTTCAATCAGGGACATCGAATGAAAGCCGTCGTGAAGGTGAGCATCAAGATAAACGTGGCCCAGTGCATTCTCGCATTGACCACGCTTGTTCTGCTGATGCTGTGACCAAGGGGCCCGCTTCGGCGGGTCTCCGAACTTCTACAGCCCTCTCAACGATGCCGGCTCATTGAACCGGCCCTTTGCCCGTTACTTGCCACGGGCCGGCGTTCTGCGTTCCTCCTGTTGAACACCAAAACCGCCTGTCACGAGGCTTTGGTGATCGGCCTCGGGTGAGGCCGCTCCTTCCAGCACACCTGCCACGTCGTCATCTGCGTTAAGACATTTCGCCATCGCGCCGGATTGGGCATCGCCGTCCGACGTCGCGCATGGGCGCAGCGTGTGTGCTGGTTTGTCCGTTCGGCCCGTGCCTGCGATGGGCGGTGCCGCCATTGGCGCGAGGTGGACTCTCGCGCTCTCCCGCTACCGTGTATTCGACCGGCTGTGCCGACGGCGGGTGGTGCTGGGTAGGTTGTGAGAGATCGGCGGCGGTGTGTTGCCGTGGTGTGTCGTCACTATCGCAATTGCGATTATTGTTGTCAAGCGCATTTGCGATAATTCTATCGCTGATGCGATTGGATGCGTGCTTCGGGGAATAAAAAAGCCCGCCGGGTGGCAGGCTGTGTGGGTGCGTGTACGGCTACCGCAGCTGTTTGCGGACCTCAACGGCCGTGCCGATTACAAAGCAGTGGGTTTCGTCGGACCGCAGGGTTGGATAGTCGTCGTTCAATGGCACCAGCTCGAATATGTCATCTCCGTGCTGATCGATGCCGCGCGACCTGTACTTTTTGAACGTAGCCTCTTCCCCGCCGTTTTTGGCAACGACAAAGCTGCCGGGCCGAGGGGCTACCGCCGGGTCGACCACGATCACATCTCCCTCGACAAACTCCGGCGACATTGAGTCACCCCGGATGCGCAAAGCGAACGCGCTATCAGATAGCTCAGAGAAGCTGATGATGTATTCGAACGCCGCCCCGGGCGGGAATGGGTCGGCGATCTCGTGCCACATGCCTGCCTGCACGTAGTCAATGATCGGAACCTGACGGCCTGGCGTGGTGATGGGCCGGACGTTGTTATCCAGCCTTGACGCGGACTTGTCGCCAATGCCATCTGCCAGCCATTCGGGTGAAACATTGAGTACCCGTGCGATTTTCGTGATGTAGGTGCTCCCTCTGTTCCGCCCATTTTCTATGGACGCAACAGTGGCCTGCCCAATACCGACCAATTTGGCCAGCGCAGTCTGACTCAGCCCCTTGTCGGAGCGAGCCTCTTTGAGTCGTTCGGCAAGTGTTTTCATATCGCTATTGTGATACATGCTTCTATCGCAATGGCGCTTGCTATTAAGCGCAAAAGCGATAGAATTGCCAGTATGGACTGGAAACAACTCATCAAAGACCTGGTCGGGCGTGGCCTCACCCAGAACGAAATCGGGAGAGCGGCCGACGTGAGTCAGCCGTACATCAGCGATCTGCTCAATGGGCGGCGGCGGCAGCCGTCGTGGGAGATCGGAGACAAGCTTCTCCGGCTGAGCCGCCGCACCACAAAGAGGCTCGCTCATCGGCAAAGGCAGGTCGCATGAGCAAGTAGTCATTTCGCTGAACTCCGTGTTGTCGTTTCGTTGACTGAAGTATTGCCCGCCAAGCCGGCGCAAAAAATGATCAAAAAGGAAAGTTATGGCCTTGAGCATCAATGATGCCGCCCACAAAACGGTCTATGCCGCCGGTGGGCCAAAGGTGATCGCTGCCCGGCTGGACGCATCCGAGTCCGTCATCCGGGCCAAGGCAAATCCGAATGATGACTCCCGGTGGTTCTACCTGCCGGAGGCGGTGGAGCTGATGAGCCTGACCGGTGACCACCGCATTCTGGAATCGATGGCTGACGAATTCGGCTACCTGCTGACCCAGATCCCCGAGGAAATCGACTCTGCCGACCGGGCGCTGATCCACATGGTGTCCGACTCGATCAAAGGGCAGGGCGACGAGGCCAACATCCGGCGAGCACTGGCGGGCCTCAAGAGCATCAACGGCTCGACCCTGCGCCGGAAAATCAACCAGCTCCAGGCGTACCTGGCTCAAGTCGCGCAGGCCGTCGATGACTGAAAACATCCACTTCCGCAGCGACACGAACGAATGGCCGACGCCGCGCGCGCTGTTCGACGTCCTGAACGCCGAATTCGGATTCACCCTCGACGTGTGCGCCACGCCGGCGAACGCCAAATGCGCCCGGTATTTCACCCGGGCCGACGACGGTCTCGCGCAGGACTGGACTGGCGTCTGCTGGATGAATCCGCCGTTCGGTCACCCCATCAAGCTCTGGATGGAAAAAGCGTTGTGCGCCTCGTGCCATGGCGCCACGGTCGTCTGCCTGGTGCCGGCGCGGACCGACACCCGGTGGTGGCACCGCTATGCGATGCGTGCCAACGAGATCCGCGCACTGGACAAGCGCCTGCAGTTCATCGGCGGCGCGGCCAAGGCGCCGTTCCCGGCCGTGGTCATCGTGTTCCGCCCGAAGGCGGCCGGCGCCCAGCGGCAGCCGGTCACGCTCACGGCCATGGCTGTGCCTGACGAGGCGGGGGGCGTATGAGCGCCAAAATGTCCGGCATGGTGTTCGATCGGTTTCCCGATGGCGGCGGCATCTTCACGCTGGCGCTGGCTATCGCAGACCACGCCCACGATGACGGCACGCACGTATTCCCATCGGTCGCGTCTCTCGCCCGCAAATCCCGCCAGTCCGATCGCTCTGTCCAGTACCAGCTCCGTCGGTTGGAGAAAGACGGCTGGCTGATCCTGGTCGGAAATGCGAATGGCGGCCGGGGAACGGCGCGCGAATATGCCATCAACCCGGCGTGGATTTTGGGTGCCGAGTACGCCGATTTGGCCCCCGAAAAAAAGGGTGCAGAAATTGCGCCCTTTAAAAAGGGTGCAACTGACGACGTAAAGGGTGCAAACCAGAACACAAAGGGTGCAACTGACGACGTAAAGGGTGCAACAGCTATTGCACCCGAACCATCAATAACCATCAAGAACCATCAGGAACCAAAAACAAAGAAGCGCGCGCCTCGTGCCGAGCCGGGTTTTGTTTTGCCTGACTGGGTGCCTGCTGCTGCATGGGACGGGTTTGTCGCCATGCGGCAGAAGATTCGCAAGCCGCTGACCGACCGCGCCGTGGAACTGCTGGTGAAGGAACTGGACAAGCTGCGGGCTGAAGGGAATGACCCGGAATCCGTGCTCGATCGATCGGTGATGAACAGCTGGCAGGGCATTTTCGCACTGCCGGCTGACCAATCTGCCCAGCCAGCACCAGCCGGTGGCAAGGGCGCCAAGTTCGACCCGTCCGCCTACGTCAACAGAAACCGCCAGAGAGGGAATTACGATGAATACGCCGACAACGAGACAATCGACGGCCAGTATCAGCGCGTGGTTTAGGCCCCGGGCGCAACTGGAAAACATCTCGGTGATGACCCACCTGTACAACCGCCTGGACGGCATGTACCCGAATATCTGGCGGGCGAATTTCAAGGGCGCCGCTGCCATTGATAGCTGGGAAAAGGCGTGGGCCGAGGCGTTCGACGAGGACGGAATCAGCATGCAAATGGTGGCGGATGGCTTGAGGGCCTGCCGCGCTCGCCACGACATGCCGCCGAGCCTGCCCCAGTTCATCAAATGCTGCCGGGCCACCGACGACGATCAAGAGAAGGCGTTCTACATCGCTGCCGACCAGATGGTCCGCCGCCATGCTGGCCAGCCGGAGCTGTGGCCGAGCCCGCGCCATTTCTGGGCTGCCCAGCGCGTTGGCGGCGACATGCAGCACCTGTCGTGGCGCGATCTGGCCGGCCGCTGGCGCGCCGCTTGGGAACAGTCTGCCGCCGACGTGAGCAGGCCGATCCCGGCTGCAGCCCCGCCCGAACAGTCGCTGCCGGCGCCTGGCCGTACGACCCGCAACGAGGCGGACGTGTCCCGCATGCTGTCCGAGGCCCGCGACCAGGTACTGGCGCCGCGTGCGTCGAAATACCCGGCCGGCGTCGACCTGAGCTGGACCGAGAAAATCAACGACGCCCCTCGCAACTGGCCGACGATTTCCTGCCGCTACGCCGCCGAGGCCCGCGCGAAATACAACCTGCCCGTCAGCGATACCCTGCGCAAATTCCTTGGCAAGCCACAGGAGGTCGCCGCATGACCACCACCACACGCAACAACGCCTACCGCAACCACCGCGCCAGCGGCCGGGCCGGCACACAGTCCGAGCAGATCCTCGCGCTGCTGCGCCGCAGCCGGGTTCCGCTGCTGCGGGCGGAAATCGCCGGGAATCTGGGCATGTTCCAGTCGAGCGTCTGTGGACGGCTTGATGAGCTGCGCGCCGCAGGTGCTGTGATCGTCGCCGAGAAGCGGCTGAACCCCGCAACCGGTGTGGAGTGCGACACCTACCGAGCCGCGCTGCTGTGGGACAAGACCGAGGCAGGGCAGGTCGACATGTTTGCGGGGGTGGCTGCATGACCAGACGAACCCAGAAGCCGGCCGTTTTCCTGCGCGTCGCCAAGGGCGCACTGGTCCCGGCCGACGCCTATGCGCAGAGCCAGTTGCGGGCGAAGGGCTACACGGTGGGTGATGTCCTCTCGGCCACCCTGAAAAAGCTGAACAACCCGCGATTCCACCGGTTGATGCATCGGATCGGCACCCTGTGCGCTGCAAATATCGATTCGTTCACCGGCATGGACGCACACCAGGTGCTGAAGCGCATCCAGTGGGAGGGCAGCATCGGCTGCGAGGAAATGGGTGTCATGGTCCCCGGCGTCGGTATGGCCATGGTGCGGTTCCCTCTGTCGCTGTCGTTTGAATCGATGGATGACGGCGAGAGGCATGAGGTGGCCCGAGCTATGTGCCGGTACATCAGCGAGAAATATTGGCCGTCGATGCGCCCGGAGCAGATCGAGGAAATGGCAGAAAGCTGGGTGGAAGAGGCATGAGGATCGAGAGCAAAAAGCTTCGTGCGAGCGCGCGCGGCGAGGACTGCACGCTGAACATTGCCGGCGTGTGCTGTTACGACAGCGCCACTGTGGTGCTGTGCCACCTGCCGGATGAGTCCCACGGCATGGCGCGCAAATCGGATGACATCTGCGCTGCATTCGGCTGCGCGGCCTGCCACGACGCCATCGACGGCCGGGCCGGCAGCCTGAGCGCCGAGGATCGGATGTTCTACATGCACCGTGGAATGACGCGGACCTGGCGCCGGTGGATCGAGCGCGGCCTGGTGAAGGTGCCGGCATGAATCGTTGCGTGCAGTGCAAGGAATTCAACATCAAAGCAGCGGGCCCGATGGCCCGCCACGGATTCGGCAAGTGCCGCCACGACGTGCCAGGCGTGTCCAAATCGGTGGAGCACGCCCACGTCTGTGCTCGGTACATCGCATGCGACGCTGAGACGGTCGCAGCCCGGGCGGCCTGGGTGGCGAAACTGGATGGGGGCAGGGAATGACCACGAATGAACTGACGCACGCCCTGCTGCCGGCTGAGGCCATTGCCCGCCTGCAGCGCGCCGCCCGGGTCGAGCCGAGCGCAGCACACCCGGACAAGCGCATGCGGGCGATCGACACGGTAACCGAGGGGCTGCGGCGCGAGCTGCCCAGCCTGTTCAGGGAGGATGACGCCGCATGACCGGACGCATGAGCAGAGACAAGGGCGCCCGCGGTGAACGCGAGCTGGCATCCATGCTGGCCGAGCGCCTGGGCATCAGCATTCAGCGCCGGCTCGGCGCCGCACGGGATGGTGGCCACGACATCGATGTGCCGGGATGGGCGGTCGAGTCGAAACGAACCGAGGTGTTCGCCGAGGCCTACTGGAGGCAGGCCCTGCAGCAAGCCGAGGCGACCGGTAGCCGTCCGGTTCTGTTCTGGCGCGCCAGCCGCCGGCCGTGGGTGGCCTACGTGGACCTGCACGACGTGAGCCAGGCCGCATTTCCGGTGCGCGGCCGGCACCGCTGCGCGATGTCGCTGGATGATTGGTGCCAACTGGCACGCGAAGCCGCCTGAACAACCAAAACCAAAAACGAGACAGGAACAAGAGCAATGATTCGCGAACAGTTCATGGTCAAAGAGATGATCCCGGCCGAGATCAACGAAAAGCTGGAGGCGTGGGGACGCTGGAACAGGCAGCCATCCAGTCGCAGCAGAGGGAATGTGTCAGTCGAGTCCCGGTTCCGCGACAACCGGTGCCCGCTCTGCTACGAGAAGCCAGACCCGTGCGATGCATGCAAGCGCGTCATCAGCATGGGCGAACAGCCTGCGACCCCAGATGTCCTGAACATCGAGCGTATCGTCAGCAGGTACGTCCCTCGGCTGTCTCGCGACCAACTGATCGCACACTACGTGTACCGGTGCCGGCCAGAGGCGACCAGCCGGAAGTTGGGTATCAGGAAGACCGACTACGACATGCTGTTGCGCCGGGGCGTGACCATGGTGGCGAACAACCTGCAGAAAATCTGCACAGGAGCATTGTGCATGATCTGATTTTATGTGCTACTATGTAGCACATAATCTATCCAATCCGCTTATATGCGTGTACTCCTGCCTTGTGGCGGGAGTCGTTCGCCCATCGATCATCCGGTGGGCGTTTTGCGTTTACCGCCCCCGTCCCATGCTGGTCTGGCACTCAACGATCATCCGCCAAGAAATGCTGTGCCCAACGTGATCCAGTGCATTGGATGGGAGTTCGTCGCCTACGTGGCAAGCAACCTCAAAACCACATACTTTGCATCGATAGATCCCGGAACGAGGCGCAGGACTGCCCGGAACTGATACCAAGGTGCTTCTGGTGCTGACCGTGTGGATAAACCTGGTGTCGTGAACAATGGCCATTGGTTGATTATCTGTTTTGGATAATTTTTATTATACAAAATCCATAAGCCATTTTTCTGGCTGTGGTCATGGATGTGTCACGGCTTGGTAAAGCACACCGAACACTCGCCGGGTTCCGATCGGACAACTCGACGTCCTGCCGGCAGACGGCCGCTCAGGCGCTGCAGGCCGACTTGGCGGCGGGAAGGCAGGCGATGAGACCGACCCGTTTGACAGCATGGGCGGCTGAGAGAGCATTACCCTGAATTCTTGGCTTTGCAGGCCTCTTCGGCATCAGCCTTGGAATGAAAGATCCCGTACAGCCGTCGCTCTCGCACCGTGTCATAAAGATAGAACTGCCTGATGGGGATATTGGCACTTGCCTGCGGCCTGCTCCCTTGATGAATTACAGCAGGGTGGACCGACCTGACGATGTACCTTGGCCCCATAAGCGGCTCCTTTATCCATGGCGATGAGAATATTGAGTGGCGTCAATTTTATGCCATTGTCAGCTTGATTTGGTAGCTGTTTTTGATTTCATCCGCAACCCGCTCCGGCGGGTTTTTCCGTTTCTGGAGGGTATGCAATGCAGCAATACATCGGCACCAAGATTATCAACGCCAAGCCCATGACCCGGCTCGCCTACAACCAGTTTCGCGGATGGGAACTGCCGGCTAGCGAGAACGGCACCGATGAAGGCTTCCTCGTCGAATACGTCGACGGCGGCAAGGCCAACACTGCCGAGTACGCCGGCTACGTGTCGTGGTCGCCCGAGGATGTGTTCGAGCGCGCATATCGCCCGGCCGCCGGCATGACGTTCGGGCAGGCCATCGAGGCGATGAAGCTCGGACAGTGTGTCGCCCGCGCCGGATGGAACGGAAAGGGAATGTTCCTGTACCTGATTAAGGGCTCCGATCTGCAAAGCGGCCTCAAGTATGGCTTCGGAGAACTCATCGGCGAGCCGGAATTCGTCAGCACGATTTGCATGAAGACTGCGGACAACAAGCTAGTCGCTGGCTGGCTCGCATCGCAGACCGACATGCTGGCCGAAGACTGGTACATCGTGGGAGAGCCAGCATGAACGACCAGCAAATCGAGCAGGAAATCCAGGCCAAGGGCCTGACCGCGCCGCGCATCACGCCGGCAGATATTGAATCGAACATCGACACCGAGATTTACTTCACCGCAGACCACGGCATCGAAGGAGCTCTGGCCAAGATGGAGCTGCATGCCCGGCACCCAGGTGGCGGACACGTCGGAAGCCTGCGCCTGCTGACCTTCTGCGTCCTCGTCCTGAAGAACGGCTTCACCGTCACCGGAGAGAGCGCGTGCGCCAGCCCTGAAAACTTCGACACCGAGCTTGGCCGAAAGATCGCGCGCGAGAATGCCATCGCCAAGGTCTGGCCGCTGATGGGCTACGAGCTGCGTACCCAACTGTCGCGCCCGGCTCTGACCGAGGCAGATGCCATCGCTGACCTCAATGGCATACCGAGACCGGTAGCCGCCGCATGACCACGATCGCATTTGATGGCCGAACGATGGCCGCAGACGGCCGAGCCACCGCCAATGGCGTGATCGAGCGTGACAACTACGTGAAGGTGTTCCGGCTCGGCGACCGTCTGGTCGGGTTTGCTGGCGATACACGGTACCTGCCGGGCGTGAAGCGGTTCCTGCTGGACGAAGAGAAGTCGCTGCCAACCCCGGCCGGTGAATCTGAATTCGATGTACTGGTATGGGACGGCCATGTGCTGCGTGCCTACACCGACGGCGTTGACGAGCCTGACGACTTCGAATGGCCATGGGCGATCGGCTCGGGCGCCATGCCGGCGATTGCTGCCATGCGGGCCGGCGCTGACGCTGAACACGCTGTCCGCATCGCCATGACCATGGACGTGTTCACCGGTGGCCAGGTGACGACCTTGACGCTGGTCGAGTGAGATTTGCGCGCGGGCGCCTCGGAAAGGGGGTGGTCCGCGCAGCCCCCAAACACAAGTCCGCCACCTGGCTGGTTTCTGTTTGACGGCTGAAATTACAACAACCAACCCCATGAACGAGGTGCATGCACATGGCCCTCTGCGGAGCAAAAACCCGCAGCGGGGAGCCATGCAAGCGCCATGCGGCGGTTGGCTCGACCCGCTGCAAGCTACACGGTGGCCGGAGTACCGGCCCACGCAACCAGACCGGCAACCGCAACGCCGCCCGCCCTGGCAGCCTGTACAGCCGATTCCTGTCAGATGAGGAGCAGGGCATCGCGGCCAGCATCGAGCTGGGCAACGTCGACGAAGAACTGCGGCTGACGCGCATCCGTCTGATGCGGGCACTGCAGCGTGAGCAGGACAAGGGCGACACGCTGGAGGTCGAATCCGAGACGACCGAGCCGGTAGAGATCGATGGCGAGCCGACCGGCGGCGACCTGATCAAGAGAACGGCCAAGGTCCGGGACTACTCGGCGCTGATCGACAAGCTGACTGCGCGCGTCGAGTCGCTGGAAGCGCGCCGAGTCGCCCTGGTGGCTGCTGCGCTGGACGCCGAGATCAAGCAATTGGAGATCGAGAAACGGCGTGCCGAGCTGAAAGACCCCGACGACGACATACCGTCACCGGTCAAGGTGGTGGTCGAGGTAAGGGACGCAAGGAAACCGCATGCCTAGCCTCAACATTCCGCAGGCCTCGTTCCTCGCGATGCCGCACAAATTCCGCGCCTACGTGGCCGGGTTTGGGTCCGGGAAAACGTGGGTCGGCTGTGGTGGGCTGATGCAACATTTCTGGGAGTACCCACGCATCAACGCTGGGTATTTCGCGCCGACTTATCCGCAAATCCGCGACATTTTCTACCCGACGGTCGAGGAGGTGGCCAGAGACTGGGGGCTGCGCTGCAACATTGTCGAGAGCAACCGGGAGGTCCATATCCATGAGGGGCGACGCTATCGCGGGACGGTAATCTGCCGGTCCATGGAGCGGCCGGAGACCATTGTCGGCTTCAAGATCGGCAAGGCGTTGTGTGACGAGCTGGACGTCATGAAGGCCGAGAAAGCACGCCAAGCATGGCGGAAGATCATTTCACGGATGCGGTACCAGGCCAATGGCCTGAAAAATGGCGTCGATGTCACGACGACACCGGAGGGCTTCAAGTTCGTCTATGAGCAATTCGTCAAGGCGGTGCGCGATAAGCCCGGCCTGTCTGCGCTGTATGGCCTGATCCAGGCAAGTACCTACGACAACGAAGCGAACCTGCCTGATGACTACATCTCGTCGCTGTTCGACTCATACCCGCCCGAGCTCATCGATGCCTACCTGCGCGGGCTGTTCGTCAACCTGAAGTCGGGGTCTGTCTACCCGAATTTTGATCGAACGCTGTCTCACACTGATGCCGAAATGGATGAGGGGGAGCCGCTGCACATCGGCATGGACTTCAACGTGCTGCACATGGCCGCAGTGGTCTACGTGATCCGCAATGGCTGCCCGCTTGCAGTGGACGAACTGGTTGATGTGCGCGACACGCCGACGATGGCGCAGATGATCAGCGAACGCTGGCGAGACCGCGGGCACGCGGTGACGATCTATCCGGACGCATCCGGTCAAAACACCAGCAGCAAGCGGGCCAGCGAATCCGATCTGACCATTCTGCGCGCAGCGGGATTCTCCATCTACGTGACTGGCGCAAACCCGGCTGTCCGTGACCGCGTGTTGGCGACAAACGCCATGCTGCTGAATGCAAACGGTCAGCGCCGCATGCGCGTAAACACGCATCGCTGCCCGAAATTCACCGAGGGTCTGGAACAGCAGGCATACGACAAAAACGGCGAGCCGGACAAGTCCAGTGGCATTGATCACGTCAACGATGCGGGCACCTATCCCATCGTGCGGCTGTACCCGGTTGAGCGGCCGGTGACTGCCATCCGTGTTCCTTCACAATTCGCCGCGGTTGACAGAGCCGGCGGCTACTGAGGTATCCCCATGATTGATTCCCCTCTCGACGATGAGATCGCCGAGGCGAGCCGGCGCGCCCAAGCGGAGCGCATGCAGGTATTCGGCTCCCGCCTGCAGGGGCTGATTGACCGTGCAGTGGCCGACAAATCAGCACTGGAACAGCGGTGGCTCGACGACCTGCGCCAGTACGAGGGTCGGTATGATGCCGAGACGCTGTCTGCGCTGGAGCGGGCGGGACGCTCGACTGCGTTTGTCAGGCTGACGCGGGCCAAGTGCCTGGCTGCCGAGGCCAGGCTGGCGGAAATGCTGCTGCCAACCGATGACCGAAACTGGGACATCCAGCCGACACCGGAGCCCGACATGCCGAGCGGCCCGATGGCAACCCAGCGTCAGGCGTCTGCCGATGACGCAGCGGCGCGCATGCGACGCCGTATGGACGATGTGACGGCCGAATGTGACATGAACGGCGTTATGCGCGAGATGCTGCACGATGCGGTCACGCTCGGCACGGGCATCGTCAAGGGGCCCGCAATCGAGAGCCGTACCCGGCGCCGCTGGGCCCAGCGAGAGATTGCGCCGGGGGCATTCGTCAGTGCCATGGAAATGACGCGGGATCTGCGCCCGAGCGTGCAGCGTGTGTCGCCGTGGGATTTTTTCGTCGACCCGACCGCGACCACTCTTGCCGATGCTGAGTGGATGGCTGAGCGTCACCGCATGACGCGGCAAGCGCTGCGTAACCTGGCTCGCGTGCCGGGATTCGACGCCGACGCCATTCGTGAGCTGCTGGAGGGGGAACCCAAGCGGAGCGCTTCTGCGGGCCGGGTCGACGAGGTGGCAACCGACAACGACGGACGCGTGATCGATCGCGGCCGCTACGAGGTGTGGGAATACCACGGCGAAATTGACCGTGAGGATCTGGCTGCCGCTGGTGTCGAAATGCCTGATGACGCGCTACTGCTGGTATCCGGTGTGGTGTGGATCTGCGATGGACATGTGCTGAAGGCATCTCTCAACCCACTCGACAGCGGAGAACCGCCGTACAGCGTGTTCGCATGGGAGCCAGACAGTACACGGCCGTTCGGCCTCGGCATCCCGGCTCTGTGCCGCGACAGTCAGCGAGTGGCCAATGCCGCATGGCGCATGCTGCTCGACAACGCGGCCATGTCCGTGATGCCACAAATCGTGATCAACAGCCAGATCGTGACCCCGGTCGACGGGGAGTGGGTGCTGCGCCCCGGCAAGCTCTGGCAAGTGACCGAGCGCAACACGCCGGTCAATGCAGCATTCGGAGCGTTCCCGGTCGCAGCAAACCTGAACGAGCTGATGCAGACATTCCAGACGGCGGCGCAACTGATCGACGAGGAAACGAGCCTGCCGCAGATCGCTCAGGGTCAGCAGACTCAGGCCACACCCGAGGTCACCAAGACTGCCCAGGGCATGGCCATGCTGCTGTCCGGCGCGTCTACCGTGCTGCGCCGTATCGTCAAGCGATTCGACGACGATATGCTGCGACCCACGCTCAGCCGGCTGTACGACTGGTTCATGCAGTACGACCAGGATGAAACGATCAAGGGAGATATGGAGATCATCGCTCTCGGGTCCAGCTCCCTGCTGGTCCGTGAGCAGACGCAGCAGGGGCTGCTGAATCTGCTTCAGCTCGCGCAATCCTCGCCGGTGCTCGGGCCGATGACCGATATTCCGGCGCTGTACCGCAAGCTGGTGCAGTCGATGAGCATTTCCGCCGACGGGCTGGTGCTGACCGATGAGCAAATGAAACAGAAACAGCCGGCTGGGCCGCAGACGCCGCCACCGGAGATGATCAAGGCACAGGTGGATATGAAGCGCCTGCAACTGGACGAGCAAAAGTTGCAGATGGAGGCGCAGCGGCTGCAGATGGATATGCAGGCCCAACAGGCTGAACTGGCCATGCGCCAGCAAACCGAAATGGCCCGCGCACAGGCTGCCGCTGAGGCGGCACGCGCCGAGCTGGCCAAGGCGCAGTTGGATGCTCAGTTGGATGCGCACGACATGCAGTTGCGTGAGGCAACCGCCGAGCAGGATTCCCAACTGGCTCTACTGCGGCTGCAGTCCGACCGTGAACTGTCCGCTGCGCAGATCCAGGCAGCGCGAGAGGAAACGGAATTGACACTCGACAGCAAGCACAAACTGTTCAATGCCGAGGCGGCACTACGGCTGCAGACGGGGGCAGGCATCTGATGGTCGATATTCATTCCGACACCTGGGGCGCTGTCAGCAAATTCGTGGAGCAGTCCCTGCAGGATGCCCGTCAGCAGCTTGAGTCACCGACGCTCGACCACGACCGGTCGCAATACCTGCGCGGACGGATTGCCGCGCTGTGCGACGTGCTGGCACTGACCCGGGACCCGGCGCCGCTGGCACCCAAGACGACCGGTTACTGACCCGCCTCATGGCGGGTTTTTTTCACCCTGCCGCCGCAAGGCCGCACACCCACCACGCCGTGAAAGGAAACACCGCATGGACACCAATCAACCTGCGCAAACCGCCAATGCCGGTCAGCCGGCAGAACAGCACTTCGAAGACGCCTTTGCCGAGTTCTCGGCCGCACAGGGTGGCAGCGCCCCCCTCGCCACCGAGCCTGCCAGCAAGGGGGGCGATGGCGATCCCGATGCGGGCAACCCGAAAACCGCCACTCCCCCGGACACGGCCATGCCTGCTGCCGAGTCCGGAGACGCGGATCGGCTGAAGGCGGAGCGCGATGCGGCTCTGCAGGCGGCGCGCAGCGATGCCGGCCGGCAGGCAGCGCTGCAACGGCGCCTTGCAGAAGAGCGTGAACGGCGCGCTGCCGCCGAGCGTGCGCTGCAGCAAAAGCTGGAACCGGCCTCGTCGCAAGACGACGCCACCATGGCTCAACTGGAAGCAGACATGCCTGAATTGGCTGCAGTGCTGAAAGCTGAGCGAGAGCGACACCGCGCCGATCTGGCCGCCGTGTCGGCGGCAGCCAGACTCCCGGCGGAGTCGCTGACGCGCGAAAACCACTTGACCCAGCAGTTCGCCGCCCTTGGGGCCGCGCACCCTGACTGGATGCAGGTGGTGAATGATCCGGCATTTCATGGCTGGGTCAATCAGCAGCCACTCCGTGTCCGCGACATCCTTAACAGTGATGACGCCGATGAGAGTGTGTGGCTGCTGTCGCAATTCAAGCGGGAACAGACGCAGGTCCAGACGCAGGCCAAGGCCGCTACCGACAAGGTAGCCGCCGAACGCGACCGGCGCCTGCAATCTGCCGTCGGTGTCCCGGCCAGAGGGGGGCGACCGGAATCGTCCGGCGCGCCCGAAGATTTTGAATCCGCGTTCGAGTTTTACGCGCGGAAACGCTGAGGAATTTTTGAATGGGTACCACTACCTATGGCTCGATCAGCCAGCGCACGGCGGCGTGGGCTGCCAATGAAATGCTGGCGCACGCCGAGCCGATCCTGGTGCTGGGCAAATTCGCCCAGGCCAAGCCGATCCCGAAAAACACGGCCGAGGCGGTCAAGTTCCGCCGCCCGGTTCCGTTCCCGCCGGCTGTCACGCCGCTGTCCGAGGGGGTCACCCCGACGCCCCGGGCCATGAACTACGTTGACGTACCGGCCACGCTGCAGCAGTACGGTGATGTGGTCGAGATCACCGACAAGGTTGCCGACGTGGCAGAAGACCCGGTGCTGAAAGATGCGACCGCGCTGTGCGGCGAGCAGGCGGCCGAGACGATCGAGGTGCTGACCTATGGTGTCCTGCGCGGTGGCACCAACGTGTTCTACGGCAACGGTGCCGCCCGCAACGCGGTCAACTCGGCCATCGGTTTGAACAAGCTGCGTGCAGTGACCCGATTCCTCAAGGCTCAGCGGGCCAAGGAGGTGACCAAGATGCTGAGCGGCTCGACGAACTACAAGACCGAGCCGGTCAGTGCGGCATTCATCGCGTTCGGCCATACCGACATCGAGGCCGATCTGCGCACCCTGCCGGGGTTCGTGCCTGTCGAACTCTATGGACAGTCGATGAAGGCGTTGCCGCACGAAGTCGGCAAGGTCGAAGGCATCCGATTCATCCTGTCTCCTGCGCTGGCGCCGTTCGTGGATGCTGGTGGCGCCAAAGGCGCGATGAAGTCGACCGCCGGCACCAGTGCTGACGTGTATCCGATCGTGATCGTCGGTCAGGACGCCTATGGCACGGTCGCGCTCAAGGGCGCCACGGCCATCACACCGATGGTGCTGAATCCGGGGACTCCCCGTGGTGGCGATCCCCTCGGCCAGCGAGGGACGGTGGGCTGGAAAACCTATTTCACCGCCATCCGCCTGAACGAGGCCTGGATGGCGCGGCTTGAAGTGGCTGTCACTGACCTGTAAGTAACCCGAAGTGCCCGCCCAGTGCGGGCATTTCTCTTTCCAAGGAGCGAATATGGACGAGATCCAACAGACCGAATCCACCGAACCCAAGCAAGCTGCCAGGCAACCCAAGGGCAAAAACGACAGTGTCGTCATCCACATCAGCAAGGAGCGTGGCGAGGCTGGCGATGTGTTCGTCGGCGTCAATGGCGTGAGCTATCTGATCAAGCGGGGTGTCGACGTGACGGTGCCGCGTGCCGTGCTGTCCGTGCTGGAAAACGCGGTTCAGGTCGAGTACGACCCGGAAACGCTCGATCCGCGCGAGGTGCCGAGCTATCCGTACAGCGTGAAGGGCTGATATGACCTTCCTTGACCTGTGCCGGCGCCTGCGGATGGAGGCCGGCCTGTCTGGTGACGGCCCGACCGCAATCGCCGGCCAGGTCGGCATCAACGCCAAGTTGATCGCCTGGGTCCGGCAGGGCTATCAGGACATCCTCAATCTGCCGCGTGACTGGGACTTCATGTGGCGTCAGGTCAGTATTGATCTGCCGGCTCATGCCGTCCGCGTGGATCTGGCTGGCGACTATCAACTGACCGACGTAGGGCGCATCGTCACCGATACCATGCGTATTGGTGGCGCTCGATGCCGGTTCGAGCCTGATTTCAGCCTGCTGTCCGAGATGCTGCCCGGTGCGCGACTCGTCTGGTCCCGGCTCCCTGATCGGCGTATCGCACTGGCGCCCGCCACTGATACGCCGGTCAGTATGGCATTCGACTACTACCGGGACAGCCATGACCTGATTTCGGATGCTGACGTCCCGCTGATGCCGGCGCCGTATCGCATGGCGATTGTCTGGCGAGCGTTGATGCACTACGCCGGGCACGACAGCGCTCCGGATCTGTATGCCACCGGAGAGCGGAACTATCAGCAGTTGCTGGCACAGATGGATGCAACCCAGCGGCAGATGTTACGGCGTGGCGGGGTTTCGCTTGATCGCATCGAATCGTTGCCTGCCACCGCTTATCCACTGGCGTAGGGGGGCGAATGAGTCAGATGGATTACACCCCGCTGGCCGGCGGGCTGGACCTGGCTGCCAGCCCGATGCAGATTGCAGCCGGCAGATGCTTGACTGCGGAGAATATCGAGCAGGTCTATGGCCTGTCCGGGTATCGCCGCGTTGATGGGTACGAACGATTCGATGGCCGCCTGCTGGCATCCACGGCCCGGTACTACATCGCCACGGCCTGCAACATGACCGCACCGTTGTCGGTTGGCGATATTGCCACTACCCCCAGTGGCTCGGCCGAGATCATGGCAATCGAGGATGATGTGCTGGTGCTGGTCAACGTCTCCGGCTCATTGACCGCCGGTCAGACGCTGTCTGTACTGGCAGAAGCCCGGGCAACGCTGGCTACCGATGCAGCCGCAGGCACGTTTGATTCGCCGGATTACCGAGCTCGTCGCCGCGCTGCCGTCGCATATCTGCGCGCCAAGATCGGGAAGGTACCGGGCAGCGGCCCGGTGCGCGGCGTCGCGGTATTCAACGCCCAGGTGTTTGCGCTACGCGACAATGCCGAGGGGACGGCCGCGGCGCTCTATCGGTCGTCGCTGACCGGCTGGCAGTTGGTCTGTGACCTCTTTCGCCCCGGCGGCAGCCTGCAGGCGGTAGTAGCAAACTTCATTGGTGCCACTGCTGGCCGGGCCTGGTATGGCTGCGATGGTGTCAATCCGCCATTCAAATGCGACGGCAGCACAGTGACATTCATGGCGCCAATCATGGGCAGCGAGGCGACCGCGAGCAATGCGGTGACGCCGGCTGCAGGCGACCTGACGTTTACGGTCGTCGAGACGTCGCGCAGTTGGGCGGTAGGTGACGAGCTGGAGGCGTGGGCCCCGGCCGCGCCGGCCAGTTGGCTGAAGGGCAAAGTCAAAAGCTATTCCGGTACGACGCTGGTGCTGACCGTGGCCGAGTTTGCCGGTGCCGCGTCGAGCGCCTGGCGCATTGCCCGCGCAGACCGGTCTGACCGGCCTCGCCGTGTGGCTGAGTTCAAGAACCATCTGTTCCTGGCCTATCCGAACGGGCAACTGCAGCACAGTAACCTGGGAGACCCGATGCGCTACACCACGACTGCGGGGTTGCTCGGGGTCTCTGACGAGATCACTGGCATGGCATCGCTCAAAGGGGATGTGTTCGCGGTGTTTTGCCGGGGCCGGATCGTGTTTCTTACCGGAGCCAGCAAGGCCGACTGGCAGTTGGCCACGCACTCGCAGGACATCGGCGCACGAACCAACTCGGCCGTGGAGACTGCCGGTAACGCGCTGTTTCTCGACTCGCGGGGCCTGACCAGTCTGGCCGCTACGCAGTCGTTTGGCGGATTCAGCGCGGCACTGCTCAGCCACGCGGCGCAACCGCTGATTGACGCAGCGACGACCAGTGCGATTGCTGCACGGGCGGTGAAGCGCAAGAACCAGTACCGGATCTACCTGCCCGGCGGAATGGGGATCACTGCTGCCGTGTGGCGACCGGCGCCAGTGATCGAGCCGAACTCGGTGGCGTTCACGACGTTTCGCTATGAGCACCAGTTCAGCACATTCGCCAATGGCGATGATGCGGATGGCGATGAATTCAACGTGTTCGGCACTACCGATGGCTGGGTGATGCTGGAAGACAGCGGGACATCGTTTGACGGTGCGCCGATTGCCGCCCGGATCGCGCTTCCGTTCCACTACCTCAAGCGGCCGGCGCAGAAAAAGCGGTTCCACCGTATGGCGTTGGAACTCAATGCGGCAGAGCCGATCGAGCTGCTCGCCCGGCACACATTCGACTACGACGGGCTGCGTTATGACCCCTCGATCGTGTACCGCGTCGATGCGCAGCGGCATGGGGCGGCATGGGGCGCCGCCGAGTTCGGTAATGCCATCTGGACCGGGCCAGGGGAGGACAGCCCAGTTGTTCACCTCGATGGGGTCGGTACCAGCATTGGGGCGCTGATCTGGCATGAGTCGGATGACACGCCCGCCTTCACCCTCTCGGGCATCAGCTTGTATTACTCGCTGCGAGGCGAGCAGCGATAACGGAGAACACGATGGCTCTACTGGCCTCAGGCATCAACACCGGCGCCTCCAGTGCGCAGGACGCCTATGCGAAAAACCAGATCAGCGATCTGTACAAGAACGTATTGGGTCGTGACGCCGATCAGGCGGGGCTCGACTACTGGACAAAGCAGATGGCGTCCGGCGGCATGTCCTATGCGGACGTGCAGAACAGCTTTCTCGGCTCGGCCGAAAACCGGGCCAAGAACGACACGTCCTCGATCATCCAGCAAACCTACAAAAACGTGCTGGGCCGGGATGCGGATCAGGCTGGTCTCGACTACTGGTCGAAGCAGGGAGACAGTTCCGGTCTGGGTGGCGTGTTTGATGGTATCCGGTCATCTGACGAGTACCGGGCAAAAAACTCCAGCACGAATGCCATTCAGCAAGATTATCGGAACCTGCTAGGGCGTGACGCCGATCAGGCCGGACTCGACTACTGGTCCGGGCAAAATCTGAGTGGCGCAGACCGCGGCATGGCTTTCCTCAATTCTGCCGAGTACACCGGTGGAAACGGGGCCGAGTGGGCCCGTGACAAGGCTGCCAGCACTGCGGGGACATGGGGTGCGGGATACAGCGGGGTCTACAACCCGAAAACCGGGCAGGTGCAGATCGGCAACCAGTCGTTCGATCCGAATGACTATGCCGGTATCTACGGCGCCGCCCATGCAGACGAAATTGCTGCCAGCGGTCTGTCCGCTACCGATCACTGGAATCAGGTTGGCCAGTTCAAGGGCTACGACTGGGGGCTGAGCGATGGCATGCAGCAGCAAATCGCCAACCGCACCCCTGCGGGACACTACGACGCGAACGTCAACAGTCAGGTCGACGCGGCGAACGAGACCATCGAAGGCCGGCTGAAAAACCTGCTCGACCCGAATAACGCTGTGGTTCGCCAGGCCGGTGACCAGGCACGGATGTCATTCGCCTCGCGTGGGCTGCTCAACAGCAGCATGAGCGAACAGGCTGCCATGGAAGCAATGGTGTCCAAGGCAATCGACATTGCCGGTCCTGATGCGCAGCGGTATTTCCAGAACCGGATGAACAACGTCGACTGGCAGAACAAATTCGCGCAGGACCAGCAACAACAGAGCTATGCCCTGCAGAACATGGCGGTTCAGCATCAGTACAACCGCGACCTGTCCACGCTGAACAACTCGTTTGACACCGGGAAAATCGACCAGACACAGAACTACTCGCTGCGGCAGAACTACCTGTCGGCGATCAGCCAGGCCAACGCGATCTATCAGGATAACGTCGCCCGGCTGCAGGCGGCGCAGATGTCCACCAAGGACAAGCAGACTGCGCTCGATGCAGCCAAGACCCTGCGAGACAGCAACATCGCGCTGATGAACAGCGCATTTGCCGCGCAGCCGGGCTGGGCCAAAGAGTGGAGCGTTGAGGCTGACAACCCGGACGTTAAGGCCGTGCCGACACAGCAAGGGGGGCGCTGATGGCATGGACACAGGGGGGCTCGTTCCGTGGGTTGCTGTCAGCCGGCATGGACGCCGCTGATGCACTCGACGAGAACGGATGGGCGACTGCACCCGGGCAGGAGCG
Source organism: Microvirgula sp. AG722 (assembly GCF_003269145.1). NCBI lineage: Bacteria > Pseudomonadati > Pseudomonadota > Betaproteobacteria > Neisseriales > Aquaspirillaceae > Microvirgula > Microvirgula sp. AG722. The sequence continues at coordinate 86,430 of NZ_QLTJ01000009.1, read as the reverse complement.
TGGCGGGAATGCAGAGCATGCGGCCGGGCCGGTCAGCGCAGATGCGGCGGCGCGCAGTGCTTCAATGGCAAGTAGCGTACAGGGGGCACTCAACTCGACGGCCGGCCGTTGGGCGCGAGCGGTACTGTCTATTGCGGCGCCGCAATTTGGCGTGATGGCCAACATGATGTCGGTCGACCAGAGCCGCCCGGATGCGAAAGAGGCGACTCTGTCGGCCATGGCCGCGCCGGCAATCGGCATGCTGGGATTCGCCAAACCGGCGCAGGCAATCAGCAGCGCCTATAGCGCAACCAAATCGGCACAACAAGGCGACTACGCTACGGCGGCAGTCACTGGGCTGCTTGGCATGGGGATGCTCAATGGTGTCACTACCGGCAACCCGTTCGGTGACATGGCAGTCTCGCGCGGGCTGCTGGGGATTGCCTCGTTTGCGGACAGCATGCGCGGTGATGATACCGGCGGATGGGGGGTGTCGAGCAGGAACACCAATGCGGCTGTCGGCTTCAACGACAGTCTGGGCGGGCCGGCCAGCAATGGCGCAGCGAGCAATGGTGCGGACAACGATGGCGGATGGGGCGCGAGCCACCAACGATCTGTCAATAGCGCTGTTGGATTCAACAACTCCATGGGCGCGCCGGCATCGAGCAACGACAGCAACAACAGCGACAACAGCAGCACCAGCAGCAGCAGTGAGTAGGAGATAGGAGAAATGATGGACTTTGACTTCGGATTCAGTGGTGCCGGCAATGACAGTATCGACTACCTGTCCGGCCCATCGGCGGAGGCCGCCGCCGGCACGGACATGGTGTCCGGCTCGCCGTTCGGTGACAGCAATGTGGCTGAGCAGATCGGTTTCGGCAGCGGGGTGCTCAGCGGCGGTGATGGCATGTTCGGCTCGCTCGACGGCTCGTTTATGCCGGCGCTGAGCAGCTTTATGGATGGCGTGAAAGACATTGCCAGCAAGGGCGTTGACCAACTGGAGCAACTGGCCGGGAACAAGACCGCCCGGCTGGCGGCTGGCACGATTCTGCCGGCCGTTGGTCAGGCCATGATGGCGAAAGAAGCGATCAAGCAGCGCAACAGACAGCTCGACCGTCAGGAGCGGAATGCCGCGTGGGCGACACCGCAGCGCGAGCAGTTCCGGCAGGTCTCGCGCCCGACAGGATTGCTGGCCGCTGGCCAGCAGGCCGCACAGCAGCAGGCTGTTGCAGCCGCCGTCGCCCAGGCCACGCAACAGGAAAAAATCAAGGGGGTTCGCTGATGGCTGGACTGATCAATAGCGGCATGGCTGAACAGCAGGGGCAAAGTAGCGGTGGGCAACGCATCTACACCAAGCTGGTACTGATGACCCTGCAGTACCTGATGCAGCGTGACGCGTTCATGCAACTGGTGGCGCAGGCCCAGCAGGGTGATGCCGGGCAGGCCATTGGCGGCGGCGTGGTTCGTGCGCTGCTGGGGCAGCGCCAGGCGGCGCAGCAGGCAGGTATGCAGATCGACACCGGCATGCTCTCGGCGGCCAGTGTGGAAATCGCGCAACGCCTGGCGGAAGCATTCGCGCTGCTGGGGGTGGTGCAGGATGCTGAATCGACGGCGCGTGATGCCATCGAGTACGGCAAAACGCTGACGCAGGGCGGGGGCGGGCAGGCAGCTCCTGCCGACCAAGAGCCCGCCGAGCCGGCGCCTGTTGGCGCGCCTGACGAGATGGAGCCCGGCATGTCTGCGAACGAGGTGATGCAATGAGCGGGCTGATCCAGGCGGGAATCTTGTCCGGGCTGGGCGATATGGCAAAGGCCGCATATGCGGCCGATGTCTCTGCCGAAACGGCGCAAGCCAAGGCGCGTGCCGATCTGCAGAAAACCCTGCTTGAACAGCAGCTCAAGAATCAGGGCGCCATGGGGGTGGAGGAAGCCAAAAAGCTGCCGCTCGACATGAGCAACCCACGGGTGCAACAGGCCATTGCGCTGAATACCGGGATGAGTACGCCGGACGTTAAGGGCGTTGTTGACTCCCTGGGAAGTCCGGATCTGATTTCACCCAAGAACGCCAAGCTCATGGGGAATCTGTACAAAAATGTTTCTGCCGCCTATGCGCAGCTCAACCCGGGGCAGGCCTCGGCCGCCAAGAGCCTGGAGGAAGCTCGCGGTGCCAAGATAGGCAACGATCTGGATACGATTACGCTCAACGGCGGGGTGCCATTGGGGGTTCGTCAGCGCTATGAAAGTGCCCGGCGCGGTCTGGCCCCGTACAGCGTGGATGGCGGTGTGCTGTTCAACAGAAATACGGGGGATGTTGGCCAACTACCGGAGGTGCCTGGCGGCAAGGTTGCGGCGGAGAACATTCGCACGGCGAATTCCCTGATCGATCTTGTTCGCAACAACGATACTTATATCCGTCAGTACGAGAAAACGCTGGCGGATCGTTCGGTGCGAGATCAGTCCATTCGCCAAGATGCGAAAGACAAAATTCAGGCGTTGCGCGCAGAAAATGCCGGTTACAAAGGGCAGATCAATTTGTTGCTCGGCTCCGGGCAAGGGACTACCACGTCAACCGGCCGGCAACGTGGCAACGTGACAGGGTTCCTCGGGCAGTAAACAGCACAGCACCCCGCCATGAGCGGGGATTCAATTTTCAGCCTCACGGTTTCCGTGGGGCTTTTTTATTGGCCAACGGCTCAATCACTCTGTGGAAATGAAATGAACAAGCTGACCTTTGAGAATCAACCTCTCCAACTGATAGAGCACGCGGGGCGCCAATGGTTGAAGGCATCCGACATTGCCCGCGCCATGGGGTACACGCGAACGGACAAAGTGACTCGACTCTATGACCGGCACAGAGCCGAGTTTTCTGCGTCGATGACCGCACTTCACCTGACCCCCAGTTTGGGGCAGGGCATACCTCCGGTGGCAAATCGGCTGTTCAGCCTGCGCGGCGCACACCTGCTGGGCATGTTTGCCCGCACGGCCAAGGGGCAAGCCTTCCGGCGCTGGGTTCTGGACCAACTGGAGCGAATCGACGCGCAAAGCTCGGCAAATCGCTCTCTGATGGCCGAGTGGTACGAGGTCAGAGCGGAAATGAGCCAGCAGGCACGGTTCGCCAGCCTGTGCGGCAAGGGCCTGAGCCGCTGGCGCTTCGTCAAGCCGATGCTGACCGCGCGCCTGACCGCGCTTGAGCGGCAGTCGCAGTCATCGCTGCTGCTTGAATGATGGCATGCCGCGTTTTTGCAAAAGCCAATTCTGGCGTTTGCTGCAAAAACAACGTGTTGACGCACTGGCTCAGTAAATCACTTTCATCTCGGCATAGCCGCAGGCATGGCATTCATAGAGCCGGTGCTGTGCCTCATCCCCAAAATCTGGGGCGGGCATGACTCGGGAAACCCTGAACATGTGCTGTCGGCATCTTGGGCACAGCTCATCAATATGAGTCGGCTGCTTATACCTCGCCCCTTGAAGAAGGGTTACCAGCTTTTCGCTCAGATCAGAGAGTATCAGCATGTCAAATGCTCCTGTGCATCAGCCTTGCAGTATTGGTCATGACGTATAAATAGACCACCTGAGATCGTATCGCATCGTCCACCCAACCCGCTTCGGCGGGTTTTTGCATTTTTGGAGACCGGCATGGCCGACACTCAAACCCCGATCACTGGCACTGATGGCGTGGACCTCGATGTATCCGGCCTGCTGAACCTCGCCGGCCAGCCCCCTGTGGGCATGCGCGTGCCAGTCGGTGCGCCTAAGGGCGACTCTCGCGGCCGCGCCGTCACGGCTGCGGACCTGGTTGCTCCGGCTCAATATGCCCCGCTGATCACCGCCGCAGCTCAGCGGCATGGCATCGACGTCGACATCCTGACCGCGCAACTGTTTCAGGAGTCGAGGTTTAACCCGCGTGCGGTTTCTCCTGCTGGTGCCCGAGGCATTGCGCAGTTCATGCCGAAAACGGCGTCGTCCATGCGGGTCGATCCGTCTGATCCGGCCAGTGCCATTGATGGCGCCGCGCGGCTGATGGGCGAGAATCTGGACCGCTACCGCGGCGATTATGCGGCCGCACTGTCTGCTTACAATGCCGGCACCAATTCGACCCGGTGGGGTAACCCGGAGACGCTGGATTACGTTGCAAAAATCCGCGACTACGCACGCACCATCAAGGCAGGTAAAGCCCAGCAGCAAGCTGCCCGGCAAGAGGCCACGGCCGCGCAGAATCATTCGCTCATGCGTGCCACTGAAAATCGCGATGCAGAACAGATCCGTAGCGCAAAACCGGCCCAGGCCCAGCAGACGGCCGGCGCCGCTGATCCTGCATTCCTTGGCAAGGGCATTCTGCCTGGTTTGGTCTCGGCCCTGCGTGACAGTTCCGGTGTGGCTGTTGGCCGTGCAATCGAGGGGGCCGGTGACCTGATTCATGCGATCACGCCGGATGGTTTGCTGCCGGAGGATGTCGGCGGGCGGATTGCTGCTGCCGGCCGCGATCTGGTTGCTCGTCATGAACGCCTGGCTGAAGCCAGCCAGCCCGACATCCAGAACAGGGACTTGCGTGCTGCCTATGGGGGCCTGCAATCGACCGTACGCGCTGTGCCGGCGCTGGCGGCAGCCGTGGCCACGCGCAACCCGAATGTAGCGCTGGGCGTTATGGGGGCCGACAGCGGTGTGCAGGCGTACAGCGATGCGAAAAACGCAGGCCGTTCTACGGCACAGGCCGTGCTACACGGTGCAGCGTACGGGCTGACCGAGGCTGCCAGCGAAAAATTGGGCCTTGGCTTTCTGGCAGAAAAGTTGGGTAAAGCCGGGTTCGCGCGCCTGCTGTCTGGCTACCTGCTGCGCGATATGCCCAGCGAACAGGCTGCGACGATTGCGCAAAAAGCACTCGACTACGCGACACTGACTCCCGAGAAAACGCTGGGTGATTTCAGGTCCGAAATATTGGGGGACATGCGTGATACCGCGATTGCTACCGCAGTACAGGGTGGCATCATGGGTGGAGCAGGCCATGCCGGCGCCAAGCTGTTGAATCGTGGGGCGGATCGTGCCACAGCGAGTGGCGCCCCGGATTTGGCTGGTGCACAAACACAAGCCGCCGCGCCGGATGGCGGAAATCTGGCCGGCAGCCTGTCGGAGACGGACTCCCTGGAAGAGACGCTGCGTGCAGCAGCCCGTGAATATCACGGCGATGTACCGACGCAGGAACCCAGCGACCTGCGTCAGCGCCTCGGCATGGCTCAGCCCGCCGGCACGCCGCCGGCAACCACGTCGATCCAGACGACCAGCGTGCAGCCGGTCGAGGTCCCCGGGGGGGACATGACGCCGGCTGTGTTGCAGGAACAGGCAGCGCAACGCCAGGCGAAAGCGGATGCGACCACTGCACGACAGACGGAGTGGGAAGCGGCGCTGGCCGAGCTCGACGCGCGCAAACAGCAGGAGCTTGATGCGCTGGCGGCGGATGGTCATATCGGTCGCGCCGAGTACGACAATGCCGTGATGGATGCCATGTCGGCATCTGAGCCGGTGCCGACAGTAATGGCCCAAGCCTTTGCTGACGCGCAACAGCGTGATGCTGATCCGGCCGGGCGCAGATTCAGCCTGAATGACAAGGATGAGGCCCCTGACGCCGCGCAGAGCAATGGGTTCACTCCCGACGCCTTGCGTACCACGCTGCAGTCCGGCGACATGGGTGGACTGATCGACGGGCTGATCGACGGCGGTCGTGTTGTGCTGCATGCCGATGCCTCCACGCTGCCCGGCACGGCCCCCGCTGATACGGTCGTGCAGGGGATGACGGATGCAGATGGCACGGTCCACCTGGTGGCGGGCAACCTGAATGCCGACAATGCGACCGCTGTACTGCTGCATGAAGCGTTTCATGGTGGCGGCCAGTCTCTGCTGGGAGACAAGGCGTGGACCGGCCTGATGGCCCGAGTCAACCGCATTGAGCGTGCCATGCGTGGCGGAGCGTTCTGGCGCGCTGCTGCTGAGAGTGTCGGGCATGCCAACCCGGGGGCCTCGCTGCGAACGGAGGAATTTGCGGCCTACGCCATCGAGCACTATGCCCAGGCACCACAGTCTATTCGCAAATGGGTCAGTGACATCATGGGTACGGTGCAGGCATGGACGCAGCGTCGATTCGGCATCCAGATCGGCCGTGTAACTCCCGCGCAACTGCACGCTCTGGCCCGTGCGGCTCTGCAAGTGCCGGCCATGACGGACCGCGCACCCGCCGCTTCGGTTGCCGACCAGAAAGCACCGCCGTTTGGCCAGCGCCAAGGGCTGTTCCAGCTACCACCGATTGAGGCGGTGACGCTGACGGGGCTGGAACTGGGCAATGGGCTGAGCAAGAAGGGGCTGGCTCAGGCGGCTGACAAGCTGCTGCGGGAGATTCAGCATGCCGGAGTTCCGCTGCGTAATCAGGACAGCGGGTGGGATCTGGTGATTGCGAAGGTGGACCGGCAGAAAATGGGTGACAACCCTGGGCTTTCGGCCGCCGACAGCAAGGCGGTTGCTGCAATCCGCGAGCTGGTTGACCGCGCTGTTGTGGCTGAATCGCACGCTGATGCCGAACACGGTAATCCTGATGTACAGGCCATTCACAGGCTATACGCGCCGGCGATCATTGAAGGGAGGCCGTACCGTGTGAAACTGACGGTGAAGGACTACTCGGGAAAATTGGGGAGAAGGAATCTGCATGCAATTGAATCGGCAGAAATAGAAAACGCCCCTATGGGAACCTTGCCGTCCTACTCCACTGCGGAAACCACAGTTCGGACAGCTCAACCAACCTCGGGGCGCACTTTTACTATAGCCGAACTGCTGTCTGGCGCAAAGCGGGATGGAGATGGGCAGTCATTCGTCGATGACGATGCGCGCTACAGCCTTCGCAATCCGCTGCGTGCGGGCCAGCCGGCCGGGAATGAAATTGCGCCCGAGACCTGGACGGAAAAGCAGATCCGCATGCAGGCCAACAGGTTCAGCCGGGTGGAGCGTGTCGAGGCGCAGTTGCGCCGCATGGGAATTGCCGTCCCGGCCTGGCTGTCACCCACAAATGCCGAGATCAGCTATCACGGCCGTCGTGCCGAGAGAATGGCCGATCTGCGCGATAACGAGGTGCAGGCGCTGGCGGATGCCATGGCGCAGAACCGTGTCCGGCCTGACCGATTCGACTGGTATGCGCTGGCTCGCCATGCACCGGAAGGTAACGCACATATTGCGTCGCTTGAGGGCGGCATGCCTGATGGCGGCAGCGGCATGACTAACAGGCAGGCGGCTGACCTGATGGCCGGGCGTGACATCACGATGACCGTGCAGACCGAGAACGAGCATGGCCGGGTGACGGCACGCCAAGTGACGGTGCGCGGATTTTCGCCGGACGAACTGGCGCGACTGAGGACTGTTGCCATTCCGTTTGATGCGCTGGTGGAGAAATCCCGTCAGCTCAATGTTGAGTATGGGCTGGAATCCAAGGAAACCGTAGATGGCTGGCGGCAGATGTTCCAGCACTATGTGCCTTTGGCAGGCAAGGCCGGGAAAGCCGAATTTGGCGGCGCGCCCGGGAAACAGTCCGGGTTCAGCGTGAAGGGTGGTGCCCGGCATCGAACAGGGCGTAGTAGCGTGGCGCCGAACATGACGGAACAGGTGATTCGTCAGGCCGAGGATGCGATTGCTCGTGGTGAGAGCAACCGAGTGGCTGGCGTGTTTGTGGCGTTGGCCCATTCTCTCCGGGGGAACATGCCCGTTGCACCGAATGGCAAACCGCTGTTTGAGCGCGATCCGACCGATCTGCGCCGCTATGTCAAGGATGGCAAGATTGTTCAGGCTGACGTGCCGGCCCAAGTGGGCAGGGATGTGCTGATCGCGCGCATTGACGGCCGGGACGTGCCGGTCCGCATTAATGACCCGGCACTGGTCGAGTCCGCCCGCAACCTGGATGTCCCGCAAATGTCGGCGCTACTTGAGCGGGCCGGGTCCCTGACGCGCTTGCTGTCGATGACCTACACCGCGGCTAGCCCGTCGTTCTGGCCGGTGGCGTTCCTGCGTGACCTGCAGTCGGTCGCGGTTCAAGGTGGGCGATTTGGCAAGGGTATCGTGGGTGGCATGCTGCGCCCGGGTGTGCTGTCCAGCAGTCTGGGGCAGGCATTCCGGCATGAATTCACTGGCCGAGAATCACCTGAATTCAGCGCGTTTCGCCGTGATGGTGGTCGCACCGGGTTTGTTCAGGTCACGCGGGAGCTGGCTGAAAAGCGTGCAGACCTGCTTGGCGCCATCCGTGTTGCGGAGCCCGGCTTTAATGGCCCCAAGGCCAAGTCGGTGATTCGGCGGCTCTGGCGCTACTACCTGGCGACAGGGTCGGCGCTGGAGACTGGCGTGCGGTTTGCCGCATACCAATCGGCCCTGTCTCAGGGCCAGGACAGCGCCTCGGCCGCGCGAGTCGCCAAGGAGATCACGCTCAACTTCAACCGCAAGGGTGCGGGCGAGAACGCTATACGGATGGCAGCGTTGTACCCGTTCTACAACGCCAGTGTGCAGGGCATCCGCAACACCGCCATCACGATGCAGAACCGGCGAGTGCAGACGGCCATGGCCGCGTTCGGTGGCATTGCATTGCTGGCGCAGTTGGCACTGCTGGGCAGCATGGATGACGACGAGCGGGACGATCTGATGAACAACCCGGCGTACCGGGATGATCGCATCGGCAACATCCTGATCCCGACCGGGAATCCGGAGAGACCGTATGCGAAAATTCCGGTTCCGCCAGACTTCTCGTTCGTGACGGCTACGGCCAGCGCCATGACCGACATGCTGTATGGCGGGGAGGGTGCCGGCTGGCGTGCTGCTGGCAGCCTGCTGCAAGGCTCTGCAGTTGCGTTCTTGCCGCCGCCGTTTGGCGACGTCGCACGCGCTGTGACGAATGCACCTAACGGTGCCGGCGGGAAGGCCGCGTTGGTTGCGGCCACGCCAGCGATTGCCAAGCCTCTCGTGCAGACCGCGGTCAACGTGAATTATCTCGGCCTTCCACTGGTGCCCGGCCGAGACGACTCGATCACGCCTGAGGCCTACCGTGCGTATCGGCGGAACCGGACCGGCTGGGCCGCAGGGCTGGCTGACTGGCTTAACCGCAGTACGGGTGGCAATACAGCGCAGTCTGGCCACATTGACATCAGCCCGGAAATGATCCTGAACCTGACCCGGTCGTATGGCGGCGGGATCGCCGGTTTTATTCTGCAGGGGAGTGATGCACTGACTAATCCGCAGAAAAGCTGGCTGGATCTTCCGGTCATTGGCCGGCTGTCGGCAAATCCTGACGCGCTGGATCGCGGGCGGGATTCCGTGGTCAGGGAGTCAATGGATCGTGCTCTGATGGATTCGCGACGGCTGGACGCTCTGTGGGATGCTGGCGAGGATTCCGCTGCCGATAGGCTCGCGACGGAAATGGCTGCTCGGGGTGATGATATTCGGGCAGCCGATGCCCGATCGTTGCGTTCGGAGATGATGGCGTTGAGCCGAGAGGAAAGCCGGCTGGGAACGCAGACAGACCCTGGCGCCATGAAGATCCGTGGCGAACTTGATGTATGGAGAAAGGAGATTACCCGCGATATGAGGGCGGCTGATAAGGCTGCGTCAGCTAGATGAAGGAGGGGCCGGCATGTGCTGGCCCCATCTTGCGTGTGACCACCACACCAGGTATGGTTATACTTTTGTCATTAAAATAACTACGTAAGATACGTTTACGTTTACTTGGGCATTATCATGATATATATGCAAAAAATTCTTTTTTTTGTGGTGGGCATGACATTGTCGATGGTATGCACTGCGTCCAGCATGGTTTTTGCATACAATGAAAATGGGCAATATACTGATATTCTCGGAATTGTTGGCTTGGTTGAAGAATCAAGTTGGCTATGCAGGGATGATCCATCTGTATTGTGTAGATGCCACCCGTCTTTGATGAAAGGACTCGTTGCATCAATTGACTACCAAAAAGGGAGTAATATACCTTTAGGGTTTGTTTTTGAGACTAGAGAAGGGGCTCAGTATATTAATTTGCCCACTGATCTTCGGAGTGAATTGAGTAATGCAGAATCAGGGTGGATTTCTGCTTTGGTTAAAAAAAGAACCACGCTATTAATAGCTGCAGAGATGTGCGGCGCCGGCGGCAAAGCTATTTATGCAAAAGATATTTACAGTAGGAAAATGGTGGAAAAATCTGGATTAAAATGGTGAATGAATAATTTTGGTTATTTTAATTTTATTAATCAATGCATGTTTTTGTTACTTTAAATTTGATACCCCAAGGTTCGTTGCGAATTTTTCGCTAAGAAAGAAACAGAAAATTGTCCCAATAGCTATTTGAATAGATGTTATGTTTTCTATGGCATCATGTAGCATGTAATTGCCTGATATATTGCCAGAGAAGATTACTGATCCTAATATATATGCTAAACATGCTTCAATAGATAAATATTTTTCTGTCGGTTTAATAAACCGCATGGTTGCGCATATTCCCATTAAAATGGCACTAGCAGAAACTGGCAGAGACGACTCTTTCAGAGAAAGCCAAAACATAGGCCATGAAAAATATGGCCCTGAGCTTTCGATTAATCCTGCAATTGCTAGAGCAATTGCGGAAAGAATGAATCCTGGGATTGCGAAAAGGAACGAGATCATATCTGATAGTGTTTTTATTAAAATAATTAACATACACTTTCCACGTGCCGCTGTCATCTGCATGTTGCATACCACCCGACCGTCAAGTTGACAGTCTGTGTCCCTGAGCTGGACAGCACGGGGGGCTGGAACCGGATGTGGTAGAACTGCCATGGTGTAGCCACGGTTGCGGTGGCAAAAAGTTGGTAGATTTTCATGGTGCCAATAAGCTATTTTTAATCAATTGGTTATTTTTAGAGTGTTCCCCGCGGGTGCGGGGATGAACCGGATTGCCAGTTGCTTCGACGCCAGAACAGCGCGTGTTCCCCGCGGGTGCGGGGATGAACCGCCAAGTACACAGTCCCCGCCGGTTCTTGCATCGTGTTCCCCGCGGGTGCGGGGATGAACCGAATGCCGATGCGCTGTCGTTCGACGAGCATATGTGTTCCCCGCGGGTGCGGGGATGAACCGTCGATGAACCGGTTCTCGGCGCCGATGCGCTGGTGTTCCCCGCGGGTGCGGGGATGAACCGCACCGTACGCGGGACGCGTTCCGCGAACTGCTGGTGTTCCCCGCGGGTGCGGGGATGAACCGCCCGTGAGCGGCCCGCCTCACCGCGCTTGAGAGCAGGATGCAGATGCCGCTGCTGCTCGAATGATTCGGCGGCAGATGCCTATGCAGCGTGTTCGGCGTGCTCTTCGATGGCTTCGGCTACCCACTCATTCAGGCTTTTGCCCTGAGCGGCCGCAGAAATGGCGGCGGCGGAGTGAGTGGCCGGATCAATGCGTACGTTGAACCTTCCGGAATAGGACTTGTAGGGCTCGATACCCTTTTCCGCACACATATCCAAGTAGACCCGGAGAGAGGTTTCGCCCTCGGCCTTGAGGCTGGTGACGTCAGCCGCATAAAAGTCGGCTCCACCGCTCAGCCCGATGAACTCGCCGCGGAACATCTCGATTTCGGGATCGTAGGCGATGACGGCCTTCTGGCCGTTGATGATCATGATGTTGTTCATGGCTTGACTCCGTTTTCTTCCAACCACTTGCGGACTGATGCTACGGCACCCTTGTCTGTCTCCGGTGACGGGTGGGGCCGATGAAACACGCGCACCGACCCGAACAGCGTCACGCCGATGCGAGATCCTTCGCGCTCTTCGACGTCGGCGCCCAGCTCGACGAGCAGGGCCTCAATTTCTTTCCAGCGGATGTTGCCGCTGACTGGGCGCTTGAAGATCAGCTCTAGCGTGGATTGGTATTTGCGTTTCATCGCTTAATGGTACCAAATTGTAGTACCAAGTAAAGCCATGATATGGGTAGATGCGATAGTCGGTGGGCTGCTCCTAGCGGCCTGCATGCCGTTGACACGCCGCCCGTCCATGGCGATACTGCGCGCAAGAGTGTCGTAACTCGATTGCAGCCGGATCGCCCCACGCCCGTCAGCCGTGGATTTTTTGCGCCCGTAGTCCGTCCGGACTGCTGGCAGCCCAGCCGATCAATGGCCGGGAGGGTGACGGATACAAGACCCGTAAGGGGAAGAAGTCCAGCGTGCTGCACGCTTACGAACCTCCCGGCCACCCTCATTCCGAGCGTGGTCAACCCGTGTCGTAACGGAGCAGATCATGAACGCAACCCTCTCTCTCGTCCCGCAAGACGTCATCAGCATCATCAACAACGAGCCGCGCACCACCTCTCTGAAGGTGGCTGAAGTGTTCGGCAAGCTGCACAAGAACGTGATGCAGAAGATCGAAAGCCTTGATTGCTCACCTGAGTTTGCGTCGGCTAACTTTTCAGCCAACGTGGAAAATCAGGCAGTTGGCACATCTCGGCGCGACATGAAGTACTACGAGATGACGAAGGACGGGTTCATGTTCCTGGTCATGGGGTTCACCGGCAAGAAGGCCGCACAGATCAAGGAGGCGTACATCAACGCCTTTAACTGGATGGCTGCGCAACTGTTCGGCAGGCCGGTCGCAGCCAAGACCACTACCGACGCTCGTACCCCGCTGCGCGCCGCCGTGAGCATGCTGGTCGGGAAACGGTCTCTGATGTACCCAGACGCCTACGCGCTGGTCCATCAGCGGTTCGGCGTCGAGCATATCGACCAGTTGGCGCCGGAGCAGATCGGTCAGGCTGTCGAGTACGTCCACCGGCTGGTGCTGGAAGGCGAGGTGCTGCCGGCAGAGAAGAAGGGCGCATACCACTTCCCCAAGGAGACCGCTGCGCCGCATGACTTCGAGCGCCGGGCATTCATCAACGTGAACATGACGCCGGACGTGCTGCTGGACAGCAGGAACCGCGCGCCTGAACTGGAGCTGATTGAGGCTCTTGAGCGTGACGGCCACGACGTGGCCGGCGCCAAGATTCGCATTCTGGCGCTGAGAGACGCCGCAGCGTGGCAGGTGAAATTGCTGGCGATGATGGAGGATGTGCGCTGGAGGCTTGGCCATCAGGCTGACAGGATCAGGCAATGCACCGACCAGCGCGGCATGAACGTGGTATTCGACAAGAAGCCCACCAAGAAGATGGTGGCCGCAGCGCAAGGGGCGCTCCCGCTCGGTTCTGCGTAGCCGCCTGACTGAACACACAGCCCGCCTGTCCTAGCGACAGCGCGGGTTTTTTTATGTCCACCGCCCGGCCCTGCGCCGGGCTTTTTCATGGAGGGGTCATGACAGCAAACAATGACTATTTCGATCACCCGAACCGTAATGACCGGCTGGTCGATGGTGATACTGCCCGGGCTCGGGATGTGAACAAGCTGTTCGATGCGGTTAGTTCGGCGTTCACCGCTGTCGAAACGGATCTGAGCAAAACAATCACGCTCCCGGACGGCGCGACGACTGCCAGCATTCCGCCAGCACCAGCAGACCGTGCGCATCAACTGCTGGCGTTTGATTCCAGCGGCAATGTAACTGTGCTGCCGGGCGGAGGCCCGAGCGTCCGGGCGGGAAAGATGCTGATTTATGACCAGAACGGTAACCCGGTGCTGCAGATGGCGATCGACACTGCCACCGTACAGTCGGTGTACAGCGCGGCGGCAGCCGCAGCGGCTTCGCAGGTTTCGGCGTCCGCCAGCCAGGGTGCCGCAGCGGCCAGTGCAAGTCTGGCGCAGGAATGGGCATCCAGCGCAGCCGGGTTTGCTGCAGCTGCAGATTCTGCGCGGCTGCAGGCGGCGGCAGTGGCCGAATCGGTCGCTGACGGGCCGGTGGTGTCGGTCAATGGGCATCACGGCGCCGTGACCCTGAGCGCTGCCGATGTCGGCCTGTCTCATGTCGACAATACCGCCGATGTGGATAAGCCGATCAGTGACGCCCAGCGTACGGAGCTGGATGCACTGCGCCAGTACGTCGACCAGAACAAAACCACTCTCGCCACCATCCAGGCGGCAGCCCTGTCTTTCTGAGGATTCATCATGGCAAAAACTTTTACTGCCCCATTCGCGCAAACTCCGCGCACCGCTACCGCTGTCGTCACGGCGGCGGCCGGCGCGCTGACGACTGATTCTCCGACCGGCGTTGTCGAGCTGCTGACCGCCGGCGCTGACGGCGCGATCCTGACCAGGCTGACGGCCATGCCGCGTGCGACCGTCACGGCATCGTCGCTGCTGCTGTTTCTGTCGTCTGACGGTGGCGTGACAAAACGGCTGATTGATTCCGAGCTGATGACTGCACAGACCGTGTCCACAACTTCGGCTATCGCGGAGACGACGTTCGCGAATTACAGCGAGGTCGCGCCGCTGCGGATCGGTGCCGGTGACAAGCTCTATGTTGGGAGCCAGGTCGCGCTGGCCGGTGGGATTGTGTTTAAGGCGGAGTGGACGGACTTCTGATGCCATATCCATACGGGATGAAAGACAGCATAAGCGGGCTGCAGCATCGTCGAGGTCGCCGACGCGAGCTGATGCCGGCAATGACGACCAATCTCACAGGACCTCGCAACGGCCCGTATTTGAAGCCCGGCGACAACTTCTTCTTGACTGATACAGGCCTCACAAAATGGGAGGTTCCCGCAGATGGTGTGTACGAGGTTGTGCTGGTCGGCGCTGGCGGATTGGGTGGAGGCCGGTTTTCTGCCGGCAATGGTGCTGGCGGTGGTAGCGGCTACATTTTCGGCATTGAAGTGCGCCTGTATGCAGGCCAGCGCATTGATATTGGCATTGGTGTGATGTCATTTACGTCGGACCCAGGCACTAAAACCATTTTCGGCCGATTTGAAGCTAACGCCGGCGAAAGAGGGGGCAATTCATTGGTTTCTGATGGCGGGCGCGGTGGCAATGGCGGACGCGGCGGCCAAGGTGGCGGCAATTTCTATGGCGGTGATGGGGCGCCGGGAGATGGCGGCCTATCTGACACCACCAACCCGTACTACAGCTATCTATCTGGTGCTGGAGCCACCGGCGGATCTGCCGCTAGAGGCAGCGGAGGGGCTGGTGGTGGCGGGTATCGCAAAGGGAATTTTGGTCGTGGTGGCAATGGAGGAACCGATATTAATTCTGGTGGAACCCCCGCTCTCGATGGCTGCATCGACATAACGTATTTGCGCCCATAAAGGACAAGACAAATCATGATCAAAATCCAATCCGGCATCGCCAGGCGCGAGCCGGTCCCGGCATTCCTGATTGGCCTCGCGCCGGAATCGCTGCTCGACCTGTCGTGGACTGATCCGGCGTTGGGCGTGCGCGACTGTGCGTGGTGGCCGGCTGAATATGCCGACACTCCATACGACGACAGCACGCAACGCCTCGGTGCCGAGCAGCTGACTCCAGACCCGGGCCGGCATGTGGTGGTCGTATCCCGTGAGGTCGTGCCGCTGACCGGTGATGAGATTGCGGCAGAGATGGAGGCTCGAAGCACAGCAGAGGCGACGGCCGTCCGTATGCAGCGTGATGCACTAATCGCTACTACAGACTATCTGCTGATGCCGGATTACCCGATTGATGACAAGCGGTTGGCCGATGTGCGTGCCTACCGCCAAGCGCTGCGCGACGTGCCGCTGCAAACCGGGTTCCCGCAGGCCATCGACTGGCCGACGTCACCGATCATCACCGAGTAACGGGCCGCTTGTCAGTTCCACTTGAGCCACGCCGGGTTGCTATCTAAATTCACTGTGACCCCACCGCATGGGCCGGTGCGAGGTCAAGTGGCCCCGGTTTGTGATGCAGATCGGGGCCTCTTCATGTGCCCTCAGCGCGGGCTGACCAGCGGTTGTTGTTTTTAGCGCGCAGGGGCCGGAATGCCTGCCGGCTTATGCCAAGATTAGATCTCCAACCGAGAGGAGGCACGCTATGGGGTTGAAAGAAGGTGATCATGTGTTGCATGCCGAGTCAGGCGCCGAGTTGGTCTTTCTCCGCGAAGTGAAATTTGACGAATTCATCAAACCTGTGCTCTGCGCCTCTCTGGATGTGCGTGGCGCGCGCGTGGTGGTCGAGCAAACTGACCTTGTCGCTCGTCCTCCAAGAGCGTGGGCGAATGTGCCAAGCGTAATACCTATTTCGGAGTAATTATTTCTCAAGCACATAACCCGCCTTGAGCGGATTATTTCTTCAGGCCCGCACAAAGCGGGCCTTTTTGTTTGCCCGCCGCGTGCGGGCTTTTTCACGTCCGAGGGGACTGTATGAGAGACAACGCACTGGAGGTGACAACCTCGACGGTCGCCAGCAAGGTGACCTATGGCGGTGCTGGCGGAACGATGCTCGGCTGGCTGCTGAGCAGTGAGGGCGTGGCGCTTATTGGCCTGCTGGTTGCTGTTGGCGGCCTTGCCGTCAACTGGTACTACAAGATGCGGCAGGACCAGCGCGATCAGGCTGAGCATGCTGCGCGTATGCGGGAGCTGGAATGATGCCACCAGCCCTGAAAACCCGCATTGCGGCTGCCGTCGCCGGCGGCGCGCTGGCGATTGCCGTGCCGCTGACCGGCTATTTCGAGGGCCTGCGCCCCATGGCCTATCTCGATCCGGTCGGCATCCCGACGATCTGCTACGGCAGCACGGCCGGTGTGCGAATCGGTCAGCGCCGGTCGCAGGCCGAATGCGACCGGCTGCTGGCCGGCGAGCTGGGTCAGGCGCTGGCCGTGGTCGACCGCAGTGCGCGGGTACCGATGCCGGATACCCGCCGGGCGGCGCTGGCGTCGTTCGTCTACAACGTCGGGCCGGGCGCATACCAGCGTTCGACCCTGCTGCGCCGGCTGAACGGCGGTGACACTGTCGGCGGCTGCAACGAGCTGCTGCGCTGGAATCGTGCCGGCGGCCAGGTGCTACCCGGCCTGACTGCACGCCGTGAGGCGGAGAGGGAACTATGTCTGATGCACTGATCCGATGGATTGCCGGCGCGCTGGCTGTCCTTGCGCTGCTGGCCGGCGTCTGGTGGCACGGCTGGCACACCCGCGACCAGCAGGCCGAGCGCGCCGTCCAGGACAAGGCGCTGGCGGAGGCCCGCCAGGCGCTGACCGACTTCCGCACCGAGTCCAACCGCCTGAACTCCATCGCCGGCGACATCCAGCAACGCGTCGACCAGATCAACACCAACGCCACCCGGCACACCACGGAGTACCGTACCTATGCGATGCAGAATCCCTTGCCTGCCGATTGCCGTTTTGATGCTGAGCGCCTGCGCCGCATCCAGTCCGCCATCGATGATGCCAATACAGCCATCGCTGCCAGCCAATCTGGCGGCGCCAGCACCACAGATCGAACGCCCGACCAGCGATAACCCGGATGATCTGGTCGAGCGCTATCTGGTTCTGGTGCGACAGTATGTGGTCTGTGTCGTGGAACGGGCAGGGCTGCAACAAGCCGTCACACCATAATGCTGATGCCCTCTCTATGCAGACCCGCCGGACCGTTCAGAAGGGGGGGCAGCACCCAGTTTCTGGCTTTGCGAGTTCACCAGATTGGGCTATCTTCGGGCGGCAGGGAGCGCTGATCCTGCAGCAACTTATTAATGCGATCATGCAAGCCTTGCCGGTACAAGGTTCCACCGATGTGCACCAGAGTAGCAAGGTCATTATCTGACAGGCGCTCCGCTGTTACATCAATCCAACTTGCCAGGACTGCAATGGCGTCCTCAATGGCAGATTCGTCCTCCGCCATATCCAGCAACTCTGCCTGAGCCTCAAATTGCTCGATGATGGGATGCCGGTCATTCATGTTTGTTTCTCCAAATCCATCGGGGGAGAAGCTGCGCGGTTCCTTCAGCTCTTACGACCGATAGCGGCCAAGGCCAATCGGATTCCCTCGCTGGCGTTGCCACCACCTAGCGCCACCGCATGCTGATGGCTGGGGACATCCAGATAGACGGATATGCGCTTCCCGCCCTCTAGCACCCTAGGGTGCCCCGTCTTAGGCCACTTGATTTCATCCAGACGGCCGCGCCAGTAGTGCTCTTGCCCCGGTCGATGATGAAAGCGGTGGTGAGCGAGCTGGGTTCGGTTGCAGTTCAAGACAGCAGAGAACGGTTTGCCATCGAAGTCAGTACGCTCTATGAGCGCCGCAAATGCTTGGGCTGCGGCAGATGCATCTTTTGTGATGGTGACTGAGCTCGGGACGACTTGTTGGTCCGGATTACGCAAAAAGACACGGTACATGGTGGCCGCTTCCCCTTTGTTGGCGCCATTGGTCCCGCCGGCCAGTGTTCTTGAGGCGGTGCCGCATAGAGAAAGATTAGCTACTGGGAGACGCTGACGCGAGCGACAAAAGGTGTTGTCTGCTGAGCGGTACGAGATCACGTGAGACGCCGACGTCGGCTTTCGCGATACAGCGTTCCACCGATGCAGATCAGGGCCGCAATGTCGTGCTGCTGCAGACGAGGTTCCGCCATCTCAATCCAGCCTGCGAGCATAGCAATGGCATCTTCGAGGTTGGATGAGTCTTCAGCAAAGTCCAGCATCTTGGCTTGAACTTCGAATTGGGAAAGTACAGGGGGGTAATTTTCCATGGAAACCTCTGATCAGGGCTATCAGAAGCACATTAGCCCGGACGAGCTCTCATTGCGAGCGATGGGCCACGAGGGTGGCATCAAGATGATCGGACCAATCCTGCATCATTTGACGCCGTTCTGGGAGAAACTCGGCATGGTTATAGGCCGCCTTGACCTTATTGCGCTCCATGTGAGCGAGCTGCCGTTCAATAACCAAGTCCGGGTAGCCGAGCTCATGCAGCATGGTCGATGCCGTTGAACGGAACCCGTGGCCGGAAACGACGCCCTTGAAGCCAATGAATTCAATAACCCGATTGATGGTTGTGGCCGTGATGGAGTCATCAGGACGCCGGGTGTTTGGAAACACATGTGCACGGTGGCCGGTGAGCTTTTGAAGATTCGTCAGAAGGGCTACGGCCTGACGAGACAGCGGAACGATATGTTCCGTTCGCATCTTCATTTTCTCGGCCGGGATGCGCCAGACCGCGGCGGCAAGGTCAATGTCCGCCCACTCGGCTCGCCGGACCTCGATGGTGCGGACAAACGTCATCATCATGAGCTGGGTGGCGGGCTTGGCGACGCCGTAGCCGTGATATGCGTCCAGCGCCGCTAGGAACGCCGGCAGAGTATCAGGACGTAATGGCTTGTGGTGATTGACACCATTGACCTTCACGATCCCTGCCAGCGGGACCGTCGGGTCACTCTCGCAGGCCAGAGAGGCAATGCCATGACGAAACACGGCGCCGATCCACTGTCTGGCGTTTCTGGCGACGGTCGGGGCCCGGCGTTTGATGATCGGCTTGAGCACGGCCAGGACTTGTGCAGAGCTGATGCTCCGGATTGGCAGGGATCCAATTTTCGGCAGGATGTCAGCGTTCATTGTGGTGGTGACCTGCCGTCTGTAGGTCGCGCTCCAGCCATGGTTTGCCTCAATCCACGCGTCAGCCACTGACTGGAAGGTATTGCTGTTTTCCTGAATCCTGGATGCGATGGAGGCTTTTTTGGCTTGGTTTGGGTTGATCCCCTGGGCGACGAGTTGCCGCGCATCCTCTAGGCGCTGGCGAGCCTCAGACAGGCTGACAGCAGGATAGTCTCCGAGGGTGAACATATTGGCATTACCATCCAGCCGGAACCGGTAGCGCCATATCTTCTGCCCGGACGGCCGGACCTCAATCGCGAGCCCTTTGGCGTCAGATAAACGGAAGACTTTGTCCGTCGGTTTGGCTTGTCTTACCTTGGCGTCTGAGAGCATTTTAGAGTCAGTGTGAGTAACGGTTGGTTACTCACAATCTTACTCACTTTCTGGCGCGATGGAGTGGTTCGGCATGACTAATTCTGATGCATGCCTCTCAGCAAACCCTTGCTGCGCAAGGCTATGAAGACATGGATTGACCCCGCATGTAGTGCTGATGCCGCGTTTCGATCATCAGAAGCATATGCAGTACCAAAGCCTTATTCTGTCTAGTGTTGCGCCGGCATGCCGCCCGTCCTGTGGGCTGCCCGTTCTGCCGCGAACCGGGCCGGATGCCGGTGGAAGATCACCGCCAGCATACCATTGCGTTATATGCCGATGCAGTCTCCACTATCCATTTGTCGACGGCCCCGTCAAGTCGGCGTGGTGGCTGACCGCTCAGCACCGGTCGGGCGTGCCCGGGCTGCGTCGGAGCGCAGCGGCTCGTCGACTTGCGTGCTCCCGTCGCTGTCGGCCCGCTCTGAGCCGCGGGGCATCGTCAGGTTGTTTGCCGACGGTTGTCGCGTCTTGCTGCGCGGGCCATCCGGGACCGGATAAAACCGGGCATCCATCCCGGAGAAAACATTCGCGCGACATTCTCCGGCAGCAGGGCTGACATTTCTTGAATCAGGCCGGAACCCTGCTATATTGGGAGTGCCCCCGCGTTGAAAACGCATCCGTGGGGACCGGGAAGGCCTCGACTGCGAGCTGTGCAGTTCGAGGCCTTCCCGTTTTGTTTGTGCACGGGCAGCCGCTTATTCATGCAGCCCCCTCAGCACCACGACACGGCGGCCGGCTTCATTGCTGTCCTGCCGCCACGGATTGCAGTCACTATCGTCTCTGGTCGGCACCCACTCCGGGCCACTTGCACTGCCGACATCGAGAATGACGGAGCCTTCCTGCCCGCCCGGGGGGCGGAACGTGGTTTTGTTGATGCACACCGGCCGCTGGCCGTGGCCCGCGGCGATCAGGTCTCCAAGTATCTGGTGAAGCCGGGCTACGGTCATCGGCATGCCGAACCACCTTTCTGCATGATCTTGCCGTCAATATTGCGCTCCGGGTTCCGCATCGGGCAAACGGGAATCGCGGATCAAAGGTGAGAATGAGTGTGCTTATGGCAGTGAATGATTATCACCTGACGAATTTTCCATGGCATAGCGCTGCAAATCGAATTTCATTATCAATTGCCGTGAATGGATCGAATAAACCATTCATTCTGCTTTCAGTATTGGCTGGATAGACTTGGAAATGCCCCATGCCATTTTTAACTGAATATCAAACAGAATACAGACCATGCATTTTGAAAATATCCGTGATGACACCGAAGTTTCCGCCGGGTTGCTGATCGAACGGGCCCGCGTGGCATCCAGGAGCACCTGGGTCAGCGTCGTCGTCAATCTGTGCCTGACGCTCGCGCAAGTCGGCGTGGGCATCCTGGCCAGGTCGCAGGGGCTGATTGCCGACGGGATTCACTCGCTGTCGGACCTGGTTGCCGACTTCGTGGTGCTGTTTGCCAGTCACCACAGCAAGAAGGAGGCGGACGAAGGGCATCCCTATGGTCATCAGCGCTTCGAGACTGCGGCCTCCCTGGTCCTTGGCCTGCTGCTGCTGGCGGTTGGCGTGGGCATGCTGTGGTCGGCCGTGCGCAAGCTGGAGGCGCCGGAAACCGTGGCCCAGGTGCACATCATTGCACTGTATGCCGCCGGAGGGGCGTTGCTGGCGAAGGAGCTGCTGTTCCGTTACATGCTGGCGGCTGCGAGGAAAGTGAAGTCCAGCATGCTGGTGGCCAACGCCTGGCATGCCCGCTCCGATGCGGCGTCTTCACTGGTGGTTGGCATCGGCATTATCGGCAATCTGGCCGGTTACCCGATTCTGGACCCGATTGCCGCCCTGATCGTCGGACTGATGGTCGCCAGGATGGGATGGACGTTCGGCTGGAGCGCGCTGCACGACCTCATGGACCATGCGGTGGACGAGCAGGAATTGCAGGCTATCCGGCAGACGCTGACCGGAACGCCCGGTGTGCACGATATCCATGATGTCCGTACCCGGAAGATGGGCGACATGATTGTCGTGGACGTCCACATCGAGGTCGATGCCGGCAAGAGCGTGGCCGAAGGGCACGACATTGCCGTGCTTGCCAGGCAGCGCGTGCTGCAACGCCATCCGGTATTGAACGTGATGACCCATGTGGACCCATGGCGGCCTGCCTCTCCGCCGGACGTGGAACGGACGCCAGGCCTCCCCGATCCAGTCAAGGCAACGGAATAAAACATTGTGCTGTTTATGTAAACTGACTATCAATTGTAAGTGCCATAGGGCTGTGTCATCAGCAAGGAATCAGGTGCGGGAATGAGGCGCTTCAGACAAGGTGAGCGGGTCGTGCATGTGGAGTCGGGTGCCGAACTGGTCTGTCTGGAAAACGCCATCGCGATCGAAGGGTTTTCCTGCCCGGTTCTGTGCACAGCGCAGGACAGCTATGGGGCCAGGGTTATCGTCGACGAATGCGACCTTGAGGCCCGCCCGGTTTCACTGCGGGACGGCTGTTCAGAAGCACAAAATGAGGGGCCGGGCGCGTGTCGGGTCCGGCGCCGGCACCATTTCAGCATCGCCATGGAAAAACAATTCGCATTGCGGGAAAAAGCGGGAAAAAATTTTCATGGATGGCATAGACTGTAGATGACATACGGCTATCCCTCTCTGAAAGGAATGTCCATGGCTACCCAGCCCAATACCCCCATCGACTGCCCGGTGTGCAAGGGCAGCACCTTCAAGCCTGCGGACAAGGCGGACAGCTTTGTCTGCACCCACTGCGGACATCTGCTGAAAGCCGGAGCGATTCGCGAGATCACGCGCGTGCAGGCCGAGAACCTGTTCGCCGGTTTTCTGGGCGGGGCAGTTCGCCACTGATGACAGCGGCCCGGCCTCCCGCAAGGGAGACCGGGCCGTGACGGGCATGCCGGCCGGGATGGCGCTGGCTAGACCCTGAACTGGGCGATGGTGGTCAGCATCCGCTGTGCCTGTTCGTTCAGGTTGGCGGCGGTGGCCGAGTTGTTCTGCGAGCTGGAATGGCTTTCTTCGGCCATCTGCGCCACGCGCTCGATCTGCTGGGCGATATTGGTGCTGGCCATCGACTGTTCGCGCATCGAGTGCGAGATCTCGGCAATCTGACCGACCGTGCCGCCGGTGCGGTCGAGAATGCGCTGGATGGCCTCGGTCGCCTGGTTGGCGGCAGCCATGCCGGTTTCGACCTGGCTCACGACATTTTGCATTGAGGTCACGGTCTGATTCGCATCGCTCTGCATCGACGATACGGTGCCGGTGATTTCCTGGGTCGAGATCGCCGTGCGTTCGGCCAGTTTGCGCACCTCGTCGGCGACCACGGCGAAGCCGCGACCGGTTTCGCCGGCACGGGCGGCTTCGATGGCCGCATTCAACGCCAGCAGGTTGGTCTGTTCGGCGATGTCCTTGATCACGCCGACCACGGTGCCGATCGACGTGGTCTTTTCCTTCAGCTGTTCGATCTGGGTGGCCGCGTGTCTGACGCTGTCCGAGGTGCTGCGGATCATGCCGATGGTGTCATTGATGACGGCAGCGCCGATGGCCGCCTCTTCGCCTGCTTCACGGGCGCTCTGGTCGGCCTGGGCCGAACGGTCGGCCACATGGTTGACGCTGACCGTCATCTGCTCGACCGCGGCCGACATGCTGGAGGTCGATTCGCTGACCTGTTCGACCGCCTGTGACATCTGCACCGAGGAACTGGCGACTTCCGATGCATGCCCGCCGACACTCTGGCCGATCCGGGTCAGCTCGACGAAGCTGGTCTGCAGCATCTGCAGCAGCTGGTTGAAGCGTGCGGCGATATGGGCAATCTCGTCCTTGCCGCTGTCGTCGACGCGCAGGGTCAGATTGCGTTCGCTGGTGATCTCGGCAATTTTCCGGTCGAGCTGGCTCAGGGTGCGCTTGACGCTCAGCGCCACCCACAAGCTGGCACCGGTGATCAATGCCAGCAGCAGGACACCAAGCGCCATCAGCGCCTGCTTTGCGCTCTGGCCCGCGGCAATCGCATCGCTGCCTGCCTGCGTGCCCTGCTGCTTGTTGAATTCCACCATCTTGTCGATGGCGGCGTAGGCCTCGGTGGCGACCGGGGAAACGGTCGACTTGCTGAATTCGAGAGCGGCTGCGCTGCCTTCGGCCGTGCCCTTGTCGGACAGGGCGAGGAAGGTGTCCATCAGCTGCTGCCACTTTTTCACGGCGGCGATGGTGGCATCGGTATTGGCACGGTCTTCGTCATTGGTGGCCAGCGTGGCCTTGTAGCTGTCCAGTTCCTTCAGCAGCTGGTCGACGTTTTTCTGGATCTCGGCTTTGGCTTCCTGCTTGCTCGCGGCATCCTGGGCGGCGGTATGCAGGGCCCCCTGGCGGCGTGCCTCAAGGTAGCGCGTCTTGACTTCTTCCGCCGCGATAATGGATGGCATGGCGTTTTGCGTCGCATCCACAACGTGTCCTTCCAGCTCGCGCATCTGCACATACAGTGTCCCCAGCATGGTCGTCAGGCCGATCAGGCTGATCAGGGTCATTCCGTACAGTTTGGTCGAGATTTTCATTCAGTCACCTTGCAAGTCTATGCGTATCAGGATTGCGAGTGCGGGAGTGGGCCCCGTCCTCCATGTCACCCGGCGAATGGCGGTTTTCTTGTCGCCGGTCTCCGTCGCCGGTACGGCCCGGTTCCGGTTCGCCGTCTTCTCACTGGTTTATCGGCCTGAACGCGGCAGACAAAACCCTACGTTGAATATTTTTTTTCATCGAAATGCTTTTGGAATGGCGAAATAAACCTGAATGCCTCAAATCATTGATTTTAAATTGCAAAATTTATGACATTGGCGTGCAAATCTGCGGAGAGATGGACAGGAATGCCTTCCTGTTCAGCACCATTCGCACCGGACATCCGATCCGGGCTGATGGAAAGAGAATAATTTTTCATCCGACATCACGTGCGGCGGGCTGAATCACCCCTCTGGCCCTGGGCCGGCGTGCCGGTTACCCTTGCATCCGGGCGTTGGTGGCAGCGGTCCGCGCGTGAAACGCGCTGTCCGGATGGAGGCGGGAGGCGGTGGTGATGAGTGGCAAGGAGCGGGTGGTGTCGAAAAGGATGGTGCTGGAAGTCAGCATCGTCATTGCATGCTATCGGCTGGCCCAGTGGCTGCCGCCCGGCAGCATGCGGGAGATGTGGGTGTTGTTGCTGCGTGGCGTCATCAACGTTGGCACTATCTATTATGTGCTGCTGAACGTTTGCCAGTTCCTGCTGTGGCTCTATGTGCAGGCAACCCGGGATGAACCGTGAATGGAGGGTGTCATGAACGATTGGCGCAAATGGCCGCTGCTGCTGTCCGTGCTGCTGGGCGGGTGTGTGGGGATGGCCGCCGAGCAGCAGAAGCCGATGCCGGGCTCGGATCGGGATTCACATGGCTGTATCGGCTCGGCCGGTTATGCGTGGTGCACGCGGACAGATCGTTGCGAGCGTCCGTGGGAGCTGGCGCGGAAGCAGGGGCTGGGCGCCGATGCCGCCGCTTTCGACCGCTTCTGCGAGGCGCCACTCGAATAGCTGCCGTCCATGCGGCGGGGGCATGGACAGCCTGATGGCCGCCAGTGACTGGCGGCCATTGTCATTGCTTTTTCGCCATTTCCGCACGCAGCTGTTCGGCAACCACACGGGTCAGCTCGGTGATGGCATCACTGAAGCTTTCCTGCAGCGCCAGTACGTCATGCTGCCTGGTCAGGACCTCCGTGGCACAGGTCTGCCTGAAGGCACTTTCGGCGCGTTTGAATTCGTTCAGGGCTCTTTCCAGTGGCATGCGTCCTCCTCTCGACCGTTCATGCGGTGCCAGACCAGAGTAGACGCCTGATAATTTATTATCAATATTCAGCCCACTGAAAAAACGGGAAAAAATCGACCGTCCGTCAGGTGTCGCAACCCGGCTTGCGGATCGGTACGTATTCGGCCTGGGCCATGCCGTACAGCAAGCGCTCCGGGACCTGGATATCGAGAATGAACCAGTCCTTGTCCGGTGCGGTGCGAACCCAGTGCGGACCGGGGCGCACCTGGCTGGCCGGAATGCTGTGCGGGCTGTTCGCTTGGTTCATCATGGGCCTTTCCTGCTGGTGGATGACGGTGGCTGTCCCGCCAGCATGAGGGACAAATATTGCAGCAAGCGCTGCGGCATCACGTGCCCGCGGATGAAAAATCCATATGGGATATAATGAATCCATTGACTGGATCAAAGTGAATGAGGCATCCGCATGACATGGCTCCCGATTTCCGCTGCCGCCCTGGCCGCCTCACTGTGTGCCACCGGTCTGCTGGCGCTGTCCGCGATGGCACTGGCAGATACGTCCCCCGTGCCGGATGCTGCTGCCAGCGCCCGAATCCGGCTGTTCGGGCAGAATGGCATCAGCGTGAAGTTCTACCGCAACAGCGCCTGCTACAAGAGCGGCCTGTTTGGCTCCGGCGGTGCGGAAGTGGTGTCCGGCGGAGCGGGGGATGCCTTCCTGTCATTGCTGGGGGCGAGTTCGAACACCCGCATCGGCATGCCGGACAGCCCTGCGACCCGCAACCTGTCCGCCCGGAGCGGCGTGCTGTCCAAGGCCTATTTCAAGGAATACAGCGTGGCGGCAGGGGAGCCGCTGACGGTACTGACCTCGTTCCGTGATGTCAGCGGTTATTACTGCAAGAACATTGCACGCAGTTTCGTGCCGGAAGCGGGCGCCGACTACGAAGCGTCCATGGATCTGTCCTTTGCCCACGGCACCTGTGAACTGTCCGTCAGGCGCATCCAGACCGAGGGTGAGCAGGTGGTACTGCTGCCGCTGGACAACGCGGTCAGCGCCGACGAATGCCGCTAGCGGCAGCGTGTCTCTCGTTCCGGGGCAGGGTGGTGGCAAGGGTGGTCAGGGCTTCCGCCGGCATCGGCTGGGCGAACAGATAACCCTGGAAGTACCGGCAGCCATTGCTGGCCAGCAATGTGTGCTGGGCGTCCGTCTCCACGCCTTCGGCAATCACGTCGAAGCCGAACGATTCCGCCAGCGCCGTGATGGCGCGGATGATGACCAGGCTGCCGGTATCGGCAGGCAGGCTGCGGACGAAGGACTGGTCGATTTTCAGCTCGTCCAGCGGCAGTTGCTGCAGATAGGACAGCGATGAATAGCCGGTGCCGAAATCATCGAGCGCAAAGCGCACGCCGTGGACCCTGAGGGCCTCCATGTGGGCGATGGCCAGCGCCATGTCGCGCACCAGTACCGATTCGGTCAGTTCCAGCATCAGCAGGTTCGCCGGCGCGCCGGTCTCGGCCAGTACGCCCATGACCTGGGTGGAAAAATCGCCCTGGTGCAGCTGGACGGCGCTGATGTTGACCGACACCGGCACACTGCCCATGACCGGATGACCACTCCAGGCTGCCAGTTGATGGCAGGCCTCGACCAGGACCCAGTGGTCCAGTTGCTGCAGCAGCCCGGCCTGCTCGGCTGCCCCGATAAAGTGCCCCGGAATCATCAGCCCGTGCTCGGGATGCTGCCAGCGTACCAGCGCTTCGGCCCCGGCGAGGTGGCCCCGTTCGTCGAACTGCGGCTGGTAATGAACGTGGAATTCGCCGCGCAGCAGGCCCTGGCGGATTTCCTCTTCCAGCCGCAGGCGGGAATTGACGGCCTCCTGGAAGGCCGGCACGAAGAAATACCAGGTGTTCTTGCCGGCATCCTTGGCCGCATACATGGCCAGATCGGCCTGCTGCAGCAGCTCATTGGCCGAAAAGGTTTCATTGAACAGCACGATACCGATGCTGCCGCTGCTGAACTGCACATTCGGGCCCAGCTGGTACGGTGCGCGCAGGGCTTCCAGCAACTGGCCGGCCACCAGGCTGGCGGCGCTGTGGGCCTGCTCGCGCACGGTCGACAGCCCGCTGAGCAGGACCGCAAACTTGTCCCCGCCCATGCGTGCCACGCTATGGGTCTCGCGGGTGAAGCTCTCCAGCCGGCACGCGACCTGCTGCAGCATCTGGTCGCCGGCGGCGCTGCCGCGCAGGTCATTGATTTTCTTGAAGTCGTCGAGGTCGATGCACAGCAGGGCGGAGAAGGTCCCGTCCTGGGCGCTGCGGGCCTGCATCTGGGTCAGCCGGTCGATCAGCCGGCGGCGGTTCGGCAGGCCGGTCAGCGGGTCGAAAAAGGCCAGTTGCATGATCTCGGCCTCGGCCGCCTTGTGCGCGGTAATGTCGCGCGCCACCATCACCACGGCCTTGCGGCCGTCCAGATTGATGTCCAGTGCCTGGGCACGGCCTTCGAAGGTACGATGGGTCGCACCGATGTCCAGCGTGTATTCGATGGCTTCCGGCGTTCTGCTGAGCAGTGACTGGCGGACAAAGGCGAGCAGGCGGTCGGCCTTGGCCGTGGGCAGCACGTCGTGCATGCGCCGTCCCTGCAGCCTTGCCGCATCGTCATACAGCAGGTGCCGGTGCTGGACCGGTGACACGATATCCAGATAGCGGCCATCCTCGTCCAGCACCAGCAGCAGGTCGGGAATCGCATGGGTGATGGCCCGCATGCGGGCCTCGCTTTCCTCCAGCGCGGAGCTGGCCTGACTGCGCTGCTGCAGGTCCTGCAGCAGCAGGGCCAGCATCAGGGTGACGACCGGCAGCGTCAGGGTCATGCTGAGGATCAGCACGCTGACCGGGGCCAGGCCGGACAGGACGAGCAGCAGGAACAGCGCCAGCAGGTGGATCAGGAAGCCGAAACCCAGCATCTGCGGAGCACCGCCCCGCACCCAGCGCCGGGACAGCGCATGGCGGTAGGCAAAGCCGAGCAGGGCGGTGATCAGCATGCCTGCCGCGCCGGGAACGGCGCCGGCGCCGCCCAGCTCCAGCCGGTAGGCGACCGCCATGGAGACGGCAAGGCAACCGGCCAGCGGACCGCCGAATACGCAGGCCATGCCCAGTACCGCCAGCCGCGCATCGATAAAGACTCCCGGCGCCAGCCAGATCGGGTCGAGCATGTTGACGATGGCGGTCGCGCCGAACAGCAGTCCGGACGTGACCTGGGCGGGAACGGAACGGCCGCGCCAGAAGCGCGTGTTGACCGATTGCAGCCAGCACAGCGCCAGGATGAGCGTGATGCTCTGGAAGAAGTGTAGAACCATGGCGAGGTACGCTCATTTCCCGGTGCAAGAAGTCGCTTCGCAATCGCTGGGCTTTATGCAGAAAGAATAGCAGCTGACCTGTCACGGGGCTAACCCGGTATTGGCACGCGGGAGACGGACTCCGGCGCTGTCCGCCGGGCGTGGACCGGCGACGCAGGACCGCCGGTCATCCATGGTCTGACGCCGGCCGGAAGCCGGCCGGTTGCGCTGTCAGGCCGGAAACAATCGCCACACCTTGCGGCTGAACGCCAGCTTGCGGCGCAGATAGGCAATCTGGCCGGCATGGTCGATGCCTTTCGGGCAGTTGTCCTGACAGCCGAGCAGCGACATGCAGCCGAACACGCCATCCTCGCTGCCGATCACATGGTAGAAATCATCCAGCGAGCGGCTGTCGCGACTGTCGAGGGCGAAGCGGGCGACCTTGTTGAAGCCGACCGCACCGACAAAGCTGTCGCGCATCTGCGCCGTGGCACAGCCGGCAATGCAGCAACCGCACTCGACACAGCGTTCCGCCTCGTACAGCCGGTCGGCCAGGTCCGGGTCCATGCTGGCCTCGACCGCATGCAGGTCGACTGCACCGTCCTGCGGGTGCAGCCAGGCGGCCAGCCGCTCGGACAGTGCGCGCATGAATTTGCCGGTATTGACCGACAGGTCGCCGATCAGCTCGAAGCCCGGCAGGGGCAGCAGAGTGATGTGCGGCGGGTCGAAGCGGGCGGTCAGCGTGCGACAGGCCAGGGTCGGCTTGCCGTTGATCACCATCGCACAGCTGCCGCAGATGCCGGCGCGGCAAACGAAATCGAACTGCAGCGACGGGTCCTGTTCCTCGCGCAGGCGGTTCAGCGCGATAAACACGGTCATGCCCGGTGTTTCTTCCAGCTGGTAGTCCTGCATGACGGGCTGGCCGCCGCCTTGCGGGTCGTGGCGGAAAATGGAAAAAGTCAGGGTTCTGGCAGCCATGTCACTGGGCTCCTGGCCGGCGCTGGTTGGCCGGGCGGTATTTGGCGGGCAAGGCGTCGGGCAGTGGCTGGTCGACCGGCTGGTCGGCCAGTGCCTGCTGTCGGCGCCGGGTGTCGGGGTGGGCAATGGCATTGTCGGGACCGTAGCCGCGATAGCCGGGCGGGAGTTCCATCGCCATCACGTCGAGGGCTTCGTACTGCAGTTCCGGCCGGGTGGCGTCGGCAGATGGCCAGCGTGCCAGCGTGCGCGACAGCCAGTCGCGGTCATTGCGCTGCGGGAAGTCCTCGCGGGCATGGGCGCCACGGCTTTCGGTACGGGCACGGGCGCCGGCGGCAACGCACAGCGCCACCTTCAGCATGCGCGGCAGGCGCAGTGCGGCGACCAGTTCCGGATTGGCATGGCGGCGCTTGTCGCGCACGCACAGCCGCCGGCTGCGTTCGAGCAGCGCTTCAAGGGCGGCGACCGCCTCGCCAAGCGTGGCGTCGTGGCGGAAGATGCCGACCTTGTCCATCATGATCTGCTCCATTTCGTGGCGCAGGGCGAACACGTTTTCACCGTCGTCACGCGCCAGCAGGGCGTCGATCGCGGCGGCCTCCCGCTCGACGAAGGTCCGGGCCAGCTGCGCATCCGGGCCGGGGGCGGCCAGGCTGGCGTCGGCGACATGCTCGCCCACCACCATGCCGGCGACGACGGTCTCGGCCAGGGAGTTGCCGCCAAGGCGGTTGAAGCCGTGCAGGTCCCAGCAGGCGGCTTCGCCGACCGAGAACAGGCCCTTGAGGGTCGGGCTTTCGCCACGGACATCGGTACGGATGCCGCCCATCGAGTAATGCTGGGTCGGCCGGACCGGAATCCAGTCGACTGCCGGGTCGATGCCGAGGAAGTGCTGGCAGATTTCCTGCACTTCACGCAGGTTCTTCTCGATATGCGCGCGGCCGAGCTGGGTGATGTCCAGCCACAGGTGCGGACCGTAGGGGCTGGGTACGCCCTTGCCGCTGCGGATATGCTCGGTCATGCGCCGCGACACCACATCGCGCGATGCCAGTTCCTTCTTCTCCGGCTCGTAGTCCGGCATGAAGCGCAGGCCATCGACATCACGCAGCACGCCGCCGTCACCCCGGCAGCCTTCGGTAGTCAGGATGCCGGCCGGCACGATGGCGGTCGGGTGGAACTGCACCGCCTCCGGATTGCCGAGCACGGCCAGCCCGGTTTCCAGCGCGATGCCCTGGCCGGTGCCTTCGCAGATGATGGCATTGGTCGATACCGCCCACAGCCGGCCATAGCCGCCGGTGGCCACCGTGGTGGTCCGGGCGATGCACGCGTACAGCTCGCCGGTGATCAGGTCGCGCACCACGGCGCCGTGGCAGCGTTCGCCGTCATGGATCAGCGCCAGCGCTTCCTGCCGTTCGTGAACCGGAATGCCGAGGCCGATGGCCTGGTTGTCCATGGTGTACAGCATGGCGTGACCGGTACCGTCGGCGGTGTAGCAGGTCCGCCACTTGCGCGTGCCGCCGAAATCGCGGGCATTGATCAGCCCGTGCGCGCCGGCCGGTTCTTCCAGCTCTTCCTGGCGGGCATTGATGATGACCTTGCGCTTGCCGGCGCGAATGCGCGTCCATGGCACGCCCCAGGCAGCCGCTTCGCGCACCGCTTTCGGGGCGACGTGGGTGAACAGCCGTGCCACCTGCTGGTCACAGCCCCAGTCCGAGCCGCGCACGGTATCGAGAAAGTGGATGTCCTCGCTGTCGCCTTCGCCCTTGCGGGCATTGGCGAGGCTGGCCTGCATGCCGCCCTGGGCCGCGGCCGAGTGCGAGCGTTTGGCCGGTACCAGCGACAGCACCAGGGTATCGAGGCCACGCTGGCGACAGGCGATGGCGACCCGCAGGCCGGCCAGTCCGCCGCCAATGACCAGGGCGTCGGTGTAAACGGTTTTCATCGTGGGCGCTCCATCGTGGACTGGGTCAGGTAGAGGATCGAGCCGTCCG
Organism: Microvirgula sp. AG722; assembly: GCF_003269145.1. Taxonomy (NCBI): domain Bacteria; kingdom Pseudomonadati; phylum Pseudomonadota; class Betaproteobacteria; order Neisseriales; family Aquaspirillaceae; genus Microvirgula; species Microvirgula sp. AG722. Next base: position 54,549 of record NZ_QLTJ01000009.1, on the reverse strand, counting down.
GCGGCGCCACGCGCCACAGCGCGAGCAGCGACAGGGCGCCAAGTCCGATAAAGGCAAGGCTGAAACCGGTTTTCAGCCGGCGCAGCAGGGTGCGCCGGGCCGGCTGCGGGCCGAACCACTTCAGCGCCAGCCGGTACAGGCCGATCATCGCGTGCAGGTCGGCGACCAGCAGCAGCGGCGCATAGACCCAGATCATGCCGAGATCGCGCACGCGTTCGCCGGAGCGCCACGGGTCGATGGCCTCGGGCTGCAGGATCATGGTCCACAGGTGGACCGGCAGCAGCAGGAACAGGGCAAAGCCGGTCGCCACCTGCCATACCCACAGCCGGGTGTCGCCGTGCGCCTGGGTATCGAGCTGGTGACCGAGCCGGCGCCACTGGCGCCCGTTCTGCGGAAACTTGCGCAGGGCGATGAAGGCATGCAGTGCGATCAGCGCGCCGACGCCAAGCCCGATCAGGCTGACGACCCACGGATAACCGTGCAGCCCGTCGGCGGTCAGAAAGCCGAGTTCCATGGCCTTGACCACGTGATACATCGTCTGCTCGCCAAGCAGGATCGAGGCGACCAGAAACAGGTGTATGCACAAAAACAGCGCCAGCACGGCGCCACTGGCGCTTTGCAGCACATCGAGCCGCGCGTCGCGGCGCGCCCGGTTACAGGTGTCCATCCGGCTATCTCCCAGGGGATTCATGATCAGCATATTGCAACACAACGGAATGCTTATTTTCGGCGGATCATGCCCAAGCCCATCACCGCTGGCAATCGCTGTCAGCCGGTTTGCTGCAGCGCACAGCAATTAGCATTGCGGCATGCAAATTCCGTATGTACAGGCGGTAATTAAGTAGGGGTTTTCCCGCAGAAAAGGCGCGGGCTGTTGCGGCGGCGCAACCTGGCCGGGGTGCCGGTGAAACCGGCGGGCCGGCGCTTCCCGCGGGGGGCCGGTCCGTTGTTGACGTTCCCGATGGCAGGGAGCCGGGTCTGCCGGCCGCATTCGCGGAAAGGATCAATGCCATCCCGGATGGCGACATGCACCAGGCTCGCTATGTTTTCGCAAAGTCTGCTGTGGTATCAAGGCGTCGGCCCGGACCGGGCCTGCACCGCTTGCGCTGTCACCGGGGCGACATCCATCCCGTATAGACTGCGCAACGGTCGTTCCGACATCCATCACAAGAACAACAAGAGGCCTGATCATGTTGCCGCTGTTCGATCAACGCCGCGCCTATCGCGCCTGGCCCGGTGCGGCGCCCAATCGCTGGGACTGGGTGCTGCTGCCGCTGGTGCTGGCCTTGCTGGTCGTTGCCGCCTATGGCGCCATGCAGATGAGCCGGCCGTTCGTGGTCGGCGAGGCACTGCCGGTTTCGCTCGATCCGGTCTACCTGCCGTACTACCTGCTGCGCACCATGCTGCGCATGTTCACCGCGCTGGCCTTCTCGCTGCTGTTCAGCTTCATGTTCGCCGCGATCGCAGCCAAATACCGCAAGGCCGAGAAGGCAATGATCCCGATGCTGGACATCCTGCAATCGGTTCCGATTCTCGGTTTTCAGGCCATCGCCATCGCGCCGTTCATTGCCCTGTTCCCCGGCAACCTGCTCGGGGTCGAGTGCGCGGCGATCTTTGCCATTTTCACGTCGCAGGCGTGGAATATGGCATTCAGCCTGTACCAGTCGATCCGCACCGTGCCGCCGGAACTGAACGAGGCGGCCCGGGTGTTCCGCCTGTCCGGCTGGCAGCGCTTCTGGCGGCTGGAGCTGCCGTTCGCCATGCCGGGCCTGCTGTGGAACATGATGATGTCGATGTCCGGCGGCTGGTTCTTCCTGGTGGCGGCGGAGGCGATCTCGGTGGCCGGCCAGGACATCAAGCTGCCCGGCATCGGTTCGTATATCGCGGTGGCGATCGAGGCGCGCGATCTCGGCGCCATCGCCTGGGCGATCGGGGCGATGCTGACCGGCATCCTGCTCTACGACCAGCTGTTCTTCCGTCCGCTGCTGGCCTGGGCCGACAAATTCCGTTTCGAGGAGTCGCAGGGCGATACCGCGCAACGCTCGTGGCTGCTGGACTGGGGCCGTCGCAGCCGCTGGCTCCATGCACTGACCGACCGCTTCTGGGCCCTGATGCGGCGTGCACTCGGCTGGTTCCCGGCCCGCCATGACGGCCTGTCGCCGCAGTCGTCACCCCGGTCCGCCAGCCCGCTGTGGTCGCGTGCCTGGGACCTGCTGCTGGTGCTGGCCGGCGTCGGCGCGGTCGCCCAGCTGGTGCTGTTCGTGCACAGCGATGTTGGCTGGCGCGAAGCGCTGCACGTGGTCGGGCTGGGCATGGTCACGCTGGCGCGGGTCATGCTGCTGATCGGGATGGCGTCGCTGGTCTGGGTGCCGGTTGCGGTCTGGATCGGTCTGCGTCCGCGCCTGTCGCAGCGGGTACAGGCAGTGGCGCAGTTCCTGGCCGCCTTCCCGGTCAACCTGATGTTCCCGCTGGTGGTGTTCCTGCTGGTGGCGTGGCGCCTGAATCCCAATATCTGGCTGAGCCCGCTGATGGTGTTCGGCACCCAGTGGTACATCCTGTTCAATGTGGTCGCCGGTGCATCGGCGATCCCGAACGAGCTGCGGCTGGCAGCGGACAACCTGGGACTGAAAGGCTGGCTGAAATGGAAGCGAGTCTATCTGCCGGCGGTATTCCCCAGCTATGTGACCGGCGCGATCACTGCCAGCGGCGGTTCGTGGAACGCCAGCATCGTTGCCGAGTACGTGACCTGGGGCAAGACCACGCTGGTGGCCGACGGGCTCGGGAGCTACATCAAGCAGATGACCGACGCCGGCGACTTCCACCGCATTGCGCTCGGCATCGGCGTGATGTGCCTGTTCGTGATGCTGTTGAACCGTTTCTTCTGGCGCAAGCTGTACCTGCTGGCCGAAGACCGCAGCCGTTGAGAGATCGTGATGAACCAGAATGTATTGATTGAACTGGGCAAGGTAGCCAAATCCTTCCTGTCGTCCGACGGCAAGCCGCGCAGTGTGCTGGAAAACGTCGATTTCACGCTGCGGGAAGGCGAGATCATCGCGCTGCTCGGCAAGTCGGGGTCCGGCAAGTCGACGCTGCTGCGCATCATGGCCGGGCTGGTGCCGGCCGACCAGGGGCGGGTCGAATATCGCGGCCAGCCGGTCTACGGGCCGGCGGCCGGCATCGCCATGGTGTTCCAGTCGTTCGCGCTGTTCCCGTGGCTGACCGTGCAGCAGAACGTCGAGCTCGGGCTGGAGGCGCAGGGCGTGCCGCCGGCCGAACGCGAGCAGCGCGCCGACGCGGTGCTGGAACTGATCGGACTGTCCGGCTTCGGCGGTGCCCTGCCGCGCGAACTGTCCGGCGGCATGCGGCAGCGGGTCGGCATTGCCCGCGCGCTGGTCACCAACCCCGACATCCTGCTGATGGATGAAGCGTTTTCGGCACTCGACGTGCTGACTGGCGAGACGCTGCGCGACGATATGCTCGAACTGTGGGACGAGAGCCGCATTCCGACCAAGGGCATCCTGATCGTGTCGCACAATATCGAGGAGGCGGTGATGATGGCCGACCGCATCCTGATCCTGTCCAGCGATCCGGGACGGGTGCGCAGCGAGATTCACGTCGACCTGCCACGCCCGCGCAATGCCGACTCGCAGGAAGTCCGGGCGCTGATCGACGAAGTCTATGCGCTGATGACCATGCGCCCGGCCCAGGGGCCGGCCGTGGGGGCGTCGCCGACGCTGCATCTGGGCTACCGGCTGCCGGAAACCGATATCGGCCGCATCGAAAGCGTGCTGGAACTGGTGGCCGGCGCACCATTCAATGGCCGTGCCGACCTGCCGCAACTGGCCGAGGAGGCCGAACTGCCGGACGAGGCGCTGTTCCCGGCCTGCGAGGCACTGGGCCTGCTGGGCTTTGCCCAGGTCGAGCGCGGCGACATCACGCTGACCGCGCTGGGCCGGCGCTATGCCGCCGTGGCCCAGGTGCAGAAGCAGGAAATTTTCGGCCAGCAACTGCTGACCCATGTGCCGCTGGCGGCGCATATCCGTCGCAGCCTGGAAGCGGAACCGTCAGGCGCGCTGCCGGAAAAGCCATTCCTGGAGCGGCTGGAAGAGTTCCTGAAGGAGGACGAGGCCGAACGCGTGCTGAAGGTCGCCATCGAATGGGGGCGCTACGGCGAAACCTACGAGTACGACTTCCACACCGGCATGCTGAACCTGCCGGAAACGGAACCGGCGCCGCGCGCCTAGATCCTCACGGCGGCAAAGTCCATGTGGTGGCTGAACTCGCGCAGGATCAGCAGCGTGGTGGCCAGATCGTTGCGCGCCGGCAGCCCTTCCAGCGCGGCAGGCCGTCCGAGCGCCACCCGACCCAGCCGGTCGAACAGGCGCTCGATCGCCTCGCGGGACAGGGACACCGCCGGCCGGTCGGGCAGGCCGGCCAGTTGTGCCAGCTCGCGCACCATCGCATCGCTGCAGAACAGTGCGGAACCGGCCACGATCCGCGCACGTGCCGGTGCCAGCGCATCCTCCACCGTCATGATGGCGTTTTCCAGCTCGTCTGCCGTCGGCGGCTCATGGCGGAAGTGCGCGGCGGCGGTGCGCCGCGTACCGATATCCAGCGCCAGCACCGCGTCCGGCACCGGCCCGTGGCCGCTGGCGATCCGCGTCTGTTCCGCGCCGATCTGCAGCACGGTGACCGGTGCGCCGGTTTCGGCCTGTCGCGTCGCGTAGTCGCGGCGCAGGCGTTCGTCGTCCAGGGAAACAGGCATGCGTCCTCCGCTCAGTCGCCCTTGTTCATCAACGCCAGGAATTCCCGGCGCAGATTGGCATCGCGCAGGAAAGCGCCGCGCATCACGCTGTTGGTCATCTTGGCGTGGTCATCCTTGACCCCGCGCCAGTGCATGCAGAAGTGGTCGGCCTCCAGCACCACGGCCAGTCCGTCCGGCTGCAGCTTGTCCATCAGCAGGTCGGCGATCTGGGTCACGGCCTCTTCCTGAATCTGCGGACGGGTCATGATCCAGTCGATCAGCCGCACATACTTGGACAGGCCGATCAGGTTCGAGTGCTCACTCGGCAGCACACCGACCCAGGCGCGGCCCATGATCGGGCACAAATGGTGCGAGCAGGCACTGCGCACGGTGATCGGGCCGATGATCATCAGCTCGTTCAGCCGCTCGACATTCGGGAATTCGGTGCTGGACGGGATCGGCACATAGCGGCCACGGAACACTTCGCGAATGAACATTTTCGACACCCGCCGTGCCGTGTCGCGGGTGTTGTGGTCGTTGCGGGTGTCGATCACCAGGCTTTCCAGCACGCGCTGCATCTGCTGCGCGACTTCGGCCTGCAGCGCGTCCAGCTCGCCGGGCTCGATATGGTCGGCAATATTGTCGTTGGCGTGGAAACGGACGCCGGCGGCCTCGAGCCGGGCGCGGATGCGCTGTGAAACGGGCGGGACGGAAGACGGGGGTTCGATGTCGGTGGGGCTCATTCTGGATTCTTGCCTTGGGTGGTGATGTTTCTTGTCACAGGCAGGGTAAAGCGCGCGCGCGCCGTTGACAAATGCCGGGGCCGGGCCGGCGGTGGCGGGCGGTCCATGAAGCGACGACGACGCACGGCCGCACCCCGCGGGCTTTCCCCCTCCCGCCGTCTTGACATGCATCATGGCTCCGGCCATCCCGATTGGGTTGCGTAATATATTCGGGTATATTTCGCGTCCGCATGGGCCAGGCCAGTCAGGGCTGGCCCGGGTTTCTGATTTTTTTACCTATCGCTATATATTGTTTTATATAGCGAGACAGGAGCGAAATGATTACGCCAGCGTCACCTCCGTTCCCCCGCCGTGTGCCGGGCCCGATCACCCTCAGTCCGTCCGTGCCCGACTGGCGTCGACGCTGGTTGCCGGCGCTGGTCAGTGCGGCCTTCGCCGCCGCACCGGTCTGGGCGGCAGACGGGGTGTTCGAGCTGGGTACCGTGGTGGTCACCGGCAGTCCGGTGCCGCCGTCGGCCAGCGGGGAAGCGGTGGTCAGCGCGGCACAGATGGCGAGCGGGAACCGCGATACCGTTGCCGACGCCGTGGCCATGCTGCCCGGTGTCAGTCTGTCGAAGAACAGCCGCAATGAGGACATGGTGTATGTGCGCGGCTTCGACGCGCGTCAGGTGCCGGTGTTTGTCGACGGAATCCCGCTGTATGTCCCGTACGACGGCTATGTCGACTTTGGCCGTTTCACCACTTTCGATCTGGCCGAGATCCGCGTCGCCAGGAGCGATGCCTCGCTGCTGTACGGACCGAACACGCTGGGGGGCGCCATCAATCTGGTGACGCGCAAGCCGGTCAAGCCGCTGGAAGGGGATATTCGGATCGGCATCGGCTCCGGCGACCTGAGCAAGGTGGCGGTCAACCTCGGCAGCAATCAGGAAAGCTGGTATCTGCAGCTTGGCGCGTCCTACCTGGACGCGAACTCGTTTCCACTGCCGCATGGCTTCAAGGACCGCAAGGCGGTACCGACCGACACCGGCGACAAGCGCGAGAATGCGTACCGTACCGATACCCGGGCCTCGTTCAAGCTCGGCTTTACCCCGAATGCGACCGACGAATATGCGATCGGCTATGTGACCCAGGACGGGGAAAAGGGCAACCCGGTCTATACCGGTGACTCGAACAGCGGCATCCGCTACTGGCGCTGGCCGTACTGGGACAAGGACAGTCTGTACTTCATCAGCAACACCCGGCTGGGCGACAACATTCTCAAGACCCGGCTGTACGAGGATCGCTACAAGAACGGTCTGTATGCGTACAGCGACAGCACGTACTCGACCGAACTCGTAAACAGGAACTTCCCCAGCTACTACGACGACAGGGTGCGCGGTGCCTCGGTCGAACTGACCAGCTATCTGCTGCGCGATCATGAGCTGCGCGTGGCCGCGCACTACAAGGAAGACAAGCATCAGGACAGCAACCCGCTGTCGCCGACCAAGAACTACCGCGACGTGACCACCTCGCTGGCGATCGAGGATACGGTGACACTGGCCCCGGCCTGGCGCCTGCGGCTCGGTGCCAGCCATGACCGGCGTGATGCGAAAGAGGTCTACCAGTGGCCGACCGGGTCGACCAGCGCCACCAATGGCCTGATCGAACTGAGCCATATTCTGGACGACAGCGGCAGCGAACTGTATGCGCTGGCATCGCACAAGACCCGCTTTCCGACCATCAAGGACCGTTATTCGGCCAGGATGGGGGCGGCACTGCCGAACCCGGACCTGAAGCCGGAAACCGCCAATCACGGTGAAATCGGGGTCAAGGGCACGCCGTGGGACGGCGGACGAGGCCAGCTGGCCGTGTTCTACAGCCATATCCAGGATCTGATGCAGAGCGTGATCGTACCGGCGCCGACCGGCACCTGCGGCAAGAACAGCAAGACCTGTCCGCAGATGCAGAACGTCGGTCGTGCCCGCACCGCCGGCGTCGAGCTGTCGATCGAACAGCAACTGCCGGCCAACTGGTCGGTCGGCGGGGCCTATACCTACCTGGCCCGGCGCAACCTCAGCGATCCGGCCACGCTGCCGACCGATACCCCGCGCCACCGCCTGTTTGCCCATGTCAGCTGGGCGCCGGCCAACGAGTGGGTATTCAATGCCACTGCCGAGGCCGAGCAGGGTCGCAAGGTCGCCTATGCCGGTGCCAATGGCTCGACCTTCCGCAGCCTTGCCGGGTATGCGACCTTCGGTCTCAACGGCGAATGGACGCCACGCAAGGACATGAGCCTGCAACTCGGCATGAACAATATCGGCGACAAGTGGTATGAACTGGCCGATGGTTATCCAATGCCCGGAAGGACCTGGTATGCCAATGCCACCTATCGCTTCTGAACCCGCCGTGCGCCGGGTCGCCGCCATCGTGCATGGCGAGGACGAGCAGGGCACGCACCGCCTGCTCGACACCTTCGCCCGCGAACTGCTGCAGCGTGGGCACCATGTGCGCGGCGTGGTCCAGAAAGACGCCGACTATTCGGTACTGACCGGCAAGCGCATGAGCCTGCTCGACCTGGACAGCGGCTGCAGCTATCCGATCTCGCAGGATCTCGGCCCCGGTTCAACCGCGTGCTGCCTGGATCCGGCGGGCATCGCCGCAGCCAGCGTCGTGCTGCGCCGGGCACTGGCCGAACGGCCCGAACTGGTGGTCGTCAACCGCTTTGGCGTGCTGGAGGCCGAAGGCAGTGGCTTTGCCGCCGAGCTGCTGGCGCTGATGGCCGACGGCGTGCCGGTGCTGACCGTGGTCGCGCCCAGATTCCTGGCCGCGTGGCGGGCGTTCACCGGCGATGATGCCGACGAGCTGCCGCCGCAGGCGGAGGCGCTGCGCGACTGGTTCACCCGGGTGGCGGAGCGCGCGCGGTGAAGCGACGCGAACTGCTGCTCGGGCTGGCGCTGGCGCCGTGGCTGACCCTGACTCAAGCCGGGTCGGCGCCGGCTACGGCTACGGTCTTTGGCCGTCCGCCGCCCCGGATAAAGCGCGTATTCGCCGCCGGTGCGCCGGCCGGGGTGCTGGCGTGCGTGCTCGCACCGGATACCCTGCTGGGCTGGCCGATGCCGCTCAGCACCGAAGCGCGGGGCTGGCTGCCGCCGGTGGCGAGGTCGCTGCCCTTTGTCGGCCGACTGGCCGGGCGCGGCACGACCATGCCGGTCGAAACCCTGTTGCAGCTGCAGCCGGACCTGATTCTCGACGCCGGCAGTCTGGACGCCACCTATGTGTCGACCGCGCGCAAGGTCGCGCAGCAGACCGGCCTGCCGTATGTGCTGACCGGAGGCCACCTCGCGCAACTGCCGGCGCAACTGCGCGAGATCGGCCGGCTGCTCGGCCGCGCAACGCGTGGCGAGACCCTGGCCACGCATGCGGAGCAGCTGCTGGCGCAGGCCGCGCGAGTCAGGGCGGCGCTGCCGGCCAGCGCCCGGCCGGGCGTCTATCTCGGCAGGGGCGCCGACGGGCTGGAAACCGGGCTGGACGGCTCGCTGAACATGGAAATCATCGCTGCCGCCGGCGGGCGCAATGTGGCGGCGGCAGCCGGGCAGGGCGGGCTGGCACGGGTGTCGCTGGAGCAGGTGCTGGCGTGGAATCCTGACGTCATCCTGACTCAGGATCCTGCCTTCGCCGCCCGGGCCCGCCGCGACCCGGCATGGCGTGCGCTGTCCGCCGTGCGCAACGGCCGCGTGCACTGCGCGCCGACGCTGCCGTTTGGCTGGCTCGACGGCCCGCCCGGCGTCAATCGCCTGATCGGACTGCCGTGGCTGCTGGCGCGGCTGCATCGCGAGCCGGCCCGGGTGCGTGCGCTGCCGGCAACGGTGTCGGCGTTCTACCGCCTGTTCTACGGCATCGAGCTGACTGCCACCCAGCGCGACCGGCTGCTGGGAGAGGAGGGATGAGCCGGCGCCATCCTCTGACTGGCTGGACCGTGGCGCTGGCGGCACTGCTGGCCACACTGGTTGCAGCCTTCGCCATCGGCAAGTTCCCGGTCGCTCCGGGCGAACTGCTGCGCGGGGTAGTGGCCCGCCTCGGCGGCCCGCCATCCGGCCTGCCGGTCGCCGTGGAAACGGTGATCTGGCAGATTCGCCTGCCGCGCATCGCTGCCGGCCTGCTGGTGGGGGCGGCCCTGTCGGCAGCCGGCGCGGCGTACCAGGGCATGTTCCGCAACCCGCTGGTCTCGCCGGATATTCTCGGTGTGTCGTCCGGCGCCGGTCTTGGCGCGGCATTCGGGATTTTTCTCGGCCTGCCGCTGTCGGCCGTGCAGGGGCTGGCGTTTGCCGGCGGTCTGCTTGCCGTTGGCGCGGTCTATCTGATTGCCGGGCTGGTGCGCCGCCATGACCCGGTGCTGGTGCTGGTACTGGCCGGTGTTGCGGTCGGTGCGCTGCTCGGCGCCGGGATTTCGCTGCTGAAACTGCTGGCCGATCCGTATACCCAGCTGGCGTCGATGACCTTCTGGCTGCTTGGCGGGCTCAATGCAGTGACGGCGGGCGATCTGCTGCTGACCGCGCCGCTGATCATCGCCGGCCTGCTGCCGATGGCGCTGCTGCGCTGGCGCATCAATCTGCTCGGCTTCTCCGACGAAGAAGCCTCAGCGCTGGGCGCCAATGTGACCCGACTGCGGCTGATTCTGGTGGCGGCAGCCACACTGACCACCGCCGCCGCGGTGTCGCTGACCGGCATTATCGGCTGGATCGGGCTGGTCATTCCGCATATCGCCCGGCTGCTGGTCGGCCCGGATTTCTCGCGCCTGCTGCCGGCGTCGCTGCTGCTCGGCGCCATTTTCCTGCTGTTGACCGATACCCTGGCGCGTACCGTGGCGCCGATCGAACTGCCGCTCGGCGTACTGACCGCACTGGTTGGCGCGCCGTTCTTCCTGTTCCTGCTGGCCCGGGGCGGGAGGCCGGCATGACGCCGCCGGTGATCGAAACCCGTGCGCTGGCCATCGGCCATGGCCGACAGCCGCTGGGGCGCGACATTGCCTTCTCGCTGGCCGCTGGTGAGGTGCTGTGCCTGCTCGGTCCGAATGGCAGTGGCAAGACTACTTTTTTCAGAACCCTGCTTGGCCTGCTGCCGGTACTGGCCGGCGAGGTCCGGGTCTGCGGCGAAGCCGTGGCCGGCTGGTCGCAGGCCGCCTTCGCGCGCCAGGTCGGCTATGTGCCGCAGGCGCATGCCGGCGTGTTTCCGTTTACGGTCGCGGAGGTCGTGCTGATGGGGCGCCTGGCCCGAATCGGCCGTTTCTCGGCCCCGTCGCGGCAGGATCGCGACATCGCGGCAGACTGTCTGGACATGCTGGGCATTCTGCCGCTGCACGACCGTGTCTATACCGCGATCAGTGGCGGCGAGCGCCAACTGGTGCTGATCGCCCGCGCGCTGGCCCAGCAGCCGGCACTGCTGGTCATGGACGAACCGACCGCCAGCCTCGATTTCGGCAACCAGATCCGCGTGCTCGACCATATCGGCCGGCTGCGCGGGCAGGGCATGGCCGTGCTGATGTCGACTCATCAGCCCGAGCATGCCCTGCGGGTCGCCGATCGCATTGCCCTGTTCAATGCCGGCCAGGTGATCGCAGACGGCCCGCCGGCCGCCATGATCACCCCGGCGCGGCTCGCGTCCCTGTACGGTGTCAGCGAAAGCGCCGTCTCCGCGAGCCTGTCCCCGTTGTTGTCCCCGGAAAGGAATGTATTGCCATGACCATTGCCGCCATTGATTTCGGCCGCCTGTACCAGGATCACCTGATCGCTGCCGCGCGCGCGCCCAAGCCCGCCAGCGACTGGGATGCCCGCGCAGCCGACATGAAGCGCAAAGTCATGCGCGGCCCGTATGTCGACGCCTTTATCGCCGGCATGAACCTGGATGGCGCCCGCACCCTGCTCGACATCGGTTGCGGACCGGGCACCATCGGTCTGGCGCTGGCCGACCGGCTGGAACGGGTCTACGGGCTCGATTACAGCCGCGCCATGCTCGACATGCTGGTCGCCAATGCCGCAGAGCTGGGGCTGGACAATGTCGAGGCGATCCACCGGGCCTGGGAGGATGACTGGTCCGACCTGCCGCAGTGCGACATCGCGGTTGCCTCCCGTTCCACCCTGGTCGCCGACATGGCTGCTGCGCTGAAAAAGCTCGACGCCAGCGCGCGACTGCGCGTGTACCTGACCCATATCGTCGGCGGCAGCTTTATCGATCCGGCCGTGCTGCAGGTGCTGGGGCGGACCCAGCCCTGCCTGCCGGACTACATCTATATCGTCAATATCCTGCACCGGATGGGCATTCATCCGCGGATCGACTATATCGAGACCCCGAGCCGGCTGGCCGATGCCGTGGATTTCGACAGCTTTGCCGCCCGGGTCGCCTGGTCGCTCGGCGAGCTGGACGACAACGAACGCGCACGGCTGCAGGACTGGTACCAGCGGGAAGGCACGGCGGCGATCGAGCCGATCCGCTGGGCGCTGATCTCCTGGGACGTTCGCCGTCCGCGCCAGGGAGCCTGACATGGCACATCCCCTCTCAAACTGGGTCAGCCACCATCGTCAGACCCATCCTGCCGCCCCGTATGGCAGCACTGCTGCCGGCGACGTGCCGGCAGACATTGTCCATATCCTGGCCAGCGTGCTGCGTCACGTACAGGACGGCGAACTGCCGCTGTTCGCCTGGACTCTCGGTCTGCCGCAACCCTCGCTGCTGTCGCTGATCGAGCGCTGCTTCCCGGAAATCGGCCCACTGGAGCGGATGGACGACAACGACTATGCGGATATTGGCAAGATCGTGCCGGAGCGCTACCGGCAGCTGGTGGCCGCGCTGTCTGCCCATCGCGCCGACAGCCTCAACCCCGAATACGCCGACTGGCTGGCCCGGGCCATTGCCGCCGCTGCACTTGGCCATCGCGAGCTGTGGCGCGACCTTGGCCTGAGCGGGCACGAATCGGTCCCGGCCCTGTTCCAGCGCCATTTTCCGTCCTTCTCCGCCGGCCTGACCCGGGTGCCGGACTGGAAGTCCTTGCTGCTGGCCGCAGCAGCGCCGCACCCCCAGGAGCATGCCGGCGGCGAGTTCGCCAATGCGGTGTTTTTCGACGAGGCGCAGATCGACAGCTGGATCGGAGAAGACGCCCCGCTGCTGGACCTGACCACGCAGTTGCTCGGTATCGGCACCCGGCCGGCGCGCATGCGGCTTCGCTCGCGTCAGGCCACCGTGGTGGCCTGCACCGAGGAGGCGGTCCGGCTGGTCGAGCGCTGCGGCGGGCGGGTCGAGCGTTTTGTTCCCAGCGGCAGCCGGGTGGCGGCCGGCCAGGTTCTGTTGAGTGCGACCGGCCGCGCCGATGCTCTGCTGCGGGCGTGGAAAGTGGCACAGAACCTGCTCGAATATGCGTGCGGCGTGGCCACTGCAACAGCGGCCATGGTCGATGCGGTCCGGGCGGTGAACCCGGACGTGGCGGTACTGACCACGCGCAAGCATCCGCCGGGGCTGCGCAAGCTGGCGCTGAAGGCCACACTTGCCGGCGGGGCGTTTCCGCACCGGCTGGGGCTGGGAGAAACGCTGCTGGTTTTCCCGCAGCACCGGGCGCTGCTCGATGACTGGGACGTGCTGCGCGAACGGCTGGCGCGAGTCTGCGGGGCGCTGAGCGAGAAAAAAGTGGTGATCGAGGCGCATGATCTCGACGACGCATGGCAGGCCCTGGCGGCCGGCGCCAGCGTCATCCAGTTCGACAAGCTGGCGCCGGACGCGCTGCGTGCCGCCTGCAACGCGCTGCGCGCCCATGACGGCGAACTGGCACTGATCGCCGCCGGCGGCATCCATGCCGGCAATGCGGCAGACTATGCGGGTTGCGGTGTCGATGCGCTGGTCACCAGCAGCCTGCATTACGCGCCACCGGCTGATATTGGCGTCGGGATCGAGCCCTGGCCTGCCGCAGATGGAGTGTGATCGACCGGGTTTTCGCCTACACTCGGCGCACCCCCGATCATCACTCAATTCAGGAGCCCGGCATGCAGACCAGTGCGCGCAACCAGTTTGTCGGCAAGGTGTCGCAGATCAAGACCGGCATGGTGAACGACGAGATCGAACTCGTGGTCGCCGGTGGCCAGAAAATTGTCGCGACCGTGACGTGTGACAGCACGGAACAGCTTGGTCTGGTCGTCGGCGGCGAGGCGTTCGCGCTGGTCAAGGCATCGTCGATCATTATCGTGACCGACCAGCAGGGCGCCCGCTTCTCGGCCCGCAATCACCTGCACGGTACGGTCTCGCGACTGCAGACCGGTGCGGTCAACACCGAAGTGGTGCTCGACCTGCCGGGCGGCGGCGCGGTGGCCGCCATCATCACCAACGAGAGCAGTCAGGCGCTCGGGCTGGCAGTCGGCGTGCCGGCCAGTGCGCTGTTCAAGGCAACCAGCGTGATTCTGGGCGTAGCAGCCTGACGGCAGGCGGGCGATACCGGCCATGATATCGCCCACCAGCAAATACCAATTGCATACCACTCCATTGATTTCTATTGTTCATCATGCCCGATGGTGAAACAGAAAAGGAAATGGCATGGAAGTGATCAAGATGGCATCGTCTCAGTGGCAGAACTCGCCGAGAGGGGCTTTCGCATTGACACCCAGCGCGAAAAGCATTCCCGGTCAGGCCATCGACTATGCGCTGTGCCAGATCTGCCGCTTGTCGAAAAAAGACGGGGGCATTGTCAGCAACCCGGCCGATGAGCTTGGCTGGAATCCTTCGACGACAGGAGAGGATGCGATCAAGCTGGCAACGCTGAATCCTGCCAACGGGTGGTTTGTCGACAATCTGTTCCGTGCCGACGCAAAGCAGAACTGCATCTATTTCATGGACAGTTTTGATCCGGCCTCGATCAAGACCATTCTGGACTACACGGCCGACTGCGTGGACAGCGGGACCCGATATATAAGCGGCGGGCCTGCCGCCGGCAGTCCGTTCAGTGGCGCGACCATTGCCGGGAACCTGAGGAACGGCACCATCGTGGCAACCGGCAGCAGTGCCGGAAAACAGGTCTTCCTGCAGGACAGGCCGGACATTGCCGCTGACGACCACCTCGATTTTCGTGTCTATCTGATGTACCGGACGGGAACCGAGCAGAAAAGCGAGTTCGTGACGGTCGGCGGTTTTACCTGGAGCTTTGATGGTGCCGACAAAACCGCCACCTTCGGTGGCTTTTTCACCCGCTGGGCCGACCTGATTGAAGATCTGATGGGCAAGGCCATGCAGTTCCAGAATCAGACCCAGAAAACGCAGTGGTCCTATCGCCAGACGACCGGCCAGTAACGGTCTGTTTGCCGGCGGGCTCCCCCGGATGCCCGCCGACGCTGGCTCAGTGCACCGCCACCTTGTCCAGCATGCGGCCGATACCGTCCATGACCCGCAGGTTGGCCTGCTCCATGGCCTGCAATTCGACCAGCGCCTGATCCCATTCGCCAGCGTAGTGGCACTCGATCGCCCGCCGCGCATGCTGGTGAACGGCGCGGTGCGGCGTTTCCAGCTCGGCGTAGCCGGGCAGGCCGGCAAAGCGCTCGTGGCCTTCGCCATCGTAGTACCACTGGCCGAGGCGGCATTCGGTTTCATCCGGCAACGCGTCCGGACGCAGATCGGACAGGCCGAGCAGCACCTTGTAGACCTCGAGCTTCAGCGTCAGCTCTTCAATGTTCGCCAGCTCGACATTGGACAGCGTTGCCGACGACGATACCGCCCGCTCCATGCCGCGCGACAGCGTCATCAGTTGCTGCATGCTGTGCATGGCCGCTTCGCTGTCGGTCGAATAGCGGCCGGCATCGTCGGCCCCCAGCTCCATCACCGAGCGGGCGGCACTGGTCTCCTGCTGGATGGTGCCAACCAGGGTCGCGATCTCGGCCGTGGCCTTGCCGGTACGTTCGGCCAGCTTGCGCACCTCGTCGGCCACCACGGCAAAACCCCGGCCGGCCTCGCCGGCGCGCGCCGCCTCGATCGCTGCATTCAGCGCCAGCAGATTGGTCTGGTCGGCGACCTCCTTGATCAGGCGGACGATGCCGTCGATCTCGGTCGCACGCTGGTGCAGGCCGTCGACGGTACGTGACGCCTCGTGCATGCGCTCGAACATGGCGCGCAGATTGCCGGCGATGCGCTCGAATGCCTGGCGGTTGCTGTCCGACTGGCTGGCGGCTTCGCGGGCTGCCTGCCGTTCCCCGTTCAGGGTGCCGGCCAGACCGAGAAACGACTGGCGCACGCCGCCGAGCGATTCACCAAAACGACCAAAATTGGCGAACACGCCATCCAGCGTCGCCTGACGTCGGCGCAAGGCACCGGCTTCGTCGCTCAGCCGGCTGCGCTCGGCATCCAGTTCGGCGGTCCGTGCCTGCTCCCGGGCCAGTTGCTGTTGCAGGGCGGCATTGTGCTGTGCGCTTTCGGCCAGCGCGTGTTTGTATTTCCAGAACAGCATGATGGCTCCACGTCCGGGGAGCAGGTGAGGGTGGCAATTAAAGATGAATATAAAATACATGTTTAAATGCGTCAACTCTCTGCACGTGTGTCCCTGCGACCATCAGCCGCATTGCGCGGGAACGGCAGGCTGTTTACGCTACAGATGTTCGTCGCCCCCAGCTGACGATTCACTCCAGGGTTATGCAAGCAGGAACGGCCGGTCAGCCCCCGGCCGTTTTTTCTGCCCGCCCGGCGACGATCTCGCCCTGACTGCCAGCCGGCCATGCAGACCGGCTGCCCGGAATGCGGATTTTGCCACTGCCCAGTCCTCCCCTTGAGCCCAGCCCTTGTCCTGCCTCGTGCCCACCGCTTTCTGGTGGATATCCGGTCGAAGTTTGAAAAATCGGATTTGTCTGATGGAAATCGCTTTGCGCACCGCCGATGATGGTAAGCATCAAGATGCTTGATGTTCTTGCTGCCTCACCTCTGCCCGCACTGTATGAACTTGTCTGGCTTTATCCCGGGGATGGCCAATATTGTTTTGGGAGTGACATGTTTACCGTAAACGATAAAACGTGGCGGAGATCGGCATGAACATTTACGACCCTATTTTCTCACGCAACATGATATTGGGCGTCGTGTTGCTGCCCATGATGGCGATTGCACAAGCCCCACTGCCCCCGTTGGAGTATCTAAAGAGTGATCCACCGACGGAGAAAACCAGTTATGCCTCCCGTATTGCCAACCGCAAAGGGGTACATGACGCAGACCCGCACGTGTATGTCTATAACGCCGAATTTGCCAGGCGCTTCCAGATGCCTGATGAGTGGATTTCGGCAGAGCTCAAGGGCGTCGATGCCGTGGCTTTTCGCGAGGTCCCCCGTCCGTACAAGACCTGCGGCTGGGGTGGAAACCCCAAGGCATGCCGCACGGATGAAGTGCGGTGCGAAATGGACATGTATTTCGACCAGACACGCAATCCGCTGCCGTGGGACGATCGAATGAACCCTGTAGATACTCTCTTTGACATTGCGAAGTCGTCCTGGTTTATCGGTTCATTGGCGAACCAAGAAATGCGCCCTCGCACCAGCTTGTGGGGCGGGGTGCCTCTGCCGCGATCCCCCTTTACCGACCCAAAGACGGGCAAGGAACTCATGTGGCAGGGGGGGTACTGGAATAGTGATAAAGATCGTGGCGGAAGCTACTGGGGGATAGCCAGTTACGACCGGGAACCATTCGCCGGTGTGTCACTGGTAACTGTGGGAGGGGGATGCGGTGAACCGGCAGATGCATGGTGGTTAAGCTCAAATAACACTGGATATGAGGAAAAAGCCCAAACGTACAAGCTGGTCACGTTACCCCAAACCTGGAGAGTTCGCGTGAGACAGGCGCTGCGCGAGTCCAGGGCGCGCGCAGAAGCCTTCTTCAAACGCGAAGGAGAGAAGGCGATGAAGGCGTTAAGTGAATCACCGACGCCCAGCCAATCGATTGTCCCCGTGCAGTGACGATCGGTGCAGAGCTTCAATTCGGTGTTAAATCTTTTGAGGTACATGATGCCAACCTCCACATCTCTTTGCCGGATGGGGAATGAATGCACAAAGGGATTCTGGTCTGGCTGGCATGCTTAATCCACTTGCCCGGCATTGTGCAGTTGGTTGTTGACACTGTTGGCCGGGGCCTATCTGCAAGCAAGCATTGGCTACCCTGCTGGAAGAGCGACATGTTCACATGTCAACGATAAAGCGAGGCGGAGAGCGGCATGAACATTTACGACCCTATTTTCTCACGCAACATGATATTGGGCGTCATGTTGCTGCCCATGATGGCGATTGCACAAGTCCCACTGCCCCCGTTGGAGTATCTGAAGAGTGATCCACCGACGGAGAAAACCAGTTATGCCTCCCGTATTGCCAACCGCAAAGGGGTACATGACGCAGACCCGCACGTGTATGTCTATAACGCCGAATTTGCCAGGCGCTTCCAGATGCCTGATGAGTGGATTTCGGCAGAGCTCAAGGGCGTCGATGCCGTGGCTTTTCGCGAGGTTCCCCACCCTTACAAGACCTGCGGCTGGGGTGGAAACCCCAAGGCATGCCGCACGGATGAAGTGCGGTGCGAAATGGACATGTATTTCGACCAGACACGCAATCCGCTGCCGTGGGACGATCGAATGAACCCTGTGGATACTCTCTTTGACATTGCGAAGTCGTCCTGGTTTATCGGTTCATTGGCGAACCAAGAAATGCGTCCTCGCACCAGCTTGTGGGGCGGAGTGCCTCTGCCGCGATCCCCCTTTACCGACCCAAAGACGGGCAAGGAACTCATGTGGCAGGGGGGATACTGGAATAGTGATAAAGATCGTGGCGGAAGCCACTGGGGAATAGCCAGTTACGACCGGGAACCATTTGCTGGCATGTCGTTAGTAACCGTGGGAGTCGGATGCAGTGAACCGGCAGACGCATGCTGGCTAAGCTCAAGCAGCGTTAGATATAAGGAAAAAGCCCAAACGTACAAGCTGGTCACGTTACCCCAAACCTGGAGAGTTCGCGTGAGACAGGCGCTGCGCGAGTCCAGGGCGCGCGCAGAAGCCTTCTTCAAACGCGAAGGAGAGAAGGCGATGAAGGCGTTAAGTGAATCACCGACGCCCAGCCAATCGATTGTCCCCGTGCGGTGACGATCTGTGTAGGGCTTCAATTCGGTGTTAAATCATTTGAGGTACATGATGCGAATCTCCACACTTGACCGTGATGCCCAGCTAAGCACTCTTTCAAACGCAGCTTATCTGGATGCCCCCCCCATGCAGATCGGGGATTGGAAGTTCATAGGCGACTCAGTATTGTCATCCACCGGGTCTGGCTTCTTCGCCGTGGCCTACATGAACGAGGTTGCCAAGGAAGTTGTCGTGGCCTTTCGCGGAACGGATGGTCAAGGCGACCTGAGCGCCGACAGCACTTTCGTCACTGGCGGCTGGAGCCCGCAGTTCACCGAAGCAGTGGCATTTACTGCGTATATTAAGGGTAATTCTTCCGCAGCTCCTTTGCTTGCGGATAAACGTGGTTACAAACTTCTCTCCACCGGCCACAGCCTGGGCGGAGGCATCGCCCAGATCATCGGCAAAATGTTCAGCCTGAGCGGCAGTACCTTTGAAGCGCCGGGTGCCACCAAAGTCACCGAGCATGCCCAGTACACATTGCTCAAGACACGGTATGCTCCGGACGCTGACGGACAGATAGCAGCAGACTTCATCAACTACCGTGCCGAAAACAGCATTATTTCCGGAACGGGAACACCGATTGGTTTGCAGCAGAACATGGTGAACCTGAATGAGGCAGGGGCAGTCGGATTCGCCAGCGTGGCACTGATCTTCGCCGGTGTTACCACAGGCGGCGCTGGCGGTCTGGTTGCAGGCCTTCTCGGATATGCGGGCGTGAATATCGACGGTTTCCATTCCATGGACGGAATGGAACGCACGATGCATATTGCCGCAGGCTTAGAGAAAGCGCTTGGAACCGGCGAACTAAAAATGTCTACGGTACCGCTCTCCCATGCAACCGAACAGGTATGGACCGGCAATGGAACCGAACCGCGGGTGACAGTTTTCAGGGATGCTGGCAATCAGGTCCAGGCCTACATTCAGCGAGAGAATCAGGGATGGAAGCTGACAACGCCGGATCAGCAAACCAGCATTACCCTCACGCCGGCCTCAGCACCGGGACAGGCCCCCGCATGCGTGGTCCAGGAAGCAGGCAAGCCCGCGTACAGCTGCGTCTTGACCCAGAATGGTCCCGCGATTATTCGCAGCGTGGACACCAATAACGATGGCCACATCGATCAAGTCACAACCACAACGAATGTCGCCAACAAGGTCAGCGAAGTTACCGTCAACACCAATGGCAACCACTTCCCCGAAACCAGTTCCCTGATCGTCAACACCGCTACGGTCTACGACCTCCTCAACTTCAACCGCCGCCAGGATGCAGAATATTTCCTGAACGATCTTAACAGCAGCGGCAGCCTGTCCAATAGCTACTGGAACAGTTTCACCAAGAGCACCGTTTACCAGTGCCTGCGCAACGATATCTTAACGTTGCCGATTCCATCGTACACCGACTCCTGGTTTTTTAACCCGATCGGCGCCTTCTACGACAACCAGAGCGCTGCATATGACAACGCCCCTTCCATCGCCGCCCATATCCCGATGGCGCTTGATGCCTCGAACCATGCACTGACGGTCGCCCGGCTAACGGACCTGGACTCCAACCGCGATGGCAAATTGAGCGGAGCGGAAACTTCGGACCTCAGATTCTGGCGCGACCTCAACGAAAACGGCAGAGCCGACAGTGGTGAAATTTCAACAGTCATGCAGCCTATCGTCCAGGCTGACTACGCTTGCTACACCCAGGGCAACACGACAACAGCGCCTCTCCTCGCACCCACTCCCGGCACCATGCCAGACCATACCCGTCCGGTACCTGCTAGCGGCTACCGGACGCAGCGTGACACAGATGATCTCTATCCCACGTTTTCAAGCATCTTTTTCTGGAAGGCCGATCAAATCAAGCTCAACTGGGGCAGAAACAGCTATGCCTATCTCGTAGGCACAGACGGCAACGACAGCTTTGACGTCAACTATTTCGCATCTGTACCCCGCGCCATGAATCTTGATACCAGCCGGGTGCAATATTTCCTGGCGGGGGACGGTAACGACACCATGGGCGGAAGCAGTCGCAACGACAGCCTCTGGGGTGGTACGGGAGATGACGTGCTGGTGGGCTATGCGGGAGACGACCACCTTTACGGCGAGGAGGGAAATGATGGACTCCAGGGCCGGGCCGGCAACGACTATCTCGATGGCGGCAGCGGCAACGACAGGCTCTTTGGTCAGGCCGGCAACGACACTTTGAACGGCGGTGACGGGGCGGACATCCTGGTTGGCTTTACCGCCAGCAACGAGAGCCAGCAGCACCTCGCTCCGGGCGAGACCGACAACGACGTGCTTTACGGACAGGGCGGCAACGACAACCTCTTCGGAGGCCTGGGCGACGATCTGATGGATGGAGGAGCGGATAACGACATCCTGCTCGGAGACGACGGCAACGACACGCTTTTCGGCGGCAGCGGCAATGACGAGTTGCAGGGCGGCGATGGTAACGATGCGTTACAGGGGCAGGATGGAGACGACAACCTCTTCGGGCAGGCCGGCGGTGATCGACTGTGGGGCGGTGCCGGCAGAGACATACTGCATGGTGGCCTGGGCAACGATACGCTTTTCGGCGGCACGGGGCGTGATGAACTGCAAGGGAGCACCGGGGATGACTGGCTCTCGGGCGATGAAGGCGACGACCGCCTCTTCGGCCAGGTCGGCAATGACACGCTCTATGGGGGTGACGGCGACGACATCCTCGTCGGCTTCACCGGCAGCAACGAGGCCCAGCAGACCCTCAATGCGGGAGAGACTGACAACGACCGCCTTTACGGCGGTGCCGGCAGGGATACCCTGGTCAGTGGCGTGGGTGACGATTACCTCGACGGTGGTGCCGATGCGGATGTGATGATCGGTGGTGAGGGCCACGATGTCTACATCGTCAATAGCGTTAACGACAGCATCTACGAACGGGTCGGAGAAGGCAACGATACAGTCATCACCAGCACCAGTTACCTGCTCGATGCCAACATCGAGGAACTGCGCCTGCTGGAGGGCTTCGACATTCACGGTACGGGCAATGCGATGGACAACCGGATCATCGGCAACCGTCGAGACAACATTATCGATGGCGTTACCGGTGCCGATACGATGGTCGGCGGCGGTGGCAATGATACCTACTACGTTGATAACGCTGAAGACATGGTCATCGAGAAGGCTGACGAAGGGACCGATACCGTTCAGTCGAGCATCGACTACACGCTGGGGACCGATGTAGAAAATTTGATTTTACTGGATTTTTCAAAGCCCGAAGAAGGGCTTGTCGATGGCAAGAAGGTTCTGGTGCATGGCTATCCGAAGCGCAATGAACTTGATTACATGCAGGGCAACGCGGTAGAGAACTACCTCGGAACGTGCGCGCTGACGTCAATTGCCAATCTGCTGACGCAAGCCGGGCGGCCAACAACCGAATCCGAGGTGATCAATCTGGCCATCAGTCGTGACTGGGCGGCGAATGATCCCGACTTGCCCGCGTACAAACTGGGCGGATCGAGCGTAGCGGCACAGCAGGCGATCCTGAACAGCTATCAGGTTCGCAACGATGTCATTTACGGCTACAGCGAAATCGGCGCTGCCAACTTGATCCGCAGTGGGCGAGGCGTAATCATCGGGGTCAATGCAGGCCGGCTGTGGGGAGAGAGCGCCCATGTGGGCAACGGCGCGGCCAACCATGCCATCACTCTTACCGGCGCTGTCCATGATGTTGCCGACGGCAGCCTGGCCGGCTTTTACGTGGCCGATTCGGGGCGTGGTCTGGTCAGCGACATGACGCGATTCCTGGATATCGATGCTTTTCGGCAAGCAGCGAATGTGCCCGATACCTATGCCATCCATAGCATCGAACCCATCAAATTCTGGGAAGAAAATATCAATGGTACCGGCAACGGCCTGGCAAACACGCTGATCGGTAATCGGGGCAACAACGTGCTTCGCGGATTGGCCGGTGACGACATGCTGGAAGGCGGTGCCGGTGATGACACGCTCGAAGGCGGCACGGCTAATGACATTCTGTCCGGCGGTTTGGGGAACGATACTTATGGCTTTTGCCCTGGCGACGGGCATGATGTCTTGCAGGGCGCAGAGGGAACGGACACCCTGGCTTTCGGGGCTGGTATCGGCACGCAGGATGTTACCGTCAGCCGTGTCGGCAACGATATGGTTTTGAGCCTGAATGAACAGGACAGTGTCCGCTGGAACACCACGAATGGCACCGTGGTGGATCGGGTCAGCTTTGCTGACGGCACACTCTGGTATGCAACGGATGATGCCGGCGACTTTTATCCTGGCCGCACAGGCGGCGTGACCCTTGCCGGGGATGCCCGGCAAGGGGCTACCCTGACGGTGCAGAGTACTTTGCAGGATACCGATGGACTCGGTGCCTTCCTGTATCAATGGCAGAGCAGCATCAACGGGACGGACTGGGCAGATGTCGCGGGCGTCTCTGGTGGAAAATTGACGTTGACGCAGGCGCAGGTGGAGCAGTTCCTGCGAGCGCGCATCAGCTATCTCGATGGACGAGGTCAGGTAAAGCAAGCGACCACCGCTGCCAGTGCCGCTGTCTCCAACGTGAACGATGCACCAATCGGTGAGGTGACAATTTCTGGACTGGTGAGGCAAGGCCAGACATTGACGGCGACTCACACCCTGGTCGATGCGGATGAGCTGGGATGGGTGGGCTACCATTGGGAAAGCTCGAGCGATGGCACCGAGTGGACAGCTATCGAAGGTGAAACCGGCCGTATTTTCACCTTGGGTGGGGGCCTGGTGGGTCAGTTCATCCGGGTGGTTGCCAGCTATGTTGATGGACTCGGTACGGAGGAAGCCGTTGCCAGTACCGCCACCGTGATTGGCGATGTGCCGGGCGTTAGCGAACAACAGGACCGTATCGTTTTTGCGGATAACATTCAGCCGGGGAATGTGCGCTTGTTCCGGAGCGACAGCACCCTGCACATTACGATCGATACGTCGTCCGGGCTGGAAAGCCAGAATACCTACCATTTCTTGTGGGATAAAACCCGGGTCAAAGATCTGTGCTTTTCCGATGGAACCACGTGGGGCCTGTCCGATGTCATGAATCGGCTGACAGTGCTCGGCACGAGTGGCAGTGACTGGTTCGGCATAATGACGGTAAATCGTTCTGATCGCTGGTTGCCTGTTGACGGTGCGGCGGCATTCGACCCTGGCGGCGGCGATGACCAGCTTCAGGACAACGTGGGAAACAGCACGACCTATTACTTCGGCCGTGGGGACGGCCAGGACAGAATCACGGAGGCTTACGAGGGCACTTATTATTATGCTGACACGCCCGGCACCTTGACGGGGCCATTGAATTTACATTTCACCGGCGGCGTTGCATGGATCGGCCGCAGGATATATGTCGGAGACAAGCCGCTCCCGGAATTCGATTTGGGGCTGGAATGGAAGGAGGGCTCACGCCAGGGCCAGTTCGATGTCATTGCGTTCAAGCCAGGTGTCGCGGCAGGAGATGTGGAATTCAAACGCTTTGGAAGTGACCTGCAGCTGGCGGTCCGCGGCACCTCGGACGCTATCACCCTCGTGGGGTGGTACGGCGGGGGCTTCAGGCCGCGCCAGATAGAAAAAGTGACTTTTGCGGATGGTACTGCCTGGGATAGCGATTTTCTGCAGCAACAGGCTGCCGGGGCTGTCAACGAGGCGGCTGTTTTCAGAGGCACGGCCGGAAATGATACGCTTTCGGGCAGGGTTCGCCACGAGGGCAATACTTATATCGGTGGCAAAGGCGACGATATCATCCGGGATACGGATGGCGGAAACGACACCTACCTTTTCTCCCGTGGCGATGGCAAGGACTTGATCGAGGACAATGATTTTTTTGCCTTATACAGCGACCGTCTTGTTCTGACGGACATTAGCGCTGACCAAACCTTGCTGAGCCGCATCGATCACAATCTGCTCCTCGATTTTGGCCAGGGTGACCAGGTTACCATCAAGGACTTCTTTGGTTACTCGACCTACAATCAGATTGAGCGTGTGGAGTTCCCGGATGGCACGGTCTGGGGTGTCGACCAGCTGACAACGGTACCTTTCCGAGGAACAGACGGCAACGATGTGCTTTCCGACAAGGCGTTCAACGGGAACAGCACCTATATCGGTGGCAAAGGCGACGACATTATCCGGGACAAGGACGGCGGAAACGACACCTACCTTTTCTCCCGTGGCGATGGCAAGGACTTGATCGAGGACCATGATTTTTTTGCCTTATACAGCGACCGTCTTGTTCTGACGGACATTAGCGCTGATCAAACCTTGCTGAGCCGCATCGATCACAATCTGCTCCTCGATTTTGGCCAGGGTGACCAGGTCACCATCAAGGACTTCTTTGGTTACTCGACCTACAATCAGATTGAGCATGTGGAGTTCCCGGATGGCACGGTCTGGGGTGTCGACCAGCTGACGGCCGCACCTTTACGAGGCACGGACGGCAACGATATACTTTCTGATCCGATATACAAAGGGAACAGCACCTACCTCGGAGGCAAAGGCGACGATATCATCTGGGATGTTGGGGGCGGGAGCGACACCTACCTTTTCTCCCGTGGGGACGGTCAGGACACGATCCATGACTTTGCCTATGACTCTGGAGAGGCAGCGCATGCCGACAAGATCGTCTTTGGTGCGGGCATCGCAGCCGACCAGATTTGGCTGGAAAAAATCGGATACGATCTGAAACTGGATGCTATAGGAACGAGTGATTCCATTACCATCCGGGATTGGTATTCCAGCGCTGGCTTCCGTATCGAGCAGATTGCAACGGCAGACGGTCAGATACTACTCGATGCACAAGTGAACAACCTTGTTCAGGCGATGGCCTCGTTTTCTCCGCCAGCCGCCGGCCAGATGACACTGCCGGAAAACTACAGCCGCGCCCTTGCCCCAGTCATCGCAGCAAGCTGGAAGTAAATTCCTGTGATCGGCCCCAGTTCTCACGGCTTGTCCTTACACGTGCTGCCCCCCATTGATATGAATCTCGGCACCATTGATATATGACGACGCCGGCGTGCACAGGAAATGAATGGTAGAAGCGACTTCGGCCGGGTCGCCGAGGCGTCGCATCGGCACGTCGTGCTCGATGATGTCACTGGTGCCGGGTGACAGGATCGAAGTCTCGATCTCCCCGGGGGCGATGGCATTGACGCGCACGCCATGCGGGCCGAACTCGTGCGCCATCTCGCGGGTCAGTGCCGCCAGCGCGGCCTTGGAAGCGGCGTAGGCGACGCCGGCAAACGGGTGGACGCGCGAACCGGCAATCGAGGTGACATTGACGATGGCGCCCTGGCCGGCCACCAGCTCCGGGAACAGCGCGCGGCCGAGCAGGGCGGTGGACAGCAGGTTCACGTTCAGCACCCGGGTCCAGGTCTGCGCATCCGATGCCAGCACGCCGAGGCGGGCGCCGTTGTCGCCCTTGGGTGAAATGCCGGCATTGTTGACCAGGGCATGCAGCTGGCCATTCGGCAATCGCGAGCGGACCTCAGCCACCAGTGCATCGATGCCGTCCAGATCAGCCAGATCGGCCTGCACATGCGAAGCCCGGGCACTGGGCCAGCGGCAGGCTTCGGAAAACGGCTGGCGCGACACAGTCAGGATATGCCAGCCGTGCGCCTGGAACAGCTTGACGGTCGCATGGCCAATGCCGCGGCTGGCGCCGGTCAGCAGCATGTATCGCGTTTCGGGCATGACAGCCTCCTGTCTGGTCAACCATACCGGGACAGCTTCTCATCCTCCTGCCCGCGCCCGCAAGCGTGGCAATGCCGTTCAGCCGGCCGGAAACGGCCAGTCGGCATCGAAGGCGGTGAAGCGCGCCTGCAGGTACTCGATCAACTGGCGCTGGCGATGGACCGGATAGCGGTTCTGCAGGAACACCAGCTGCAACGGCACGGTTTCCCGGCTCCAGTCCGGCAGCAGCAGGCGCAGGCGCCCGGCGGTCACATCCGCGGCCACGTCGTGCCAGCTCTTGAACGCGATGCCGTGCCCGGCCAGTGCCCAGTCGCGGATCAGCGCACCGTCGTCGCTGCTGCGCCGGCCTTCGGCATGAATTTCGCGGACCTCGTCCCCGGCACAGAAACGCCACGGGCCACGCAGCTGGCCATCGTGCAACAGCGGCAGCAGCGCATGGCGGTGCAGATCGTCCGGGGTCTGCGGCGTGCCATGACGATCGAGATAGGCCGGTGCGGCGACCGCGACCCGGCGGGTCAGCGCCAGCTGACGCCGGACCAGCGGCGAATCATCGAGCTGGCCGTAACGCAGCGCCAGATCGATATTGCTGCGGACCAGATCGGTCAGCGCATCGCCGACGCTCAGTGTCAGGGTAATGCCCGGATGTTGCTCCAGAAACGGGTCCAGCCACGGTCGCAGCAGGTGGCGGCCGAGATCGGACGGCAGCGCCAGCCGGATCGGCCCGGCAAGCTGCTGGCGTTGCGCCGCCAGCGCTGCCTCGCCATCGGCCAGTGCCGCCAGTGCGGCCCGGGCCGATGGCAGAAAGATCCGGCCTTCCTCGGTCAAGCGCATGCGCCGGGTCGAGCGGGCGAACAGCCGTACGCCAAGCCGTTTCTCCAGCCGCAGTACGGCCGCGCTGGCAGCGGCGGCGGTGCAGCCCAGCTCGCGCGCCGCCGCAGACAGGTTTTCCAGCTCGGCGGTGCGGATGAACAGCCGCAGGTCGTTGATCGCATACATGTCAAAAATTTTTTGATAAATGAACGACAATTATCAATTCTAGCAGTCATGGCCAGGCCCGGAATGGAAAGCCCTTGACCCTGTCCCACGGGGCAGGGTTCACACTGCATGCTTTCGGACAGACAAGAGTGGGGCGGCATGAGCGGCAAACGCGTTCTGGTGATTCTCGGCCATCCGGCCAGTGACAGCTTCAACGCTGCGCTGGCCGATGCCCATGCCGAGGCTGCACGGCAGGCCGGGCACGAGGTCAGGGTGCTGCGGCTGGGCCAACTGGTGTTCGATCCGGTTCTGCATGATGGCTACCGCCGGGTCCAGCCGCTGGAACCCGGGTTGCAGGCGGCGACCGAGGCGATCCACTGGGCCGAGCACCTGACCTTTGTCTTTCCGGTCTGGTGGGGCGGGGTGCCGGCGCTGCTGAAGGGGTTTCTGGACCGGGTGTTCCTGCCCGGTTTTGCCTTTCGCTACCGGCCCGGCAAGGCGTTTCCCGCCCGGCTGCTGAGCGGCCGTTCGGCACTGCTGCTGGCGACGATGGATACGCCGCCGTGGTATTTCCGCTGGGTCTACCGCGACCCGGCGATCCGGCAGATGAAGGACACTACGCTGCGCTTCTGCGGCATCCGGCCAGTGCGGGTAGAGCGGCTGGGGCCGGTCCTCGGCGCTACGCCCGCCCGCCTTGAGGCCTGGCTGGAACGGGCCCGCCTGCTTGCCAGACGGCTCTGAACGCGTTATCCAGTCAGCGGTCATGCGCGGGAGGAACCATGTATATCGGGGAACTGGCGAAACGGAGCGGTGCCTCGGCGCGCGCCATCCGGCTGTACGAGTCGCTGGGCCTGCTGGGGCAGGTGCAGCGCCAGGGAAGTTACCGCGTCTATCGTGACGAGAGCGTGGCGCTGGTGCAGATGATCCGCCAGGCGCTGGCCCTCGGCTTGCGGCTGGCCGAACTGGCGCCGGTACTGAACGGGGATGGCGAGCCGGACTGGGACCGGCTGGCGGCGCTGCTGGCGCAGAAACGCGCCAGCCTGCGGCAGGAGATCGCGAGACTCGAAAGGCTCGACCAGGAGCTGATACATATCGAGGCGGAGATCCGTGCCTGCACCGATCTGCAGCAGCGCAGCCCGGCCTGTGAGCCTGTCCGTTCCCGTCATCAGCAGAAAGATGCATCTGTTCTGGAAACCCCTTAAGCTATGCGCGCTTAGTGGTTCCGCCGAAGTGGGCGGAGGAAACAGGGAAGTCGGCAAGCCTTCGGGCGGATACCGCGCTGCCCCCGCAACTGTGAGCGGTGAGTCTCGTGCATGAAGTCACTGGCCTGAAAGGCCGGGAAGGCGCACCGGGATGTCGACCCGCGAGCCAGGAGACCTGCCACGAGACATGCCGATCCCCGGCGTATTCCTCACCCGCATCTCCTCGGAGGGAGAACGATGCATATCGAACCCGGCATTCTCAATGCCGCCAAAGTGCTGTACGCCAACGTCGCCGCCGTCGGCGCGCTGGCCGCCTTTTCACCCAGACTGTTCACCCGGCCCGACAACCTGGTCAAGACGCTGCTGGCTGCCGTGTTCTTCTCGGTCTTCATGGAAATCTTCCACCTGCCGGTCGGCGCGTCGGAACTCCATTTCGTCGGCGCATCGGCGGTGTACTTCATCTTTGGCTTTATCCCCACCCTGTTCGGCTTCGCCATTGGCCTGCTGCTGCAGGGACTGCTGTTCGAGCCGCAGGATCTGGTCCATCTCGGCGTCAACTCGCTGTCGCTGATGCTGCCGCTGGTGGCTGCACACGGTCTGCTGGGCCGCCACTTCTTCGCCGAGGACGAACGCCGCCGCATCCGCTGGGCTGAAGTGGTCAAGTTCGACGCGTTGTACTACAGCGGCGTGGTCGCCATGGTCGGCTTCTGGCTGGCCTTCGGCGAAGAACCGACCCCGCTGTACAACTGGGCGCTGTTCGCCGTGTCCTACCTGCCGCTGGTGCTGTGCGAACCGCTGTTCACCTGCCTGGTGGTACGCACGCTGAAACCGCATGCCGACAAGCTGCTGATCAGCCGCTTTACCTGCGTGAAAACGCTGGCCGTGGCATAGGCACGGGCCTGCAAAAAATGGCGCGAGTGCAGCACTCGCGCCATTTTTCATTGCAGTGAAACCCGCTTACTGCCAGCCGTAGCGGCGGGCGTAAAACCCCTTCATGGCCTGGGTCAGCGCCATATAGGCCAGCAGGGTGGCGATCAGCCACGGGAAGTAGCTCAGCGGCAGCGCCTGCAGCTTGAAGTAGCCAGCCAGCGGTCCCATCGGCAGGAAAATGCCGATGCTGATGATCACCGCCGTCATCGCCAGCAGCGGCCAGGCGGCACGGCTCTGGATGAATGGCAGCTTGCGGGTGCGGATCATGTGCACGATCAGTGTCTGCGACAGCAGCCCTTCGACAAACCAGCCGGACTGGAACAGCGTCTGGTGCGCCGCCGTGTTCGCGCCGAACACGAACCACATCAGCGCATAAGTGCTGATATCGAACACCGAGCTGATCGGGCCAAAGAACAGCATGAAGCGCCCCAGTTCGTCCGGATTCCATTTTTGCGGCTGGCGCAGCGCGTCTTCATCGACGTTGTCGAACGGGATGGCGACCTGGGACACGTCGTACAGCAGGTTCTGCACCAGCAGATGCAACGGCAGCATCGGCAGGAACGGGATGAATGCACTGGCCACCAACACCGAGAACACATTGCCGAAGTTCGAGCTGGCGGTCATCTTGATGTACTTCAGCATGTTGGCGAAGGTCTTGCGCCCCTCGATCACGCCCTGGTCGAGCACCATCAGGCTCTTTTCCAGCAGGATGATATCGGCCGCTTCCCTGGCGATGTCGACGGCCGAGTCGACCGAAATGCCGATGTCGGCCGCACGCAGCGCCGGGGCGTCATTGATGCCGTCGCCCATGAAGCCGACCACATGGCCATTGCCGCGCAGCACGCGCACCAGCCGCTCTTTCTGCATCGGGGACAGTCTGGCGAACACGGTCGCGTTTTCCGCCGCGACGGCCAGCCGGGCATCGCTCATCGCGTCGATATCGGTGCCGACCAGTACCCCCCTGATGGCCAGCCCGACATCGCGGCACACCTTCAGCGTCACCCGTTCGTTGTCGCCGGTCAGCACCTTGACCTCGATGCCATTGGCCTTCAGCGCCGCCAGCGCCGGCGCGGTCGACTCCTTCGCCGGATCGAGGAAGGCGATATAGCCGACCAGCGTCAGTCCCGACTCATCGGCCACCCCATACGTGTCGCGGGCTGCGGGCAGCGCCCGGGTCGCAACGGCAACCACGCGCAGCCCTTCCTGATTCAGCCCGGCGGTCACGGCACGGATGCGTGCCAGCAGCGCCTGGTCCAGCACTCCGGTCGTCTCGCCGTGCCGCACATGGCTGCAGGCCGACAGCACTTCTTCCAGCGCGCCCTTGCAGATCAGCAGGTGGCGATCGTCGTGCTCGCTCACGACGACCGACATCCGCCGGCGGCTGAAATCGAAAGGAATCTCGTCGACCTTGCGGAAATTGCCGGCGGCATCCAGTTTCTGATGCAGGTCCGCATGTTCCAGCACCGCCACGTCGAGCAGGTTTTTCAGCCCGGTCTGGTAGCAGCTGTTCAGGTAGGCCATGTCCAGCACTTCGTCCGAGACGGCGCCGAAGGCATCGGTATGCCGTTCCAGCACAATCCGGTCACGGGTCAGAGTGCCGGTCTTGTCGGTGCACAGGACATCCATCGCGCCGAAGTTCTGGATCGCATCCAGCCGCTTCACGATCACCTTCTTGCGGCTGAGGATGACCGCTCCCTTGGCCAGGGTCGAGGTCACGATCATCGGCAGCATTTCCGGGGTCAGGCCAACCGCGATCGACAGCGCGAACAGCGCCGCCTCGACCCAGTCGCCCCTGGTGAAACCGTTGATGAACAGCACCAGCGGCGTCATGACGAACATGAAGCGGATCAGCAGCCAGCTGACCTTGTTCACCCCGGCCTGGAACTGGGTCGGCGTGCGGTCCTGCGTCGTCACCCGTTCGGCCAGGGCACCAAAGCAGGTGTCGCTGCCGGTGGCGATGACGATCGCCGTGGCGGTGCCGCTGACCACATTGGTGCCCATGAAGCACAGATTGCCGAGTTCCAGCGGATTGCCGTCAGGGCAGGGGCCGGCCTCGCAGAATTTTTCCACCGGCAGCGATTCGCCAGTCAGCGCGGCCTGGGCGACAAACAGGTCCTTGGCCGCCAGCAGCCGCACGTCGGCCGGAATCATGTCGCCCGCCGACAGCAGGACAATGTCACCGGGAACCAGCAGCCGGATGGGTACCTCGACCCGGCGTGCCGCCTGCGGGTGCAACTGGACGCCGAAGTACTGCCGTGCTTCCTGTGCGATTTCCTGTGCCACATCGCGGCGCAGCACGGTGGCCGTGTTGCTGACCATTTCCTTCAGCTTGTCCGCTGCCGAGTTCGAGCGCTTTTCCTGCACGAAACGGAGCAGGGTAGAGATCACCACCATGGAACCGATGACGACAGTGGCCTTCATGTCGTCAGTCAGCCACGAGATGGCGGCCAGCAGTGTCAGCAGCACATTGAACGGGTTGCGGTAACACAGCCACAGGTGCGTGAACCAGCGCATCGGCTTTTCGTGCCCGACTTCATTCAGCCCGGTCAGCTCGCGCTTGCCGGCGGCTTCCGCCTCGGTCAGTCCGTCAGCGTGCGAGCCAAGTCGCGTGACGACCGCGCTGGGCACCAGCCGCGCCAGCGCTTCCAGGCGCCCGGTGAGCCGGTGTGGCATTTCCTTGCCAGCCGCCGCACCGCGCAGCAGGTCGAGAATGGCCTGGCGGCGAAACTGACGCGCACTCAGGCCCTTTTGCAGAAAGGTCAACAGACCCTTTTTCATGATTTCAAAACGCATGCTTTCCCTCCGCCGGGCACGCGCGGATGCGGCCCGGCCATCGCGGGGTCGACCCCGACGGCCAGCAGGCGGCAACAAGGCGCCATCGCCGTTCTGCATGCAGCAGAACGCGACAGATCCTCGCCTGATGGCGACGTCATGAGTCAGGTGATGTATGGAATAGGGGATGAGCCGGACCGAACGGTCCCGCTGATGCCACTACCCGCCTGGTCGGCAAGGGCAGCGGCAGGAAAAGCCTGCGATGTCCTTGCCGTTAGCGGTCGATACCCGATCGACAACTGGAGCAACTGTCCACGGATGGACTCCATCTGAAAAAGACCGGCGCAAGATACTCCGCTTGCGACCTGCCTGTCTATCGCAATGCGGGCGCCGATGGTGGGAATTCATGAAGCAGCATGGAAAAACGTCAAATTTCTGTAAATTGACGCAAATAACGCCATTCTTTGCGGTAGCTATTGGGTCTTATTGCAGCCATTTAATGCCGTATGCATTGAAAATCGGCCCATTGAATGCTATGACATCAGCACTTCAATGACGGAGTTTGAGCATGGCGGTTTTTTTCTGTGTCGATACCGGTACGCAGTATGCCGATCTTTCCCCCTGGATCCGCACGGCGGCGGACCCGGTCCAGGCCAACAATGTCGTCAGCAATCAGGTTCGCGCACCACGCCTGCCAGGCAACCGGTTGTTCGTTCCCGGTCTGAACAGCTGCTCGGCTTATGTGATCGTGACCGACACCCACATATATGTTCAGCACAATGTACAGATTCTGGCCAACGGCACCTTGCAGACGCCGGCCACGGCAGACGCCCGGTTCACCACGTTCTACAACAACAGCCATGACCCGAACGAGGTGGTCCGGCAACGCTTTGCCATTGCCGCCAGCGTTGCTGACAACCAGGACTGGACGCGCCCCGCCTACGTCACGCAGCTGTCCGGCAACGGGGGCACCGTGACGGCACAGATCGATGTGAATACCGTCGCCGTGGTCGCGGTGACCCATGGGGGAGCCGGCTGGACGCTGGCGGCCAACCTGTTTGCCGTCACGCCACGGATGGAATGGGCGACGCCGCAATCGGCACGCGTCGACGTGCCCTGACGCCACGCCGGCAGACCGTAACGCTCATGGCCGGCAGCAGGCTCAGCCAGCTTGCCCGGCCAGGGCACGGCGCCGGAACAGCACAACCTCGGCCCCCAGCTCCGGGGGCAGCAGCAATCGGCTCAGATCGGGGCGCGGCTCCAGATCGAAGTGACGCTGGGATTCGTATTCGGCCCAGTTGCCGCTGGCGAATTTGTGCTGGCTGACAATGGCGATATACAGCTCCACGCCGGGGGTGCGGAATACCTCGCTTTCGAACGGATTCCGCGCCGGTGGCCACGAGCAGAGCACCACTTTCGGTGTGTACTGGCGCAGCGCCGCCTGGGCCGGCAGGCGGACGACGGACTCCGGGAATGCGATCCGGTCCTGCCAGCTGTAATCGTCCGTCGCCGTGATGCGGACGCCGCGTTCGCGCAGAAAGCGGGACAGGGTGCCGTCGCCGGCGGCGATCTCCAGGCAGGAGCGATCGCCGATCAACTGCTGCAACTGATCGATCAGCGCCCGGGAGTAGAAACAGTAGATGCCCTTGCGTTCGGCCAGCGGCATCAGGAAACGTTTTTGCCAGACCAGCGGCCACAGCAGCCGGAACCAGAACAGCGAGGCCGGCTTGCGCTCGAAACCGCGCCGGAACAGCAGCCGTTGCACCAGCAGACCGTTGAACAGACTGAAGCGGACCTTGCCCGAGCTGCGGCCGGTCGCCACCGCGAGGCTGTAGCGCTCGATGGCCAGCGCAGCCATTCGCTGGCGAATGGCCAGTTGCAGGCGCCGGGTCTTGTCCTGTTTGCCGAGCGTGGCTTTCGGCACTTGGGACAGGGGGGGCGGATTCAGCAACCGGTGCAGGCTGGCCGGGTCGCGCCGGGTAATGGCATCGGCCAGTTCCTTTTCCACGACATCCCATTCTTCCGGAAACGCTTCGCGCAGCGCCTGCTGGGAAGGCCTGCTCTGCAACCAGGACAGGACCTTGCGTGGATCATTGAGCTTCACCGAATTACCTTTCGACCATTAAATACCGCGAGCGAGAGGATAACTGGAATTGCTCAACCGGACGGACTTGACAGGAAAAAAACCGGGAGGCGCATCGACCCGTGACGCGCCCCGCCCGGCAGGTCTCAAACGGTGGCGCGCAAGGTTCTGGCCGCTGCCACCATCTGGGTCAGCGCCGGAATGACTTCCGCCCACTGACGGGTTTTCAGCCCGCAGTCCGGATTCACCCACAAGCGCCCGGCCGGGATGCGTTCGGCCGCCTTCTGCATCAGTTGCACGATATGCTCCCGGGTCGGAATGTTCGGCGAGTGAATGTCATAGACGCCGGGCCCGATCTCGTTCGGATACTTGAAGTCGTCGAATACATCGAGCAGTTCCATGTCGGAGCGTGAAGTCTCGATGGTGATCACGTCGGCGTCCATGCCGGCAATGGCGGCGATGATGTCGTTGAATTCCGAATAGCACATGTGGGTGTGGATCTGGGTTTCGTCCTGCACGCCGTTGGCGCTGATGCGGAACGCTTCCACCGCCCAGTCCAGGTAGGCCTGCCACTGCGAACGACGCAACGGCAGTCCCTCGCGCAGGGCGGCTTCATCGATCTGGATGATGCGTACCCCGGCCCGCTCCAGGTCCAGCACTTCCTCGCGGATGGCCAGTGCCAGTTGCTGGCAGGACACCGAGCGAGGCTGGTCGTCACGCACAAAGGACCAGTTCAGGATCGTGACCGGGCCAGTCAGCATGCCCTTCATCGGCTTGTCGGTCAGCGATTGCGCGTAGCGGATCCATTCGACCGTCATCGGTTTCGGCCGGCTGATATCGCCAAACAGGATCGGTGGCTTCACGCAGCGCGAGCCATAGGACTGCACCCAGCCGAACTGGCTGAACGCATAGCCATCGAGCTGCTCGCCGAAGTATTCGACCATGTCATTGCGCTCGGCCTCGCCATGCACCAGAACATCCAGTCCCAGCGCTTCCTGCTCGCGGATGCAGTGGGCAATCTCCGCCTGTATTGCCGTCCGGTAGGCGGCTTCGCCCAGTTCCCCGGCCTTGTACTGACTGCGAACCTGGCGGATTTCCGCTGTCTGCGGGAATGAGCCGATGGTGGTAGTCGGGTAGGGCGGCAGCGCCAGCAAGGCGGTCTGTTTGCGGATGCGGACCGGGTACGGACTCTTGCGCTGGCCCAGCGCCGGGCTGATGCGGCTGACAGCCGCCTTGACCGCCGGATTGGTCACGCGGGGCGAGGTTCGGCGTGCTGCAACGGCTGCAGCGTTCTCGGCAAGTTCTGCCGCCACGGCCGTGCGCCCCCGGTTCAACGCCGTGGCCAGCACGGCGAGTTCGTCCAGTTTCTGCAGGGCAAAGGCGAGCCAGGAGCGGATATCGGCATCCAGCTTCTGCTCGCTGGCCAGATCGACCGGCACATGCAGCAGCGAGCAGGACGGCGCGATCCACAACCGTTCACCGAGCTGCGCCGCGACCGGTTCCAGCCAGTCCAGCACGGCAGCAAGATCGGTTTTCCAGATATTGCGGCCGTTGATGACCCCCAGCGACAGCACCTTGTCCGACGGCAGCAGTTTGAGCAGCGACGGCAATTCGTCACCGGCATTGACCGCATCCACATGCAGGCCGGCCACCGGCAAGCGGCAGGCCAGCGGCAGATTGTCCTGCAGCGAGCCGAAGTAACTGGCCAGCAATACCCGGATGCGATCGGTCGCCAGTTGCCGGTAGGCATGGCCCAGCGCCTGCTGCCAGTCGGCATCCAGCTCGGTCACCAGCACCGGCTCATCGATCTGTACCCACTCCACGCCCTGGGCCGCCAGTTGTGCCAGCAGTTCGGCATAGACCGGCAGCAGGCGTTCCAGCAGGGCCAGCCGGTCGGAATCGTCCTTGGCCTTGCCCAGCCACAGATAGCTGACCGGGCCGATGATCACCGGCTTGGCCCTGACATTCTGTGCCCGGGCTTCGGCAAGCTGTTGCAGCAGCCGGGAAGCGTCGAGCCGGAACGTGGTATCGGCCGTGAATTCCGGGACGATGTAGTGGTAGTTGGTATCGAACCACTTGGTCATTTCCCCGGCGGCAATGCCGGCGCAGCAGGCAGCGTGCTCCTCCGCCCCCTGGGCAGAACGGCCGCGTGCGACCCGGAAGAGATTGTCCAGCGCATCGCCATGGAAGTGACGGGCCCGTTCCGGCAGATTGCCCAGCATGAAGCTGGTGTCGAGCACCTGGTCGTAGAAGGAGAAATCGCCGACCGGAACCAGGTCCAGGGCAGATTGCTGTTCCCAGTGACGCTGGCGCAGCGTTGCGCCGAGTGCGGTCAGCGCGTCGCGCGAGGACTGGCCCTTCCAGTACGATTCGAGTGCGAATTTCAGTTCGCGTCGGGCGCCGATGCGGGGGAAGCCGAGATTGTGCGTGGTAACCATGATGGCCTTTTCAGTGTCCGGTACGGGGATGGACACATCTTAGGGACTGGCTACCCATGACGTAAAATGGCATTATTTCAACAATCAATTACTATTTTTCATGGATAGTCATGCTTGAGCGAGCCCATCTGGTCATCGTGCGCGAAGTCGAACGACAGGGGTCGCTGACGGCCGCCGCCCGCGTGCTGTGCCTGACCCAGTCGGCGCTGAGCCACACCATGAAAAAGCTCGAGCAATCGCTGGGCACCGATATCTGGCTGCGCGAAGGGCGCAACCTGCGCCTGACCCAGGCCGGGCACTACCTGCTGGAAGTGGCCACCCGGCTGCTGCCGCAACTGGACCGGGCGGAAGACCGCCTGCGCCAGTTTGCCCATGGCGAACGTGGCACCCTGCGCATCGGCATGGAATGCCACCCGTGCTATCAATGGCTGCTCAAGGTGGTGTCGCCCTACCTGCTGCAGTGGCCGGACATCGACGTCGACGTAAAGCAGAAATTCCAGTTCGGCGGCATCGGCGCGCTGTTCGGCAACGAAATCGACCTG
The DNA here is from genome assembly GCF_003269145.1 of Microvirgula sp. AG722. Classification (NCBI taxonomy): domain Bacteria; kingdom Pseudomonadati; phylum Pseudomonadota; class Betaproteobacteria; order Neisseriales; family Aquaspirillaceae; genus Microvirgula; species Microvirgula sp. AG722. Next base: position 17,275 of record NZ_QLTJ01000009.1, on the reverse strand, counting down.
CTGGTCACGCCTGACCCGCTGTACAAGCCTGGACTGCATTTCGAGCCGGTATTCGACTATGAACAGGTGCTGGTGGTGAACCGCAGGCATGCGCTGGCCCGGGCGACGCATGTCGAACCGGCACAACTGGCTGACGAGGTATTGATTACCTATCCGGTGGAAATCAATCGGCTGGATATTTACAACCAGTTCCTGATGCCGGCGGGCATCAGCCCCAGGCGGCACAAGGTCATTGAAACCACCGACATCATGTTGCAGATGGTGGCCTGCGGACGTGGCGTGGCCGCATTGCCGCGCTGGCTGGTGCAGGAATACAGCGGCAAGATGGAAGTGCAGCCGGTCCGGCTGGGTCCCCGCGGCATCAGCAAACAGATTTTCCTGGGGGTGCGCGAAACGGAAGTGGATATTCCTTATCTGCGCGCCTTTATCGAACTGGCGCGCAAGCCATTACCCCTGGACAGCAAGGCCGGGTTTCCGGATCACGGAAAACAGGATGGCATCGCAGGACCGCTAATACACCCCGATAGCTGAAGGGAAACCGGGACCGATTCACGCGGCGCGACCGGGCGGGCGAGCAGGGCAGGGGCGTGGCCCGGAGCGTGCCGGAGAGCATCCGCTCGATTTCCGGCGAAATCGGCACGGCCAGAAGGACGTGTCGCGCTTCCCGGCCCAGGCCGGCACATTCAGCGCCGGCCAGCCGATCTGTCGGCAATCGTGATTTTCTGCGCCATATTCAATGCATGGCGTTCATCCTGGACGCTTCTCCGGCATGCCGGAGCCCAGGGAAAGGAATCATGATGTTGAACTGGAACGACTATCGCAAACAGCTCATGCGCCGGGTTGGCGAACTCGGAAAACTGTCTCCCGATACCTTGTCCGGCTATCAGGCGCTTTCGGGCGCCGGCCAGAAGACCGGCCATCTGGATGCCAGGACCCGTGAACTGATCGCCCTGGCCGTGGCGGTCACCACGCGCTGCGACGGCTGCATTGCCGTGCATGCGGACGCCGCCATCAAGCAGGGCGCCACCCGCGAGGAAGTGGCCGAGGCACTGGGTGTGGCCGTGGCACTGAATGCCGGCGCCGCCATGGTGTATTCGGCGCGGGTGATGGATGCACTGGCCGATGACAGCCAGGCAACGTGACGGCGGCGGAAGCGGCTGCAAAACCCGCGCTGCGGGGGCCGGTGCGGCAGCACCTGGCTTCCCATGCACAACACTTACTATTATTAAGGTAATAGTAAAAAATTGGCATTAAAGATAACGTAATTTACGTATTACGTTATCTTCATCATGCAACGACATGCGTCGCCGGAAAAACCGACAGATTGCGCAGAAAACAGAAAGACGTTTGCCGGATGGCGCTGCTATCACTTCACCCTGTCCCGATTGCACGCCCACACCTGGAATGGAATCTGCATGAGACCTGTCCTTCCTCCCATGCCAGCCGTGCAACAGCCGGGTCTGCCCGGACCGGGGGCAACGTCCACCATGGTGCGGGACCGCGAACTGGTGCGGAAATTTCCGGACCTTCTCATGCAGCTGCGCGACCCGTCGCCTGGCAGGATCATTCATGACCGGCAGGCGGCAGACACGCGTTGCCGCTTCCCGCCCGGGGAGATTGCCGGACAGCTTTTTGCCGAGGCCACGCTGCCGCCCCCTGACATGGCAGAGGACCATCATCACGTCGCCTCAACGCTGGCGACGGCCTACCGCAGCAGCGAGACATTCCGGCGGCTATTCAACCACGCCTGGGACAGCGATCTGCGTTGCCCGGCGCGGCGCTGGGCGCTCGGGTCGCCTGGCAAGGATCCCGGCGTGGCCGGACACCGCCAGGTCATCGTGCTCGACAGGGCCCGGCTGGAAGCGGCAAGTTATCCCTCAGTCTCCGGTGAACAGCCGCTGGGCTGGACACGCGGTTGCCTGCAGGAAATCATCAGCGGTCTGCTTGGTGTGCCGGATGCCATCGATGCCCGCCATCCGCGTGGCGCGGCGGTGGAATACACCAATATCGTGCTCAAGGAACTCGGCTGCAGCAGCCCTGCCCGCCAGTCGTCCGCGGATATCGATATGCCATCATCCTTGCCCGCCGACAGGCTGACGAGCGCGCTCCGGCTGGCACAGCGTTATGTGCAGTGCGGGCGTCAGCCCGACACGGCGGTGACCCTGAGCGACATGGCAAGCATGCGGGAGGTGGCCAGATGCGAGAACGACAGGAAAACCGGCCTGAACCTGTCGCTGGCCGGCTCGATGGACGAGGTGGTTGCCCTGCTGGCCGGCAAGGCGCCGCCCTTTCATCTCCGGCTTGTTTTCAGGGAGCCGCGCCATGGCTACCATCACGTCTTTGCCGATATCGACGCGCAGCCCGGTCAGCCCCTCTCCGCCATCCTGATAGAAACGGCAGCTGCAGCGAGCGCCCATCCGCTTTATCAGCGCTTTTCGCAGGCGCTGGGACAGTTTGCGGACCGGCATGACGGCATGCTGCTGGCTGTCATCGACAGCCATGTGCAGCGCAGCCGGGGAGACTGCCTGATTTTCTGCATGTCCTTTGCGCTGAAATCGCACAGGCATGCGTCCAGTTTCACCCGGCTTCATCACGACCACCGCAGCGGTCAGCTGGCTTGTGCCAGGGTGAAGGACGACATTTTCAGCGGCATGGACATTCTGCTGCTGCCCAGCGCCTTGCTGCCTGCGGACTTCATCAAGCACACACATTCAGCACAACTGATACGTGAGCGCTTGCTTGCGGGAAATGACGACCAGGACGCGCGCGCCCTGCTTCGCCTCAAGATGGCATCGATCGAAGCAGGCCGTCGGCCGGAGCAGGCGGGGGCCTCTTCCGGCAGCCGCCCCTCTATTGAATACAAGCGGCTGGGTCTGATCCGGCGGGCGATCGCGGCGGTCTCCCGGCCCGATGACGGGCCGGCCGGGTCATAAGCCGCTTCAGTCGGCGAATTTCGGTGTCGATTTACTCATCTGCGCCAGGATGGCGACCTGGATATCGTCGGAAACCAGCATGGCGGCGTTCCAGTGGGCAACAAAGGCCAGTCCTTCGGCAATGCTGTGATCCCGGCTGTAGTTCATTACCTGCTTGGTGCCACGCACGGCCAGCGGCGACTTGGTGGCGATTTCGCAGGCCAGGGCATCGGCGGCGGCCAGCACGGCTTCGGCGTCCGGATGGCAGCTGTTGACCAGGCCGATGCGCCCGGCCTCCGCGGCATCGATCCTGCGGCCGGTCATGGCCAGTTCCCGTGCCCTGCCCTCACCGACATTGCCGGCCAGACGCTGCAGTGTACCCAGGTCGGCGACCATGCCGACATCCACTTCCTTGACCGAGAAAAACGCATCTCCGGCGGCCAGGCGCATGTCGGCCGCCAGCGCAATATCCAGCCCGCCGCCGACGCAGGCGCCATGAATGGCGGCGATGACCGGCTTGCGACAATGCTCGATGCTGCTGACGGCGCGCTGCAGACGCTCGATGGTCAGCAGCAGTTTTTCCCGCTTGCGGGCTTCACAGTGATCCTGAATCTGCTGCTGCAGGCCGATCAGCATCTGCAGGTCAATGCCGGCGCAGAAATGCTTGCCATTGCCGGACAGGACAACGGCGCGGACTTCCGGCGCGTCACTTGCCCAGTCGAATGCCTGGTGAAGCTCACGCCACAGCGTGTCATCCATCGCATTGGCGCGATCAGGGCGGTTCAGTTTCAGGTGGGCAACCTGGTTTTCAACGGAAATGGCAATCGATTCAAGTTTCAACATGATTCCCCGATAGGCAAGTGCTGGACAGCGGCCATCATACCGTGCTGCAGCGAACTTGCGACGAATTGCATCGCCAGGTTCATTATCGGAAGCAGCGCCGCAAAAGTGAAACTGAATTGAAACAGCAGTACGATTCACTCCTCATTGTTGAATAAATCGAGCAATTCCTTGGGAATGGATTTTGCTGCCGTTCTGGACGGTTTTCCCGTCCTGTTCTGACGGTTTGCCGGAGCAGGCGATTCCTGGGCGGAAGAAGACGGCGCAGGTTCGGCCGGAACGTGCGACTTGTTGCTCAATGTGGCCTCAAGTTCGATGTCGAACTTGGCGGCCAGCTGCTTGACTGCATTGATGGCTTCAAGCCGTTCGTGCTTTCTGAGGGAGGCTATCTGTTCCTGAACGACATCGGCCAGGCTGGACAATTCAAACAGATTCATGTTTTTCACAAGCTGTTTCATGTCCTTGGTCGACATGCCACTGCCTTTTGCATTGTGTGTTGTCATTTGTGTATTCTCTTTCTCACCAATTCAATGGCGTCCGGATCCCGGTAACGGGTACCGCGCCCGCTGTGTTTGCCGGGGGCTGTTCATTACGCAAGCCGTTGCATGACAGTATATTCCGGACCGCAGGTGGGCCCGGAGGAAGGGAGGCGGATCCGGCGTCTCGCCCCCGCAAGGATGGGGGCCTGAACAGCGGTCTTCAAGCGCATGCCGTTAACAGCTGTTGTGTGCCCCTCGTCCGAATGGTGGACACCCTTGCATGATTAGCCATTTTTCAATGGTGATCAATCTTTTGTAAAAAAATTTTCAGCGTTTCCGCCGGACGGAAATCCGGTAATGCGAAACCGGCACCATCCTCACCGGCAATATTGCTGCGATTCAACGCCAGCCCCTGCCATCCTTTGCTATTCTTGCAACTTCCTGCAGGACCGTGACGCGACATGACATCCCGCCTCCGGCCTGTGGCGATGGCTTTCTTGTTATATTGAGGCGGCGAAGCGCAAGCCGTCTTGCGTTCAATGCGTTGATTCTACAATAAAAGTTGGCTCAAATTGAAGATTCCGTTTACCAAGATGCAGGGCCTCGGCAACGATTTTGTCGTGCTGGACGGGGTACGCCAGTCCATTTCGCTGTCCGCTGAACAGATCCGTCGACTGGGTGACCGTCGCTTCGGCATCGGATTCGACCAGTTGCTGCTGGTCGAACCAGCCCGGGAAGCCGGCCATGATTTCCGTTACCGGATTTTCAATAATGACGGCAGCGAGGTCGAGCAATGCGGCAATGGCGCGCGCTGTTTCGCCCGCTTCGTTCACGACCAGCATCTGACCGACAAGGCCGAGATCAGGGTCGAGACGGCGCGTGGCGTGATCGTGCCGAAGCTGGAAGCCGACGGGCTGGTCAGCGTCGACATGGGCAGTCCGCGTTTCATACCGGAGCAGATCCCGTTTCTGGCCGAGGCAGACGCCATTATCCACCCTTTGGAGGTGGCCGGGCGCACCATCGACCTGACGGTCGTGTCGATGGGCAACCCTCATGCGGTACAGGTGGTCGATGATGTCGATACCGCGCCGGTCACGGCCATCGGCGCGCTGATCGAGGCCCATCCGCGTTTCCCCGCCCGGGTCAACGCCGGCTTCATGCAGATTGTGTCCCGCAGCGAGATCCGCCTGCGGGTATTCGAACGCGGCGCCGGCGAGACGCTGGCCTGCGGTACCGGCGCCTGTGCCGCCGTGGTGGCCGGTATCCGGCGCGGACTGCTGGATGACACGGTCCTGGTGCATGCCAGGGGCGGGGACCTGACCATCCGCTGGCAAGGCGACCAATCGCCGGTGCTGATGACCGGACCCGCCGTCACTGTCTATCAAGGGGAAATTGCTCTGTGACTCCGCAAGCCGTAGCCGAATGGCTGATCGCCAACCCTGATTTCTTCGACCGTCACCCCGAAACCCTGCTGGAATTGCGCATTCCGGCACCGGCGCGCGGCGATACCATTCCGCTGATCGAACGACAGGTGCTGGCGCTGAAGGATCAGGCGCGGCAGCTGAATGTGGCCATGGCCCGCCTGATGGCCTACGGCGAGAGCAATGGCAATATCGTCGCCCAGGCGCACCGGCTGGCGGTCGGCCTGCTGGCCGCGCGCCGGGTCGAGGACATCATGGCTGCCGTGCGGCGCTCGCTGGAAGACGATTTCCAGCTGCGTGGCTGGGCGATCCGGCTCTGGCATCCGAAGGCAGAAGCTTTCGGCCTGCACGCGGCGCCCTTGCCGCTGGCGGAGCGCACCGTGGCAGCGCCCTATGTCGGTCATTACCTGAGCCAGCAGGCGATGGACTGGCTGCCCGGCCACCATGTCTGGCAGTCGTTCGGCCTTGCCGTACTGAAAACCGCCGACGGTGAACCGTTTGGCGCGCTGGTGCTGGCCAGCGAGGACGAGCAGCGCTTTGCCACCGACATGGAAACCCTGCTGCTGGCCGATATTGCCGAACTGATCGCCACGGCCCTGACGCGCGAACTCGACCGGGCATGAGCCTGCTGGTGGCTGCGGCACTGCTGCCGCTCATCCTGGTCCACCTGCATGCGCTATGGCTGATGGTTTCGCGCCGCGACGGTATCGCCATTGCCTGTAGCCTCGCCGCCTGGCTGGTACTGGCCCTGCTGTTCAAGGCGCTGCGTCCGTCGATGCCACTGGCCGCCGTCTGGCTGCCCGGACTGTACCCGTACGCGCTGCTCGGCATCAGCGGCGTATTCTGGTCGATCAGCCGGGCACAGGGCGATACGGCGCGGGAAAAATGGAACTGGCTGCTGTCCCCTGCCCGGCCGGATGGCCCGCATGCGCTGTTCCTGTCGGTGCTGATCGGACATGCCGGCTTCGCCGTGCTGGCGCTGTGGGCGCGGCCGGCCCTGCTTGCCTACCTGTATGCACCGTCAGCGACGGCACTGTGTTTCCTCTGTTATTTCCTGATTCTGGGCGGGTACCAGTCCCGGCGGCATGGCCGGCGCCTGGGCGGGCTCTTTGTGTCGCTGTCCATTCTGGTGCTGCCGCCGGCCGCCATTGTCTTTTTCTCCGCACTGTCGTCCTGGTGGCAGGGCCGCTGACGGCTTCAGTCGACAGGGTATTTGACCACGACGTGATTGCGGTACAGCCGTTCGGAATGCAGCAGCACCGGGTCGTGACCCTTGCTGTACACATCGCGCCAGATTTCATTGTGCCGGAACACGGTTTCGCCCTGGCGAACAAAGCGGTGCGCTTTCTGATAGACGTGGTATTTCCTGTCGCGGGGCTGGTTGCACAGCAACTCCCCCTCAAGCTGTTCCCCGGTCATGTTGAACACCAGTTGAAACGTGCTGGCCGTCGGGTTGTGAAAGACCAGGTCCACGTAATTGTAGAAAATGGCGGCGCCGGAACCGAATGGCAGAATGCGCCCTTCGTCGGGAAACGGGTCGAAACTGTGATTGGCGCGTTCTACCACCACCAGCGGCGAATGCATGATCATCCAGTGGATCAGGTTGCTCAGCTGGCAAATCCCGCCCCCGACCCCGCTGCGCGCCTCGCCCATCGACAATTCCATGCCCTCGACAAAACCCCGCTTTCGGGTCGGTTTTCCGACCAGCCGGCAGAACGAGAAATACTCGCCCGGGCCGATGGTCGTGCCGTGGATGGCGGCGCTGGCCAGCCGCAGATTGATCACCTTGTTATGCTGCAGGCGGATATCGCTGTCACCGAGTTTGCGTATCAGCTTTGACGTGTGCTTGATATGGCGATAGGCGAGTCGCTGCATCGGCGTGCGGGTACGCGCATAGCGGCGGGACGACAGCCACCAGCCGAGACGACGATACGTTCTTTTCTGCAGCACGCGCAGCCAGTACAGCACGGGATGGTACGAGGACAGCGGCCTACGCATGCCGCGTTACTTCATGAATCATGGGGTTCTGGTGCTCGGCGGAAACAGTTTCGCCGGCACCTTAGCGTATCCGGAACAGGGCGTCCATGCACTGCCCGGGCGGGCCAGGCGTGAGTCTGCCTGGCCCGCCCGGGGGACTCAGTTGCGGATCGCGGCCAGTTTGGCGGCAGCATCGCGCAGTGCGGTGCGCAGCCCTTCTTCCACCACCGGGTGGTAGAACGGCATCGCCAGCATCTGTTCGATGGTCAGCGACTGCTGATGGCTCCAGGCCAGCAGGTGGGCAATGTTTTCCGCACGCGGCCCGGCCCATTCCGCGCCGAGGAAGCGACCGCTGTCACGATCGGCGTAGACATGCATCAGCCCGCGATTTTTCAGCATGACCCGGCTGCGGCCCTGATCGGCGAAATCGACTTCACCAACCACGATCCGTTCCGGGTCCAGTTCGGCATGGCGCTGGCCGACCATCGCGAGTTGCGGATCGGAAAACACCACGGCGATCGTCGAGCGACGGCGCAGTGCCGACAGCGAGGGCCATGCCGCTGCGTTTTCGCCGGCCAGCCTCCCCTCGTCGGCGGCTTCGTGCAGCAGCGGCAGGACATTGTTGGCATCGCCGGCAATGAAAATCGGCGCGTCGCCACATTGCAGCGTGGCCGGATCGAACAGCGGCACGCCGCGCGCATCCAGCGCCAGGCCGGTATTTTCCAGCCCCAGCCCGCGCACATTCGGCGCCCGTCCGGTGGCAGCCAGCAGGTAGTCGAAGCGCTCTTCGACCTGTTCGCCGGCCAGATTCACATACGGAATCACGATCTCGTCGCCGTCGCGGCGGATCTCGCCGACCGTGGCCGCCGGGTCGAGATAGAACTCCTGCTGGAACAGCGCGGTGACATGGTCGCGGATGGCCGGGTCGGACAGCGGACCGACACTGCCGCTCATGCCGAACAGGCGCACCTTGACCCCCAGCCGCGACAGCGCCTGACCGAGTTCCAGCCCGATCACGCCGGGGCCGAATACGGCAACCCGACCCGGCAGCGTGTCCCAGGAGAACACATCGTCATTGATGATCAGGCGATCGCCGGCAGCGCGGAACGGCGGCGGCACGACCGGCGACGAGCCGGTGGCCAGCACGATGCGCCCGGCGCGGACCCGGATATCGTCGCCGACCTGCAGCGTGGTGTTGTCGATGAAGCGGGCAATGCCGGACAGCTTGTCCGTGGCCGGAATGTCGTCGACACCGCGCACAACAAAGCCGACAAAACGGTCGCGTTCGCGCCGTACCCGTTCCATGACGGCGCGACCGTCCACTGACACGCCGGCCACCTGCACGCCGAACGGGGCGGCATGGCGGGCTTCATGGGCGGCTTCGGCGGCGGCGATCAGCAGTTTGGACGGCATGCAGCCGACACGGGCGCAGGTAGTGCCGTGGGCATAGCCCTCGATCAGGACAGCGGTCTTGCCGGCAGCCTTGACCGCGCGATAGGCAGCGAGGCCGGCAGTGCCGGCACCAATGATGGCGACATCAGGACGAATCTCTTGCATTTTGCTCTCCGTGAAAAGGGGGGCGAACCGGAAAATGGCAACACGGCGGCAGCGAACTGCGCTGGCATGTTCGGGCTCGGGTCAGGATCAGGGGAAAACCGGGAAAGACATCCGGCCGGCGGAAGCCGCCGGATGTCGCGAACGCAGGCAAGGACGCCGCATCCTGTCCCGCCCGCGCCGGACGGCGCAGGCGGGGTATCACGCATCAGGCAGCGAGGAACTTTTCCAGCGCTTCGGCATTGCCGATCAGGCGGCCGTTGATGAAGATCTGCGGCGCGGTCATTTCACCGGACACGGCGCCGAGCACCTTGCCGCGGATCTTGTTGTCCAGCGGCACGTCGGCGTACACATAGCCGTTCTCTTCCAGCAGGCGCTTGGCTCTGGCGCAGAACGAGCAACCGACCTTGGAGAACACCACGACCTGATCCGGCTTCTTGGCGTTCGGGTTGATGTAGTCCAGCATGGTATCGGCGTCGGACACCTTGAACGGATCGCCCGGTTCCTGCGGCTCGATGAACATCTTCTCGACCACGCCGTCCTTGACCAGCATGGAATAGCGCCAGCTGCGCTTGCCGAAGCCGAGGTCGGCCTTGTCGACCAGCATGCCCATGCCGTCGGTGAACTCGCCGTTGCCGTCCGGCACCATGACGATGTTGCCGGCTTCCTGGTCCTTCGCCCATTCATTCATGACGAAGGTGTCGTTGACCGATACACACAGGATGGCATCGACGCCGTTTTTGGCGAAGGCCGGGGCCAGTTCGTTGTAGCGCGGCAGGTGGGTCGACGAGCAGGTCGGCGTGAACGCACCGGGCAGCGAGAACAGGACGACGGTCTTGCCCTTGAAGAGATCATCGGTGGTGACATCCTTCCACTCGTTGTTTTCACGAACACGGAAAGTGACGTTCGGTACGCGTTGGCCTTCACGATGGGTCAGTTGGGTCATGTTCATCTCCTTGGGTTGACGTTGTCTGGGGTGCTTCGATGGGATGCAGTATCCTGCCAGCCACAGTATGCGTCTAATTTATTATCATCAAGGTGTCGATTGTAATTGGCTATGCTGTGGTGGCGGGGTTCGGTTCGCCGTGTCCGTCACGTAAAATACCCTGATCGACAAACAGCAAACGGATGGCGGGCTTACGTGAAAATACTGGTTCTGGGCGGTGGGCAGGTCGGCGCCAGCGTGGTCGAGAATCTCGCCAGCGAAGCCAATGACATTACCGTGATCGATCTGGACGCGGCGCCACTGAAACTGCTGCAGGACCGGCTGGACATTCAGACCCTGGTCGGCAACGCCGCCCATCCGTCGGTGCTGCAGGCGGCAGGCGCTGCCGACTGCGACATGCTGCTGGCGCTGACCCGCGATGACGAGACCAATCTGGTCGCCTGCAAGATTGCCTCCAGCCTGTTCAATGTGCCGACCAAGATCGCCCGGGTCCGCTCCGCCGACTATGTCGAGCATGGTGACGGTCATACGCTGGAACAGTTCGGCGTCGACACCACACTGTGCCCGGAACAGATCGTGACCGACAACCTGTACCGGCTGTTTACCTGTCCCGGCGCCCTGCAGGTGGTCGAGTTCGCCAACGGTCGCGCACAGCTGGTCGCGGTTCGCGCCCATACCGGCGGCGAGCTGGTCGGCAAGACGCTGGACACCATCGCCGACGACATTCCCGATGCCGAGTGCCGGATCAGCGCTGTCTATCGCGGCGACCGGCTGATCATTCCCGATGGCAAGACCGTACTGGACAGCGGCGACGAGGTGTTCTTCGTCGCGGCGACACCGCACGTGCCGGCGATCCTGCGGGCGCTGCGTGCCAGCGAAACGCCGATCAAGCGGGTCATGATCGCCGGTGGCGGCAATATCGGCTTCCGGCTCGCCAGCCGGCTGGAAACCGATTTCGAGGTCAAGGTGATCGAGAAGCGCCGCGAGCGCTGTGAGTGGCTGACCGAACGACTGGGCAGCACGCTGGTGCTGCATGGCGAGGGCACCGACGAGGAGTTGCTCGAGCAGGAATACATCGACGAGATGGACATGTTCTGCGCGCTGACCAACGACGACGAGGACAATATCATGTCCGCGTTGCTGGCCAAGCGCATGGGGGCCCGGCGGGTGATTGCGCTGGTCAACCGGCTGTCGTACGCCGACCTGCTGCAGGGCGACCGCATTGACGTGGTGCTGTCCCCTCACCTGTCGACCATCGGCTCGCTGCTGGCCTATATCCGCCGCGGCGACATCGAGGCGGTGCATCCGCTGCGGCGCGGCAAGGTCGAAGCGCTGGAGGCCATCGTCCACGGCGACCGCAAGACCTCGCGCCTGGTCGGCCGGATGATCCAGGACGTCGATCTGCCGCAGGGCTGCTATATCAGTGCCATCGTCCGCGATGAGCGGGTGATGATGGCCCACCATGACCAGGTGGTCGAATCCGGCGATCACCTGATCGTCTTCGTGGCCCGTCGCCGCCAGGTGCGCAAGGTCGAACAGCTGTTCGAAGTCAAGCTGGGGTTCTTCTGATGTACAAGCTCATGCCCATCCTGCATGTGCTGTCCAAGCTGGTCATGCTGTTTTCCGGGCTGTTCATCTTCCCGTCGCTGGTGTCGATCTATTACCACGATGGCGCCCTCGACGATTTTCTGGCCTCGATGTTCGTCGGTCTGTCCGTCGGTCTGTTCCTGTGGGCGGCGACCCGCCGCTACGAGCGCGAGCTGAGGCCGCGGGACGGCTTCGTGCTGGTATCGCTGCTGTGGATCGGCTTTGCCGCGACGGCCACCACGCCGTTCCTGCTGTACTACCCGCACATGAATGTCGCCCAGGCCTTCTTCGAGGCGATGAGCGGACTGACCACCACCGGCGCCACGGTGCTGTCCGATCTCGACAGCCTGCCGCAGTCGATCAATTTCTGGCGTCACTTCCTCAGCTGGCTCGGCGGCATGGGCATCATCGTGCTGGCGGTCGCGGTGCTGCCGCTGCTCGGCGTCGGCGGCATGCAGCTGTACAAGGCCGAGATGGCCGGGCCGATGAAGGACAGCAAGCTGACACCGCGCATCATGCAGACCGCGAAAAACCTGTGGACGGCCTATGCGGCGCTGACACTGGCGGCCTTCCTGTGCCTGCGTCTGGCCGGCATGAGCTGGTTCGATGCGCTGTGCCATGCGTTCACTTCGCTGTCGCTGGGCGGATTCTCGTCGCGCAGCGACAGCATTGCCTACTTCGATTCGCTGGCGATCGAGCTGGTGATGATCGTGTTCATGCTGCTCGGCGCCATGAACTTCGCCAATCACTTCCTGGCCTTCCGCAACCGTTCGATCCGCCATTTCCTGCACGATGCCGAAACCCGCAGCGTGCTCGGCGTGATGGGCGTCAGCATCATCGGCCTGTCCGGCTACCTGGCCTGGCACAGCAATTACGACTATTTCACCGCCATGCGCCTGGTCAGCTTCAACCTGGTGTCGGTGGCAACCGGTTCCGGCTTCGTCAGCGCCGACTTCGGCAACTGGCCGCTGTCGGTGCCGCTGTGGATGCTGATGCTGTCCTGCTTTGCCGTCTGCACCGGCTCCACCGGCGGCGGCATCAAGATGGGCCGGGCGCTGATCCTGTTCCGCCAGGCCTCGGGCGACATTATCCGTCTGCTGCACCCGACGGCCGTCGTGCCGGTCAAGATCAATCAGCGCGTGGTGCCACCGCAGGTGGTGCAGTCCATACTGAGTTTCATCTTTGCCTACATCGCCTGCATGGTACTGTCGACCTTTGTCTTCATGATGAGCGGGCTGGATTTCCTGTCGGCCTTCACCGCCGTCATTGCCTGCATCAACAATACCGGCGTCGGGCTGGGCGTCGTCGGCCCGTCGTCGAATTTCAGCGTGCTGAACGATTTCCAGATCTGGATGGGTTCGCTGCTGATGCTGCTCGGCCGGCTGGAAATTTTCACCCTGCTGATCATCGTTACCCCGGCGTTCTGGCGCAAATGACCGCCTGTTGCAAACCGTTTATGAATCAAGTTGAGCCATGATGACGTTTCCCCGACTGACACTGACCACCCTCGCCTGCCTCGCCGTTTTCTCGCTGCCGGCCTGTGCCGGTGATGCCGACATCGTGTCCGCACGCGACGCGGCACGACGCAATGACAGCGTGGCGCTGGATGCCGCCGCTGCCGCGGCGCAAAACGACCTGCTGGCCGGCTATCCTCAGTTCTGGCGGCTGGCCCGCTCGCTGGACCGTGCCTCCCCCACGGAAGTGCATGGTTTTATCGACCGCAACAGCGACGGCCCGCTCGGTGAACAGCTGCGCCTGCTGTGGGCCAAGCAGCTGGCGAAGTCCGGCCTGTGGCGGGATTTTGCCGCCGAGTATGCGGCACTGCCGGAAGCGGCACGCGATGATGAAGTCGAATGCTATGCCCTGGCCGAGCGCATTCTCGACAACAACGACAAGGCGGCCGTCGCCACCGCACTGAAAACGCGCTGGCGCATCGGCAGGGCCCAGTCCGCCGGCTGCGAAACCCTGATCCGCACCGTGGCCCGCAGCGGCATGGTGACCGACGACGACCTGTGGCTGCGGGCCCAGGCATTGCTGGCAGCCGATCGCACCACGGCTGCGCGCGAGCTGACCGCCGGCACCGCCACGCCGCTGACCGCCGCCGGCATCGCCCGGCCTGAACTGGCCGACATGTCGACCCCGGCCGGCCGTACGCTGCGGCTGTATGCAATCCAGAAACAGATGCGCAAGGACATCACCGGCGCCGCGGCACAGCTGGCCTCGCTGCAGGACCGGCTGCCGGCACGGGACGTCGGCGTGCTGTGGGGGCAGATCGGACTGGCGTCGGCCCGCAAGCTGGACACCATTGGCGCCCTGTCGTACTTCGCGCGCGCCGACAAGGCGTCGCTGAGCAATGAACAGTGGGAATGGTGGGCACGTGCGGCGCTGCGCGAAGGCCGCTGGCCGACGGTACAGAGCGTGATCGAGTCGATGCCCGCCACGCTGGCCGACAACGCCAGCTGGCTGTACTGGCACGGCCGCGCCCTGGCCGCCCAGGGCAAGCCGGGCGCGAACCGCGATTACCAGCGCGCCAGTGACACCGGCAACGGTTTCTACCCGCTGATGTCGCGCGAGGAGCTCGGCAGCAGTTCGCAGCCGGCGCAGTCGGCCTGGAAGCCCGATGCGCGCGAAATCGACAAGGTGCGCGCCCAGCCGGCGGTGCAGCGCTCGCTGGCGCTGCTGAATATCGCCAACAGCTATGCCCGTCCGGAATTCCGCGAAGATGCCAAGCGCGAATGGCGCTGGGCCATGCGTGACAAGAACGACGCCTGGCTGCTGTCCGCTGCCGAAATCGCCCGCCAGGCAAATTTCTACGACATGAGCATTTACAGTGCCGACCGCACCCGCAGCCAGCACGACTGGAGCCTGCGCTACCTGTCGCCGTTCCGCGACGTGACGCGGCGCTACGCCAGCCAGATGGGGCTGGATGAAGCCTGGATCTATGGCCTGATCCGCCAGGAAAGCCGCTTCGTCAACGTGGCCCGCTCCGGCGTCGGTGCCTCCGGCCTGATGCAATTGATGCCGGCCACCGCCAAATGGGTGGCCAGCAAGTCGGGCATGGGCAGTTACTCGGTCAACGATATCGAACACAATATCCAGCTCGGCACCTGGTATCTGAACTACGTGTATACCTCGCTGGGCGACGCCGTGCGGGCCACGGCCGCCTATAACGCCGGCCCGGGCCGGGCGCGGGCCTGGCAGGCCGAGCGGCCGCTGGAAGGCGCGATCTATGCGGAAACCATTCCGTTCACGGAAACCCGCGATTACGTGCAGAAGGTGATGGCCAACGCCGTCCACTATGCGTCGGTATTCGGCCATAGCCGGATTGCACTGAAGGACCGCCTCGGCGTCATTCCGCCGCGTGGTGGCGCAGCCGTCGCCAACCCGTCCCCGTCTCCGGACGGCAACTGATTTGTCCCTTGCGGAGAAACGACCATGTACCCACTGCAACGCTTCTGCCTGATCGGCGGTAGCGGTTTTATCGGCACCTATCTCGCTGAGCGGCTGATCCGCGCCGGCAAGCGGGTCACCATTCCGACCCGGCAGTTCGAACGGGCGAAGCGGCGGGTGCTGTCGCTGCCGCAACTTGAGCTGGCCGAAGTCAATATCGGCGACGCCGATGCGCTGGCTGCCCTGCTGCGCGGCCATGATGCCGTGGTCAATCTGGTCGGCATCCTGCATGGCAGTCGCCAGGATTTCGAGCGGGCCCATGTCGGCCTGACCGGCACGATCCTGCGCGCCTGCCAGCTGGCTGGCGTCCGCCGCTATGGCCATATCAGCGCCATCGGTGCCGCCCCGGACGCTGCCAGCGACTACCAGCGCAGCAAGGCGCAGGCAGAAGCCCTGGTGCGCGACTCCGGGCTGGACTGGACCCTGTTCCGGCCGTCGGTGGTGTTCGGACGCGAGGATCACTTCCTGAACCTGTTCGCCAGCCTGCAGCGCTATCTGCCGCTGCTGCCGCTGGCCGGTGCCGATACCCGTTTCCAGCCGGTCTGGGTCGATGATGTCGCCCGGGCCATCGTGGCCGCGCTGGCCTGCGATGCCGCGGTCGGCAAGACACTGGAGCTGGTCGGACCCGATATCCTGACCCTGCGCGAACTGGTGAAGAAAGTCGGCCGCTGGAGCGGTCATCCCCGGCCGGTCATCGGCCTGCCGACCGGACTGGCACTGCTGCAGGCCGGGTTGATGGAGTGCCTGCCGGGCCAGCCACTGATGTCGCGCGACAATGTGCGTTCGCTGGCCACCGACAATGTCGGCAGCCAGGGTTTTCCGTCCGGCCTGCTCGGCTTTGCACCGTCGTCATTGAATGCGATTGCCCCCGGCTGGCTGGCGGGTGGCGACAGCGCCTTCGACCGGCTGCGCGCGGGCGCCCGCCGCTGAGACGCGGACAGGCACGTTTGTCGGCATGTCACTTGCCGTGATGGCGGGCTTTCTATGCTGAGAGCTGTCAATGCGCCTGCCACTGGAGCATGCGATGCCAACGCTCCCAGACATGCCGACGGCCCATCGCTGCGCCGGCACCCCGACCGTCACTGTCCACGACAATCGTCTCCTTGCCGTTCGCGTCATTCGCTACCACCGCACTGACGACGAGGCCGCCGACGAGCGTATCGAGCGCCACACCTTCTCGCACACCGGCTTCCCGCTCGACAGCAGTGATGCCCGACTGGCCGACAGCGGCCAGTCGGCCAACTTCCGTTACCTGTGTTCGCTGTCCGGCCGCGCGCTGGCCACCGCCAGCCAGGATGCCGGCGCCAGCCAGGTCCTGTTCGATATCGAGGGCGCTTCGGTCTGGAACCGCGATGCCCTCGGCAATTCGCAACGCTTTGCCCACGACCCGCTGCACCGCCTCAGCAGCGTCAGCGACAACGGCGTCAGCAGCGAACAGCTGGTCTACGGCGAAACGGCCGTCGTCGCCGGCGCCAATCGCCGCGGCCAGCTGCTGCAGCATGACGACCCGGCCGGACGCGTCTCCACACCCGCCTACGCGCTGGCCGGCCTGCTGCTGACCGAACAGCGCCAGTTCCTCGGCGACGATGGCAAGACGCTGGAAACTACCGTCTATACCAGCCGCTACCATTACGACGCACTCGGTACGCTGCGGCAGTTGACCGATGCCGTCGGCAACCGCCGCCGGCAGACCCTGAACATCGCCGGCCAGCTGGCGGCACGCGACCTGCAGTGGGCGGGCAGCAACGACTGGCTGCCCTTGCTGCAGAGCATCGACTACGACGCCGCCGGCCAGGTGCGGCACGAAGTCGCCGGCAACGGCGTGGTCAGCGACTACGACTACGAACCGCAGACCCGCCGTCTGGGCACCCTGAACACCACCCGCCCCGGCAAGCCGCTGCAGGCACTCAGCTAATCGGAGCTACCAGTATGACGCGCTGTACCAGCTGGTGCAGGCCACCGGCCGGGAACAGGCCGGGCAGCAGACTGCGGCACTGCCTGCGCCGCTCCCCATCATCGATGACACCGACCTGAGTGCCTATACCCGGACCTACGACTATGACCGCGGCGGCAATCTGAGCGCCATCCATCATCAGGGCAGCCAGCCGT
>NZ_QLTJ01000008.1:123693-156353 GCF_003269145.1 Microvirgula sp. AG722 | reverse complement strand
GAGGGAGACAGATCATAGGCACGGCTGGCCTCGGCCACCGTGGTCTTGCCCTGGATGATATCCAGCACCAGCGCGCTCTTGCGCCTGGCCGTCCACCGTTTGATGTCTTCTTCCATCTTCACGCTCATCGTCTGTTTCCTTGATTATGGCGTGAGCAGGTTTTTACTGGGTCATTACAGAGACGCCCCATTCACGATTTTTTTGAAAAATAGGATTCCTCTGATGGAAATTGGTTTGCACACAGCCGATGATGGTGACAACTGAGATTCTGACCGGCAGGCAAACAGAATGACCGACGAAATGGCTTTGCGACTGGGTACCCAGATGCTGTGGCATGCGTTATTGCTGGCAGGCCCGGTTCTGCTGGCTACGGTTGGAGTGGGTGTTGCCGTCAGCCTGGTTCAGGTCATTACCCAGATACAGGATGCATCATTGGCCTTTGTGCCGAAAATCATCGCAGTTGCCGCCGTGATATGGCTGATGGGGCCATGGATGCTGAAAACACTGCTTGCCTATGCAACCACCCTGATTGGCCAGATTCCCTTGCTGTTTCATTCCTAGCCGTGCCGGATGGCCTGGCCTGGCTGTATACGGTTTTTTTGCTGTCGCTCAGACTGGCACCGGTTTTGTTCCTTACGCCACTGCTGGGTGTTGGTGTTGTACCGGGTGCGGTAAAAAGTTTGCTGGTTATCGGTTTGTCCGGGCTTATGGCCGGCCAGGTTTCTCCATGGATATCCGCGCCTTCCGGCATGGTGCTGGTTGTTTTTCAGGCGGGATCGGCCTTGCTGTCCGGTTGCTTGCTGGCATATGGAATTCAGGTGGCGTTTGCTGCGTTATCCCTTGCCGGGCGAGTGATGGATACACAAATGGGATTTGGTCTGGCGGGTGTGCTTAATCCACTTGCACGACAGTCCACGGCATTGAGTGGCTGGTTATTGACTCTGCTGGCAGTAGCGTATCTGCATGCCACCGACGGTCAATATGTGTTGCTGCGTTTTTTTGTTGTGCTGCTGGTGGATTTTCCGCTGGGTAGCGCGGTGCCTCAGACATCGCTGCTGGCAGCAGTCAAACAGTCCGGGCTGGTTTTCGCGCTGGGCGTTGCTTTGGCGGCACCCGTCATGATCGGATTGTTTTTGCTGGATGTGGGTATGGCGCTGATTTCTCGCTCGATGCCGCAATTCAACGCGTTTCTGGTGTCGATTCCCGTAAAGGTGGCGGCCGGGTTGTTGTTTCTTGCCGTGCTGCTGCCGCAACTGGGGCGTTTTTTCGAGCGCTGGTTCACGTCCATCCTGCATTACTGGTCGATGTGGCCGCATGACTGAACCGCAGGCACAAGGATGCAGGAACAGGACCGGTCGGAAGAAGCCACACCGCACAAGCGGCGTGAGGCGCGCAAGCAGGGCACGGTGGCGTGGAGCCCGGATGTTTATGCTGCTGCCGCCGTCGGGACGCTGCTTGCGATCCTGGTGATGGGTGGTGCCTTCCTGCATGCGGATCTGGCGGCGCTGTGGCGGGAAATGTGGTTGCCGGGTCGGGCTGAAGCCAGCGGGCCGCAGCAACTTGCCGCATGGAGTGCTGCCGTCGCCTGGCGTGCCGTGCTGGTACTGGCGCCGCTCTGGATCGCGTTATTGCTCGTCAGTCTTGCTGCCGGGATGTTGCAGGTCGGCATGAAATGGACGGCGGCGCCACTGAAGCCGGATTTCAGTCGGCTGAGCCCCGCTAATGGCTTCAAACGCTTGTTCAACCGCCGCGTGTTGTTCGAGGCAGGCAAGTCGGTGGTCAGGTTTCTGGTTTTTTCGGCAGTGTTGTATCACGCGCTGTCGACGTTGCTGCCGGGCTGGCTGCCATTGCCGGTCATGGCAGCGGACAGGGCGGGCAAGGAGGCGGGGGCAGGACTGATTCTGGTGCTGCAACGCCTGTTTCTGGCGATGCTCGTATTTGCCATCGTCGATTGGGGGTGGGTCCGTCGTTCCGTCATGAGCAAATTGCGCATGTCGAAAAGAGAATTGCGCGAGGAAATCAAACGGCGAGATGGCGACCCGCGAATCAAATCCAGGTTGCGCGAAATCAGGCTGCTATTCATGAACAAGATCCGTTCCGTCTCACGCGTCAAGGACGCGGATGTCCTGCTGGTCAACCCCCAGCATCTGGCACTGGCCATCCGCTACAAGAAGGACGAAATGGCAGTGCCATTGCTGCTGGCCAAGGGTGAGGGTGAGCTGGCGGAAAGGATGAAGGAAATTGCGCACCATCATCAGGTGCCGATCATGGAAAACCGGGTACTGGCGCAAAAACTCTACAAGGATGCCGAGGCGGGTCAGGATATTCCGGACCAGCATTTCGAGGGCGTGGCCAAGGCCCTGATATGGGCATTCCGGATCAAGGCCGGCAATGTGCCGGTCCCGGGCATGCGTCAACGATGGACAAGCTAGTCCGCCTGCTCGGGAACAGCCCGGACGTGTGGATCGTCATGCTGACGGTCGGCATCCTGTGTGTGCTGTTCGCGCCGATTCCCTCCTGGCTGCTGGATGGCTTGCTGCTGCTCAACCTGAGTCTGGCGCTGTTTGTGCTGCTGCTGACCTTCCATGTGGGAAAGCCGGTCGAGTTTTCCACTTTCCCCTCGGTATTGCTGATCGCGACACTGTTCCGGCTGGCGCTGAATGTGGCGGCTACCCGGCTGATCCTGACTGATGGCGAGGCTGGCCGCGTGATTGCCGCCATCGGTGCCTATGTGGTCGGGGGCAATTATGTGATCGGCATCATCGTGTTCCTGATTCTGGTCGTCGTGCAGTACGTGGTCGTGACCAGTGGTGCCCAGCGTGTGGCCGAAGTGGCGGCGCGCTTCACGCTGGACAGCATGCCGGGTCAGCAGATGAGCATCGATGCGGACCTGAACATGGGCTTTATCGATCAGGAGACCGCGCAGCGCCGGCGCAAGACGATAGAGCAGGAAGCGGGCTTCTATGGCGCGATGGACGGGGCAAGCAAGTTCGTCAAGGGGGATGCCATTGCCGGCATCGTCATCATGCTGATCAATCTGGTCGGGGGCTTTGCCATCGGCGTTGCCCAGCATGGGCTGTCATGGCAGGCGTCACTGCAGACCTATTCCCTGCTGACCATCGGTGACGGCATCGTCACCCAGGTTCCGGCGCTGGTGATTGCCGTGGGGACCGGCATCATCATCACCCGTTCGTCATCCGACGACCGGCTGAGCCGGGAAGTGGCGACCCAGTTCTCGGCCTATCCGGACATCATGATCATGGTGGGGGTTGCCTTGCTGCTGCTGGCCTGGCTGCCGGGCTTCCCCGGGACGCTGACCTGCCTGCTGGCCCTGACGCTGCTGGGGCTGGCGCTGTGCCTGAAGCGCATCCGGACGGGGACTGCGCCGGTCCCCGCAGAGACAGCGGTGACCCGGCCGGCGGAGGCCGATGCGCTGTACGACGCCATGCAGGTTGACACGCTGTCTGTCGGGCTGGGGGCGGATCTGGTGCCGCTGATGGGCGAGAACGGCGCGCTGCTGCTGGAGCGCATCGGTCTGCTGCGCCGGCAACTGGCACTGGATCTGGGGCTGATACTGCCTGCCGTTCGCGTCAGCGATGACAGAAACCTGTCCGGCACCGGCTACCGGATCGTCCTGTGTGGCAGCAGGGTGGGAGAAGGGCGGCTGAGGGTCGGCAAATGGCTGGCCATTCACCCCGGTGGCGACCGGCCTGCGCTGGAGGGAGAGGCAACGACGGATCCGGCCTATCGCCTGCCGGCATTCTGGATCGACGATGCACAGCGGGAACGGGCAAGAGGGCTCAACTACACAGTGGTGGATGCAGCCACGGTGTTCATGACCCACTTTACCGAGCTGGTCCGGCGCTACGCCGCAGAACTGCTGACCCGTGAAGAAACCGAACGGCTGCTGGAGCATGTCCGCAAGTCACAGCCGGCGCTGGTCAACGAACTGCTGCCGACCGTGCTGTCAGCAGGAGACGTGCAGCGGGTATTGCAGTCTCTGCTGCGGGAGAAGGTCTCGATTCGGCCGCTGCCGCTGATTCTTGAGGTACTGGCCGATGCGGCGCGGGACAGCCGTGATGTGGATGCACTGACAGCCAGGGTACGGCAGCGGCTTGGCAATGCGATCTGTGAGGGACTGCTTGATCCGGATGGCACGCTGAATGTCATGACGCTCGATGTCGCGGTCGAGCAGACGCTGTACGACGGCCTGCGGCAGGTGGAGGACGGGCAGGCTGGGGCGATTTCGCTGGACCCGCGTTTTGCTGAACGGCTGATCCAGCAACTGATTGGCCAGTCCGAACGCATGGCGGGGTCGAACCGGATGCCGGTGCTGCTGTGTGCGCCGGAGTGCCGGGTCCAGGTTCGCCGGCTGGCGGAACGGATGCTTCCCCACCTGCATGTACTGGCGATGACCGAGGTGCCGTCAGGGGTGAATCTGAAATCGTTTGCTGTCGTGTCGTGCTGATGGAGATCGACATGGATGAGTTGGGCAGCGTGTTGCTGGCGGCCATGCGGGCCGACATGGATCGGGTCGGTGCCATTGCGCACAACGTGGCCAATGTCTCGACCGCCGGTTTCAAGCGGGTATTCAGCATGGCTGGCGGCCCCGGGGAACCATTGCTGCAGCCGGACCGGCGCCAGGGCGCATTGAGCCGGACCGGTTCGCCGCTGGATGTGGCGATGGAGGGGCGCGGCTTCCTGGCTGTCGAGGGACAGCCCCTGCTGAGTCGGGGCGGTATGTTGCGGCGCGACGACCAGGGACGGCTGGTTTTTGCCGGTTCCGGGCTGCCGGTCGCCGGGGAAGAAGGGGCACTGCTGCTGCAGGCGGGCGCATTCCGGATTGACGCTTCGGGCGCGCTTTTTCAGGGGGAACGCCGGGTCGGGCGGCTCCGGCAGGTACAGCCTGCGCCTGACACGCGGCTGGAAGCGGTCGGCAATGGGCTGTACCGGTTTCACGGCGGGGTGGATGAGGTGGGCCATGAGGGACAAGGGCGGTTCCGGCAGGGATTTCTGGAAATGTCGAACGTGAATGCCAGCACCGAAATGGTGGCGCTGGTCGCGACGACCCGGCATTTCGAGTCCCTGCAAAAAGTGCTGCACGGGCTGGATGCCCTGCATGACCGGACCCTGCGCACGCTGGGCGAATTCTGAACGGAGCGTTTCCAATGATGGATGCACTGTATATCGGCTCGACCGGCATGGCTGCCCAGCAGACGGGGCTGGAAGCCATCGCCAACAATCTGGCCAACATGAACACCCCGGCGTTCAAGCGGGCCCGGGTGGCATTCAGTGATCTGGTCTATCGCGATCGTGGTCTGTCCCATGCCCTGCCGGGGGCTGCGGGCGTTCATGTCGGGTCCGGAACGCGCGTCGGTGCGGTCGACACGGTGTTCAGCCAGGGCGATCTGCGCAGTACCGATTCAGCATTCGATGTGGCCATTGATGGCGCAGGCCTGATCGAGGTATTGCAGGCGGATGGCAGCGCTGCCTACAGCCGGGGCGGATCACTGCGGGTCAATGCGGACGGTCTGCTGGCCCTGGGCAACGGGCTGCCATTGCAGCCGCCGATCATGGTTCCGTCCGGTGCGGAGGCGTTCCGGATTGAACGGGACGGTACCGTGTCGGTGCACCTGGCCGGCGAGGTGGCACCGGTCGAGGTCGGGCGGATCGAGCTGGCGCTGTTCAATGGCATGGAGGCACTTCGTCCGCTGGGCGAGAACCTGCATGCCGCGACGTCGCTGTCCGGCGAACCCTGGTTTGCGCGTTCGGGCGAGGATGGGCGGGGCACGCTGGCACAGCGGTTCCTTGAGGGGGCCAATGTGCGCATGGCGGATGAGCTGGTCAGCCTGATGCTGGCGCAGCGTGCCTTCGAGGCCAATGCAAAGATCATCCAGGCTTCGGATGACATGCTGGCCATCAGCAACAACCTGCGGCGAGGCTGACGTGCGTACACCGTTGCCCCGACTCCACGGCCTGCTGTGCGCGATCGCACCGGCCCTGGCCGTCCCGTCCCCGGGGGCCGGAACGACACTGCCGGATGCTGCGCGAGAGGCCCTGGCCGCCACGTTGACCTCTCAATGCGAACACCACCGTACCCGTCTGCTGCGCTCCCCGGCCACGTCCGGCGGTGTGCTGCCTGCCGGTCACGAATTGCGGGTCCAGCTGACCGGGCCGGGGAGCCGCCGGCGGCAGTCGGTTCGGGTTGATGTGCTGGATGGTGAAACGCTGCATCACCGCGCGACCGTGGTCTTTGCCGTGAGCTGCTGGCGGACGGCATACCGGACGCTCCGCGAAATTCCGCGCGGGGAGGCGCTGAGCCAGACCAATACCGAACCATGGCGGGTCAATACGACTGGCTGGCGCATTTCGCGACCCCCGTTATCCGGCGTCGCCGGGCTTGCCGCCAGGCGGACTCTGCCGGCCGGACTGCTGCTGGGCACGGCGGACACGATGCCGGTGCCTCTGGTTCGCCGGCACGACCGGGTCTGGCTGCAGGCCGTCAGCGGTGCCGTGGCTGTTGCCGTGCCGGGCCGGGCGCTGGCCGATGCCGGCCCGGGGGAAAGCGTACTTGTCCGGCCATTGCAGGGTACCGGCCCCGTGCGTGCCCGGGTGACCGGTGCCGGCCGGCTGGAAGCCGGGCGATGAACCGGCTGCCGCGCGGTCGTTGTTTCATGACCACTTGCGTTCTGTCGCTGGTGTTGGCCTGCGGCGGGGCGGTGGCGGGGCAGCGCATCAAGGATCTTGCGCGTTTCGATGGCTGGCGGGACAACCCGCTGATCGGATTCGGACTGGTGACCGGACTGGCGGGCAGCGGGGATTCGTCGCGCAGCCAGATGACCCGGCAGACCCTGGCCAATCTGCTCAATCAGTTCGACGTCCGGCTGGCCAGCGGGCAGATCAGCAGTCGCAATGTCGCAGCCGTCATGGTGGCAGCCACGTTGCCGCCACTGACCGAGCCGGGCAACCGGATGGACGTGACGGTGACGGCCATCGGTGACGCACGCAGTCTGGTTGGCGGCACGCTGTTGCTGACGGCGCTGAAGGGCAGTGACGGCCAGGTGTACTCGCTGGCGCAGGGGCCGGTATCGGTCGGGGGCTATCGCTATGACGGCAACGGCAATGTCGTGCAGAAGAATCACCCCACGGTCGGTCGTGTTGCCGGAGGCGGCATCGTCGAGCGTGCCGTACCTGCCAGCATCGTCAGCGACGAGGGGGTGTTCCTGCTGCTGAACACGCCGGATTTCACCACCTCGAACCGCATTGCCGCGGCGATCAATCGGGGGATTGGCGGGAATCCGGCGACCGCTGTCGGCGCAAACCGGGTGCAGGTCCGGGTTGAGGCGCGGGCACAGGCAGCCGTCATGGCCCTGCTGTCCCGCATCGAGGGCATCGAGGTCGAACCCGACGAGCGTGCGCGCGTGGTGGTGAACGAGCGGACCGGTACGGTGGTCGCGGGTGGCAACGTGATGCTGTCTCCGGTCACGGTCATGCATGGTGAACTGCAGGTCTCCATCTCCAGCGACTACCAGGTGTCACCGGTGACAGGCGAGGCCTTTCCGTTTCAGCGGCCTGTGGACGCCATCATCGTGCCCCGTACCCGGATTGCCGTCGACGAACGACAGACCGCCGGCGTGACGCTGCCTGGCAAGTCGACGATCGCCGACCTGGTGATGGCACTGAACCGGATCCAGGCCAGCCCCCGTGACGTGATCGCCGTGCTGCAGGCCATTCGCGCGGCTGGGGCGCTGCATGCCGAGCTGCTCGTTCAATGACCGGGGGAGGAACACATGAATGTGGTGATGACGGCCCTTGATGGCCTGGCGCTGCGCCAGCAGGTGATCGCCCGCAATCTGGCCCACCGGGACACCCCGGGACACGTGGCGCTGCAGGTGGATTTCGAGCAGGCACTGCGCGGCGCACAGGGCGCGGACCGGGGCGATGGTGTGGTCAGGATTCGCAAGGCCGGTCCTGGCGAAGGGGGGCTGAACCGGCAGGTGGCGCTGCTCAGCGACACCGTGCTGCGTTACCAGGCGTTGCTGAAGGGGGTGAACCGGCAACTGGCCATGCTGCAGCTGGCGATTTCGGACGGGAGACATTGATGGGGGTATGGCAATCAATGGCAATCAGCGAGAGCGGGATGCGGATCGAACAGCTCAGGGCCGAAACGGCCGCGCGAAATATTGCCCGGGCCAATGTGCCGCTGGCTGCTGGCGTCACGCCGCGCGGGCCACTGCGGGTGGTGGCCCGGGCGGACGGCCTGGCATTCGGGCGGCTGCTGCAGGCTGAGCGTCAAGGCATGGCGGACGGTTTGGTGCGGGGGCAGGTTGTCGAATCGGCGGATCGCGGCCCCCGGCGGGTTCTCGATCCGGGCCACCCGCTGGCGGATGAGCATGGATTTGTCGCCTATCCGGGTATCCGGACACTGGATGAAATGTTTGTGCTGACACTGGCGACCCGCGCCTACGAAGCCAATGTCGTCGCATTCAATGCGGCACGGACGATGGCGCTCCGGGCGCTGGATATCGGGGGGCGCTGATGGAGTCCGTCGCGGGTGTGACAGGCGGGGCCGCTGTGGCCGGTCCGGGCGCGGTACGGCAAGGCATGGCGCCGGCAGGCGGATTTGAACGGGCACTGGCCCGGCTGGAACAGTCCGAGCATCGGGCCGCCGGCCTGCTGTCGCGGATGGCCAGCGGGGAAGGAGGCAACCTGCACCGGGTCATGCTGGAAATGGAAGCCGTGCGCATGCAGTTCGAGTTGCTGATGCAGGTACGCAACCGCTTGCTGGACGCCTATCAGGAAGTCATGCGCATGCAGGTCTGACGCACAGGAATCGCGTCGCAACGAAAACAGGGGACGACGATGACCGGTTTTTTCTCTCTGCACGGGCGGGGTGCGATACGGCTGGCGCTCTGCGTGGCCGGGGGGGCAGTACTGCTTGCCGCGCTGTTCTGGTGGATGACCCGCCCCGACTTTCAGGTGCTGTTTACCGAGCTGGAGCCTGCTGACGCGTCGGCAGTGGTTGAGGCGCTGGAGAAACGCAAGGTGCCTTACCAGCTTGCGGATCAGGGACGCAGCGTGCTGGTGGATCGTGACGTGCTGTACCCGATGCGAATGAAGCTGCTGGGTGACGGGCTGGATCTGAAAGGGACGGTCGGGCTGGAGCTGTTCAGCCAGACCGAATACGGAATGACCGAGTTTTCGCAGAAGATCAATTACCTGCGTGCCTTGCAGGGGGAACTGGCCCGGACCGTGATGGGTTTTGACGAGGTGCGCCGTGCCCGCGTTCACCTGGCGCTGGCAGACAGCAGCGCACTGCGCCGGCGCGGACCGGGCGCCAAGGCGTCGGTCTGGGTCACGCTGGCCGAGGGCAGGGCACTGCAGCGCGAGCAGGTATCAGGCATCCAGCGCCTGGTGGCTTCCGCGGTTCCGGCCCTGTCGCCGTCGGCGGTCACCGTGCTCGATCACCGGGGCGTGGCGCTGTCGTTGCGGGCCAGTGATGACGACGGCGTGGCTGCCGAGGATGTGCGTCTGCAATGGAAAAAGGATATCGAAACTCATCTGGCGCAAAAGGCGGCCGGAATTCTGGATGCCACGCTGGGGCCGGAGCGGGCGACGGTCGCTGTCGACGTGGCGCTGGACCCGTCCGCTGTCCGGCTGACGCGCGAGTCGGTCCTGGGCACGGCCGCCGATGGCGGCGGCCGTGGCGTGCTGGTGCGCAAGCGCGAGCGCCGGCTGGCCGGAGACAATCCCGTCCCCGGGCCGGATGGAGCAAGTGCCGGCGCCTCCCGGTCGAGTGACAGCATCGAGGCCGAATACCTTGCCGGACGCGAAGTCCGGCAGACGGTGCTTGGCAGTGGGGCCATTCGCCGTATCGGTGTGGGAGTGGTACTGCGGGAAGCGCTGCCGGATGACGGACTCGCACGTCTGCGCGACGTCATCAGCCTTGCGGTCGGGCTGGATACGGACCGGGGTGATGGCATTGCCTTCACCCAGGCCGGGGCGGCACTGGCGCTTCCGGCCGGGCATGATGAGCCGGCGGCGGTACCACACGACATCCCGCCGCCTGCGCCGCTGTGGCTGCCGGTCTTGCTGCTGCCGGTCGTGGCCTGCGTGCTGGTGTCGCTATGGCGACGGCGTGCCAGGCACCGTCTGCCTCCGGTGTCGCTGAGCGAGCATGAACGCGCGCGCCTGCTGATACAGGTACGACGCTGGCTGTCAGTGGGCGATGAAGGGAAAACCGCGTCATGAATCAGACCGCGGAGACACGACCACTGCGGGCTGCGCTGGCCGTTTCGGCCTTGTCGTCCGGAGACCGCGCCTGGCTGGCCGGGCAACTTACGCCTGACGAGAGGCGGCGGCTGGATGCCGTGCTGGGCGGCCTGAAGGACCAGTCCCTGCCGGCGCTGGCGCAGGTTGTCGATGCCGCGCTCACGCCGGGACAGGAGCGGATCTGGCTGGCGCAAAGGCTGCCGGCTCTGGCTGCACGTCTGGTCCTGGCGCCGGAAGCGCTGTGGCCGCGACTGGGGGCGGTGCTGGGCACGGGACTCCGCCAGCAGGTGCTGCAGTATCGCGCATCGGACGGGACTGCGGCAGCGGCCCGCCCCGACCCGCTGGCTGCAAGCTGGACTGCCTTGCCCGGCCGGGGGGCGCCGGCCCTCGAGCATTTCCTGCTGCAGTCGCTGGTGGACGAGGTCGGACGACACCCGCTCGCCGCGTCGCCGCCGGAAGGCAGGCGGCAAGCATGGTGGCCGTGGCGGCGGAGGGGCTGACATGGGACAGCTGATCCGTTACCCGCTTGCGCAGGACACCGGGGCTGTGGTCGGCATGCGCCGGGCCGGCTCCGTGCACGATACCGTGTCCCTGCACGACCGGTCCGTGCCGGAGGGACCACCGGTTCCGGACCCTGTCGAACTGGCGGTACGCCGCACCGAAGCGCAGGCCGAGACAGCACGGCAACAGGCGTTCCATGATGGCTACCGGGCCGGTTTCCTCCAGGGCGAACTGGACGGGGAACGGGAGGGGGCGCCGTTGCGGGCGCGGCTGCAGGACTTGCTGGCCGCGCTGCCCGGGCAACAGCAGCAGGCATGGGACCGGGTCGAGGCACTGGCCGTACCCGTGGTCATGGCGGCACTGGTCAGGCTGGTCGGCTCGCTGTCGGTGTCGACGGAATTTGTTCGCGCGAGTGTTTGCGAGGCGCTGGCGCAGGTTGGTCGCGACGAGGACTGCGTGCTTCACCTGCATCCGGCGGATCTGGACGCGCTGCAGCGGACGCTTGAACCGATGCTGGCCGATCGGCCGCGCCTTGGCCTGCAGGCCGATCCCGGCGTGACCGGGGGAGGATGCGTGATTGGCACCGCGCGCGGTGATATCGATGCGCAGTGGACGGTCCAGCTCGCTCGTCTTGGCATGGCACTGGCGGGGAGGGCGGCATGACGGATGTCTCGACGCTTCTGCTCGAACGTGTGGCGGCCGCCCGTCTGACCGAACATGTCGGTCATGTCGTTCGTCAGGTCGGGTTGCTGGTCGAGGCAACCGGGCCTGCCTGCGCCGGTGTCGGCGATCTCTGCCATATCAGCCTGCCGGGGCGGATATTGCCGGCCGAGGTGGTCGGACTGGACGGTGTCCGCTTGCAGTTGCTGCCATACGGAGAGACCGGTGGCTTGCGTGCCGGCAGCCGGGTGACCGCCTGCGACCGGCCACTGTCGGTCGATCTGGGGCCCGCCCTGCTGGGCCGGGTGGTCGACGCGTTCTGCCAGCCGCTGGACGGCAAGGGCGATATCGCTGGTGGCGAGCGCCGCCCGATACGCCGCCGGCCTGCCGGTCCGCTGGCCCGTCGGGGCATCGACACCGTCCTGGAAACCCGGGTCCGCGCCATCGATACCCTGCTGACACTGGGTTACGGACAGCGGATGGCGATCATGGCCGGCAGCGGGGTCGGCAAGAGCACGCTGCTCGGCATGCTGTCCCGCCATTGCGTGGCCGATGTGATCGTCGTTGCATTGATTGGCGAGCGCGGGCGAGAAGTGCTCGAGTTCGTTGAAAACCGCCCGGGTGCGGACGGCATGCGCAATGTGGTGATGGTGGTGGCAACGGCCGACGAGCCGGCGCTGGTGCGCGAGGCGGCTGCCCTGGCCGCGATGACCATCGGCGAGTTCTT
Organism: Microvirgula sp. AG722; assembly: GCF_003269145.1. Taxonomy (NCBI): domain Bacteria; kingdom Pseudomonadati; phylum Pseudomonadota; class Betaproteobacteria; order Neisseriales; family Aquaspirillaceae; genus Microvirgula; species Microvirgula sp. AG722. The sequence continues at coordinate 144,193 of NZ_QLTJ01000008.1, read as the reverse complement.
CAGCGACAGCGGCCAGGCGGTGCTGCTGATTGTCGACTCGCTGACCCGCTACGCGATGGCCCGGCGCGAAATCGGACTGGCCACTGGCGAGCCGGCGACATCACGCGGCTATACGCCGTCAGTCTTCTCGTCGCTGGCGTGCCTGCTGGAGCGCTGCGGTGCCTGGGCGGGGGGCGGATCGATGACCGGTCTGTTTACGGTGCTGGTCGAGGGCGACGATGTCGATGACCCGATTGCGGACAGTGTGCGCGGCATTGCCGATGGTCACATCGTGCTGTCGCGCGAGCTGGCGCAGCGCGGGCACTACCCGGCCATTGACGTGCTTGCCAGCGTCAGCCGGCTGGCATCCGGTCTGGTGGATGACGGCGCGCAGGCGCTGATGTGCGCTTGCCGGCAGGCTCTGGGCCTGCTGGCGCTGAACCAGGATGTGCTGGCACTGGGGGCCTATCGCGAAGGCAGTCAGCCGGCGCTGGATGCCGCGATCCGGGTCCGGCCGGCCCTGGATCGTTTTCTGCAGCAGGCGACCGGCGAGGTCTGCGCCCGGGATACGGCGCTGGCGGCGCTGGGCGTCGCGCTGGGCGGAGACCGGCCATGAGTCTGACGGGCTATCCGTTCGACGGTTGCCTGATCCGTTGCCGGGTTGCTCGTCAGCAGGCGGGTGTCGCCCTGGCGCAAGCCAGGGCCTGCGTGGAGGCTCTGCAGCGGCAGTCGGCTGCACTGCAGGCGGAGATCCGCGACTGCGAAGCGGCGTGGGCCGGGCCGGGGGGTATCCAGGCATCGGCCCGGCGCTTTGTGACAGAGCGCTGGCAGGCATGGCGGCAGTGCCAGTCCCTGCTGGCCGAGGCGGAAGACCGGCTGGAGGAGGCCTCCGGGGCCGCTTTCGACGCACACCGGCAGCAACGTCGGTTCGAGATGCACCGGGACCGGTTTCTGGCACAGGCGCACTGGCGAAAATGCCGCGCCGGCTATCGATGCCAGGATGATGCCGCGCTGGAGATCTGGCGACGGAAAGGGGGGAGCCGATGATTGATGTCACGCCGGACCGGCCTCCGCCCTTGCCCGTCAGCCGATACGGCACGGCGTCATCGCGGCTGGCCGGCAGGCAGTGGGCACAGCGTTTTGACGCCGAGCTGGCTGCGGCGACCCGCTGCCGGTCGGTTGGCTCGACCAGTCGCACTGCTGCCGGATTGCTGCCCGAAGCCCGTACAGACCAGAGGCATGCATTGTCGGTGGGGGATGAGCGACCCGGCCTGCGCAAACTGCCGGCAGGGCCCCCCGACCGGGCTCTTCCGCCCGGCACGATCCGGCAGGTCGGGGTTGCCGCAGGCGGGGCGGCGGCCAGCGGCCGGCCGCTGGTGCTGCCCGCCGCTGGCGAATGTCCGGCACGGGCCCACGGCTGCGGGGCATTGCCGGTTGACGGGGCGGGCCGCTGTGGCGGCGGGGGCGCGACCCGACGGTTTCATTCCGTCTTCCGCCCGTTCCAGGTCACGGTATTTGTCCACGACGGGGCCGCGCGGGCCTGGGTCAGGGACAGCCGGCTGGATGGCGCCAGCGCCATGGCTGTTGCCGACGCGCTTGGTGATGCCCTGCGCCGGGATGGCATCGAACTGGTCGGGGTGGTGGTCAACGGGGTAAGGCTGGAGCGGGTGCCGGGCACGACAACCGTGCCCGGTGATATCGATATTCAGGGTCGCGTGGCGTGGCTGGCGTGACGGAAAACCATGGAGCAACTGCTGATGACAAGTGATGGACTGGGCCTGGTGCCGACCGACAGTGCCGGACCGGTGCGCGGGCTGACCCAGGCGGATTTCCTGCGCATTCTTTCCACCCAGCTGACCTTTCAGGACCCGATGAAGCCCATGGACAGCACCCGGTTCATGGCGCAGATGGCGCAGTTCTCGGCGCTGGAGCAAAGCCGTCAGTCCAATGACAGGCTGGATACCCTGCTGGCGTTCCAGTCGGCGCAGCAGTCGCTGGGGCTGATTGGCCGGACGGTGGAAGTGTCGCAGGCCTCGGGCACGCTGACCGAGCAGGTCACGACCCTGTCGTTCGCCGCCGGCCGCCCCGCGCTGACGGTGAAGACTGTCGAGGGCGAGTGGCTGAGCGGTCTGTCCCTGTCACAGATTGCCGTGGTGAGGTAACGCCGATGCTGACCACGATTCATACCGGGCTTAGCGGGCTGCGGAGTTTTCAGCGCGGGCTGGCGAATATCGGCCACAACATCGCCAATCTGAACTCGCCGGGCTACAAGAAGACCACGCTGGGCTATGCCGAACTGATGTCACGCCGGGACACGGGCGTCAGCGGCGGCGTCCGGATTGCTGCCGTCGAGAGCCACTTTGGTCAGGGCGAGCTGCGGGCGACTGCCAACCCGCTTGATGTGGCGGTGGAGGGGGACGGTTTCCTGGTATCGCGGCTGCGCGGCGAGTCACATTACTTCCGGACCGGCGAGCTGGATGTCGATCGTGACGGGCGGCTGATCCGGCGTGCCGACCGTTCACAGGTGCAGGGACTGGATGCGCACGGCCGGCTGGTCGACCTGTCACTGGCCGGGTTGCGTGTCCGGGCCGGCAGACCGACCGGGCTGCTGCGCTTCAGCGGCAATCTGTCGACCGATGCATCAAGCCACCGCATCGAGGTGCCGGTCCATGATCATGCCGGGGCCCGGCGCGAGCTGACCCTTCATTTCCGGCGGGATGGCGCGATGCCGCCGGGGCAGTGGCGGCTGGATATCAGCGAGGGCGCCACCGGTCATGCATCGGGCGGTGGTGATCTGCGCTTCGATGCCGCCGGTTCGCCGCTGGCCGGCTCCGGCGAACTGTCCATTGCGCTGACGGCCGCCAGCGGCGGCGTATCGCGGGTTCGCCTCGACTTTGGTCGCCCCGGGACCTTGTCCGGCGTCACTCACCTGTCCGGTGGCTCGACATCGACGCTGAAACTGGAACAGCAGGACGGTTACCCGCCGGGCAGCCTGACCCGGATGACGGTTGATGCCCGGGGGCGGGTGCAGGCCCATTACACGAATGGCCAGACCGCGGATGGAGGGCAGCTTGCGCTGGCCTGGTTCGAGCGCCCCGCACAGCAGCTGCTGCGTGCCGGCGCCGGAGCCTGGCTGTCGGCCGGGGCGCCGCCAGCCCGTATTGGCGCACCGGCCGGGGATGTGTTTGGCCGCATCGCCGGCGGGATGCTGGAAATGTCCAACGTCGAGCTGGCGACCGAATTCAGCGAGCTGATCGTCAGCCAGCGCGGTTATCAGGCCGCGTCGCAGCTGGTGGCGGCGGCCAATGAAATGCTGCAGCAGGCACTGGAAATGCGGGGGCGTCGGTGAGCGGCGTACAGGACTATCGGCTGTATGCCGGGTCCGAGTTGCGTCTGCTGGAACGGTCGCTGGAAACGCCGCTGCAGGCGTGGGGTGACGCGTGGGCAGGTATGCCCGGTGAATTCGCGCTTGCTGCCCGGGCCGTCGGCCGGGGCGAACGCGAAAGCCCGGCCGTGTTCCATCCCTTCACCGGACAGGGCCACGCCGGGGCCCTGCACGCCCCTGACGACCCCGCCGGTGTGTGGCTGGCATGGCAGTGTTTCGGCTGCGCGGCGGCGGCGTTGCCTGCAGGCAACCGGCTGGTCGACGCGACGCTGGGCGCCGCGCTGCAGGCCCTGTGCCGTGGACTGGACGTTACCCCGGACCGCCTGGCGATTGCCGACGGTCAGGATCGGTCCGGGGCCGTGCTGTTGACGATCGACCGGGCAGGGCACTCGCTTGACGTGCTGTTGCCAGCCGCCTGCGTTGCCAGCCATCTGCCGGCCAGGCAGCCGGCAAGCGACGTGTTGCCGCCACTGCTGTTGAGCCAGGCCCGGCTGGCGAATCCGGTGGTGCTGGAAGTGACCGCCCGCTCGGCCTCGTTCACGGTCGAGGAACTGATGATGGCCAGTGCGGGCGACATATTGCGGCTCGATCACCGGGTCGACGATCCGTTCGACATCCGGCTGGCGGGAGGCGGGGTCGTCGGGCAGGGGCTGCTGGGCCGCAAGCACGACCGGTTGGCAGTCAAATTTCTACCATTACGACAAGAGGCCAGATGAACAAGGACATTCGTCGCTCCGTACTGATGGAGCTGGAGTCGGACGCCGGCAGCGGAGAGTCGCTGCTGGCCGGCCGGCTGGGGCTGCTGGGGGATCTGAAGGTGGATCTGGATGCGCGGGTCGGGTCGGTGCGCCTGAGCCTGTCCGCGCTGGGCGGGTTGAAGGCGGGAGAGGTGGTGACGCTGGACAGCCAGCCGGACGGATCGGTCGACATGCTGCTCAATGGCACGGTGGTCGCCCGCGGACGGCTGGTGGTGGTGGATGACTTTCTGGGAGTCCAGGTTGAAACCCTCTCGTCACTGCGGCCCTGAGCGGGCCGGGCTGGTGCTACCGTGCGCCGTCCTGGCCGGGTCGTGCTTCGGTGAGCCGTCTGCCGGGCGGGTTCCGGCTGCAGGCATGATGCCGGACCTGCAGGGGCCGTACCTGATTCTGTCGGGGCTGCTGCTGGCAGGGGCTGCGGTGTGCTGGTTCAGGCGACGCCAGCCGCGCTTGCCGGCCGGTGCGGGGCAGGAACTGACCATTACCCACCGTTGCCGCCTGTCAGGCAAGGCAACCCTGTACGTGGTCCGCTACCGGACGCGCGAGATGATCATCGTCGAACACGAGCATGGCGTGACGGAGATCGGATGCGGATAAGATCGCTGCCCCTCTGGCTGCTGTGCCAGGCGCTGCCCTGCCATGCGCAGGACGGCCTCGGCGAGGCATTGCCGCTGCTGCTTGGCGGTGAAAACGGTGCGCGCGCGGTGGCGATTGCCGTCGCGCTGACACTGATGGTGCTGATTCCCGGGCTGCTGCTGGTGATGACCTGCTTTACCCGCATCATCATTGTCCTGTCGATGCTGCGGCATGCGATGGGCATGCCTGACACGCCCCCCAACGGCGTGCTGATCCTGCTGGCCGCCTTTCTGACCCTGCTGTCCATGGGAGATACCTTTGCCCGGCTGGAGCGCGAGGTGGCCGTGCCATTGCTGGCGCAACAGCTCGATACCGCGCAGGCACTGGGACGGGCGGGCGAGGTCATGAAGGACTACATGCTGGCCCGCACCCGCGAACAGGATCTGGACGCGGTGCTGGAACTGTCCGGCAAGGCGCTGCCTGCAACGGCGGTATCGCCGGCGCTGGTTCATCTGGTACCGGCCTTCCTGCTCGGAGAGCTGAGGCTGGCTTTCCAGATCGGCTTTGTCGTGTTCCTGCCGTTTCTGCTGGTCGACATCATCATTGCCGGCATCCTGATGTCGCTGGGCATGATGATGGTGCCGCCAGTGATCATTTCGCTGCCGATCAAGGTCCTGATGTTTGTCTCGATCGATGGCTGGCTACTGCTGGTCCGCGTGCTGTTGTCGGACAGCACCTGGTAAGGCATGACTGGCCGGCGGGACGACCGGTCATGGGCGGATGTTCCGGTGGCGCTGTGGACCGGATTTTACGCCAGCGGCGACAGCACGCTGCGGCGTCGACTGGTTGAACACTATCTGCCCTGGGTCCGGATTCTGGCCGCTGGTGCCTATGCCCGCCAGTTCATGCCGTCGCTGGCATTCATGGACTTCTATCAGAGCGGCGTGGCCGGCCTGCTGGAAGCGGTCGATCGTTTCGATCCTGGTCGGGGCGTGGATTTCAAAACCTTTGCCACCCGCCGTATCCACGGCGAAATGGCCAATGCCATCACGCAGGCGACCGAGGTGGACCGGCAGTACCGGGTCCGGCAGCGGTATCTGCAATCACCCGCGGTCATTCCGGACGCAGAGAGGCCGTTTGCGCAACTGATGTCCCGTTCCATCGGCCTGGCCATCGCCTACATGCTGGAAGGGACCGGCATGTATCTGGCCTCCGGGGCGGACGATGAGGCGCGGGCACCACCTGCGGCCTGCCTGCAGCAGCAATGGCGCACGTTGCTGCTGGCTGCCGTCGGACGGCTGACACCGCAGCAACAGCGGGTCATTCGCCTGCATTATCTGGGGGGCATGCCGTTTGCCGACATTGCCGTTGCCCTTGATCTTTCCGCCGGCCGCGTGGCCCAGTTGCATCGGCAGGCACTGGCGGTGTTGCGCCAGCACCTGCCGGACATCGGGGACCGCTGAAAGCGTCAGGCCCTGACGAAGATATTGAGCTTGCTGCCGGCGCCTTCCTCGAAGTGGCGAATCAGACGGATCAGGCGATCGTCGAGTACATAGTCCCGTGCCAGCAGCATCACCCCGTTGACGATCAGATCGTGCGCCAGCGTCATGCCCGGTACCAGATCCCGGGAGTACAGTTCGCGCTCTACCACCTCGGAAGGCTGGGCGGCGAGCACGGCCTGCAATGCATCGAGCACGGCGCCGTCATAGCGTGACTCGCGGCTGGCTTCCAGCTGCTTCAGCGCGGCGCGGGCATCCATGCGCTGCCCGGTGACGATGCCGGCCTGCAGCGCCTGGAAATCGGCCGCCACGCCGAGGATGCGCGAACCAATGGCAATCTGGTCGCCTTTCAGGCGGTCCGGTACGCCGAGGCCATCCATGCGCTCATGCTGGTTGCGAATCAGCTGGGCCGGGACCTGCAGCTGCTCGGATGCCATCAGTGCGGCCTGGCTGTTGACCGGGTACTGCTTGTAGGTTTCGAGTTCGGCCGTGCTCATCAGGCTGATCGGTTTGGCCAGCAGCGTGTCGGGGAAGGCGATCTTGCCGATACTGTGCAGCAGGCCGGCAATGAAGATGTCATGAACTTCGGCTTCCGGCAGCATGAGCTGCCGGGCAATGAGCAGGGCGTGGTTGGCCACATTGCGGGACTGGCCGGCAAGGGTGCCACTGCGCATGTCGATCAGCGCCGAGAACATCTTCACCGAGGTCACGAAGCCTTTTTTCAGCCGCTCGTGCGCAAGCTTTACCTCGCTCATCGCCTTTTCCAGCGCCAGGGTCCGTTCGCGGACCTTGTCTTCCAGCGAGGCGTTCAGCATGGTCAGCGCATCGTTCTGCTCGCGCACCTGCTGATCCAGCCGGGCCTTTTCACGCGACAGAAGCTTGATGGTCAGCGCATCTTCGACGATGCGAAGGATGTCCTGGTCTTCCCACGGCTTGGCGATATAGCGGCTGATGCCGGCAACATTGATCGCCTCGATCATCGACTGCATGTCGGCGTAACCGGTCAGCAGAATGCGGGTGATATCCGGCCAGCGCTGCCGGATCGTGGCCAGCAGTGCCGCACCGCTCATGCCCGGCATGCGCATGTCCGATACCACCAGATCCACGCTTTCGGTTTCCAGCACGGCCAGCGCGGCCTCGCCGCCGTCGGCGGTCAGGATCCGGTAGCCATGGGGGCGGAACAGCCGGCGCAGTGAGGACAGGATATTGGCTTCGTCGTCGACGAACAGCAGGGTAAAGCCCTGGGCAGTATTGCCGGGCGCAAGGGAGTCAGGTGAAGTCGTCAAGATGGCAATCCTGTCGGGGCTGGCAGTGAATGAATTGAGTGGTCAGGGTGCGTCCGGCGGCGGGCTGGATGGGTGTGCACGATGAATCGGCAACCAAATAGTGAATGTAGTGCCTTTGCCTTCCGTGCTGGCGACATAGATTTGTCCGCCCAGCTTCTGGACGATGCCATAGGACACAGACAGACCCAGCCCGGTGCCGGCGCCGACCGGTTTGGTGGTGAAGAACGGATCGAAAATGCGCGGCAGCAGTGCGGCAGGAATGCCCTGACCGTTGTCAGCCACCTGGATCCAGATCCGCTCACCTTCACGGCCGGTCCGGAGGTGAATCTCGCCATGCTCCGGCATGGCCTGGGCGGCATTGACCAGCAGGTTCATGACAACCTGGTTCAACTGTGACGGCAGGCATTCCACGCGCGGCAGATCGCCATATTCCTTGATGACGTCGGCCTTGTATTTGATCTCGTTCCAGACCACGTTCAGCGTGCTGTCGAGGCCGGCATGGATATCGGCCGATTCCCATTCGGCATCGCCGACCCGGGAAAAATCACGCAAGTCCTGGACAATGCGGCGCACGCGCCCCGTGCCATCGATCGATTCGGCGATCAGGGCGCCGACATCTTCCTTCAGGTAGTCGAAGTCGGCCTTGACCTTGGCGTTATCGATGCGTGCACGCAGCTCGCTGTCGGCAGGGATATGGCTTTCGGCTGCGACGTAGGCATCCAGCAGTTCAAGCAGGTTGTGGAAATAGCCGTTCAGCGTGCTCAGGTTGGAATTGACGAAGCCGATCGGATTGTTGATCTCGTGGGCGACGCCGGCTGCCAGCTGGCCGATCGATGCCAGCCGTTCGGCCTGCACCACCTGGACCTGTGCATCCTCCAGCCTGGCGATCAGCGCGGCCTGCTTGCCATGCTCGTCCTCCAGCATCTGCTGGACCTGTTTTCTCTCCAGGATTTCCTGCTCCATCTTGCCCTGGGTATGCTTGAGCTTGCGGGTGATCCTTTCATTGCTCTGCAAGGCCGTTTCCAGCTCCCGGGTGCGGATCTGCACGGCATCGTCGAGCATGACCGCGGTCTGGAAGACGCTGAAGTCGGAGTCGTCGCTGCCCATATTGCGTTCGACGCGCCGCATCAGCGCCTGGATGATCTTGTTCAGCCGGGCGATTTCGGTTTCCAGCTCCTGACTGGAACAGGGCCGCGGCAATACGTGACTTTCATACATGGTCTGCCTCCCTGCGACTGCCAATGGCGATGCCGGTAAACGTCTGGTTCACGTGCACCCCGCGGTATTGCTCGCCATAGGTGCTGAAACCGACGGTGTGGTTCCGGTTCAGGATGTCGCCGACGGTGGACTTCAGGTCGCGCTGGGTGATTTCCAGATTGCGCAGGATGCAGTCGCAACCGAGTACCAGCTGCGGCGAGCCGATATCTTGTCCCAGTTCGTCGAAGGCCTGCGTCAGGCTGTCGATCAGGTCGAGCCGGTCCGCCAGCCGCAGCACCAGCCCCTCGTCGATTGCGCAGTAGAAGGTCAGCGTGTCATCGGCATTGGCAGTCTGGATCGAGCGCACGTAACCCGTACCATCAATGATGACCAGAACCGGGTGTGCGGCGAAATGGGCCGGGCACAGTTCGGACGCTTCCACGCCGGTCAGCCGGGCATATTCCGAGGCGGCAGGCCGGCCGTTGATTTCCTTGACCACCCGCCTGGCCGTGTCGACCGACGTCACGACCAGGCGCTTGGTGCTGGGCACAAAGTGCTGGGTCTTGAAGGTGGTGACGGCATACGGTGTGGAAACCAGCATCATCAGTGCGGCGTTGAGGTGGAAACGGCCATTGTGGAACAGCGCCGTTTCCCTGAATTTCAGGTCATCCCCGGCCGAGCCGCCGACCAGCGGGATCTTGCCGAGCGCATTCTGCAGAGCACGGGCAACCCACTCTTCGCGCATTGACAGACCGTCGATCAGCAGGAAGGAAAACTGGCTGGGATGGGGGCCCAGCGACGGGCGGGCTTCCAGCCGCTGCATGACGGAAAAGGTCAGCGAACGTCCCTGCTCGAATTCAAACGACTGCACGTTGTCGATAAAGCCGACTTCGATCGCAAAGCCGGATTTGGGAAAGCTGACGCCACTGAGGCCGTGGGTCAGATAGCCGGCCGGCCCGATTTCGCCGGCCGTCGTGCAACCGATCACGCGAACGCCGGGGAACAGGCGGTTCATTTCTGCGGCGAGCAGATCGAGGTCGTAGTCGCTGGAGCAGAAAAACAGCACCAGTTCCATATCGTCCTGGCGCACGGCGGCATGAAATTCCCTTGCCGCCTCTACCGGATCGGGTGCGCTGGATTGCGCACAACGGACAAGACTGGTCGACTGCATGCGGAAACTCCACTCGTTGGATGTCGGGATGGCGGCAGTACCACACCTGAATCAGTATCCATTCAATGCCATTATCCTGCAAGGAATGCGCCAGAGAATGCTGATGGCAGCGATGGCAGCGCTGTGTAGTGCAAGTTTGCGGAGATCAAAAGACCGGCGGATCATAAAGAATCGGGAACGTCAGTTCAAAACCATTCGTCATTAACCGGCTTCGGGGAGCGGTGACAGGCGTATCATCGGGGGGCAGGCAGGACATGCCCGGGTGTGCTTCGTTTCATGACCTGCCTGATACCGGGAAGGCCTTCCGACAACAACAATACAAGTGCGCATCGCCATGATCCTGAACTTCATCCAGAGTGTAGTGCTCATCTTGTTGCTGTGCGGGTTGCAGTTGGTCAACGTTCGCTACTGGCATGGCAGGAGCCTGCCCGCGCAGATTACCTCGGGCTTTCTGTTCGGGATCACGGCCATCGTCAACATGATGGGGCCACTGGTGCTGGCGCCGGGATTTTTCATTGATGCGCGGCTGGCCATCCTGAGCATGGCGGCGCTGTTCGGCGGCCCGCTGGTGGGGATGCTGGCGGCTGGCCTGGCGATTGCCTATCGGCTCGGGATCGGGGGCGGGGGCGCCTATTTCGGTGCGGCAAGCATGTTGTTCGCCGTGGTGTTTGGCCTGGGCTATCGCCATGCGTCGACTCGTGGCTGGATACGGAAGGGCATTCCGCAGCTGACCGGCTTCAGCTTTCTGGTCCATGCCTGCGCGCTGCTGCTGCTGGTGCGGATTCCCGAACTGCGGGAAACGCCGCTGGATCTGGCCATTATCACCATGGCGATCACCATGCCGGCGACCACGCTGATGCTGGGGCTGCTGCTGGAAGATCTGCAGCGGCGCAGCAGCGTCCAGCATGAACTGGCGCAGAGTGAAGCCCGGATGCATGCCATTACCCGTGCCATCCCCGACCTGTTGCTGGTGCTGGACGAAGACGGCCGTTATCTGGAGATCGTGTCGCCCAACCAGCAGCGTCACCTGCTGTACGACGAAGCGGTCAGGCTGCAGGGCAAGCGCATGCACGATGTGCTGCCGGCGCTGAAGGCTGACCGGTTGCTGGCTTTTGTCCGTGAGGCTATTGCCACCAATGAGCCACAGGAAATCGAATACACGCTGAAGATCGGTGCCGAGCACCGGACCTTCGAAGGCCGGGCGCAGGCGCTGGATCTGGATCTGGATGGCAAGCGGGCGGTGGTGATGGTCACGCGCGACATTTCGGCGCGCAAGGCCGCCGAGGCGGAAATCCAGCAACTGGCGTTCTTCGATGCGCTGACCGATCTGCCGAACCGGCGGCGCCTGCTCGACCGGCTGCAGCATGTGCAGGCGCATTGCGCGAAAACCGGCAAGTCCGGCGCCCTGCTGTGCATCGATCTCGACGATTTTCGCAATATCAATGACCTGTACGGCAATCCGCATGGCGACCAGATCCTGCAGCAGGTGGCCAGGCGGCTGGAAGAGCTGATGTGGGAGTACGGCATGGTGGCCCGGCTGGGTGGAGACGAGTTCGCCGTGCTGCTGGAAGGATTGCCTGCTGCCCAGGACGAGGCGGCGGAGCAGGCGGCCCAGGCCGGGCAGCGACTGCTGGACGGGCTGCGCGAACCGTACCGGCTGGGCGACAGCCTGCAGTCCTGCACCGGCAGCATCGGCATCATCCTGTTTGGCGCGGCCGAGCCCGAGCAGGACCTGCTGCACAAGGCGGACCTTGCGTTGTCGGCGGCCAAGGAGAGCGGCAAGAACGGACTGCATTTCTTCGACCCGGCCATCCAGGACGAGGTCAGCGCCCGGCTGCGGCTGGAAAATGAAATCCGGCTGGGGCTGCAGAATGGCGAGTTCATCGTGTACTACCAGCCGCAGATCGATGCCCAGGGCAATCTGCGCGGTGCCGAAGCGCTGGTGCGCTGGCAGCACCCGCAGCGCGGCCTGCTGGCGCCCGGCTTCTTCCTGCCGGCGGCGGAGCGGGCGGGTCTGCTGCAGCAGATGGACCGTCAGGTGTTCGATACCGCATGCCGGCAACTGGCGCACTGGGCCTCTCATCCGCAGCTGAACCGGATGTCGGTGTCGGTCAATATCAGTGCGGTGCAATTGCACCAGGCCGACTTCGTGCAGCAGATTCTGGACGGGCTGGCGCGGCATGATGCGCCGGCCTCCATGCTGATGCTGGAGCTGACCGAGTCGCTGCTGGTGGGGGATCTGGCCAAGGCCCGTTCGCACATGAAAGAGATCAAGCAGCACGGCGTGCGCTTTGCGCTGGACGACTTCGGTACCGGCTATTCGTCGCTGTCCTATCTGCCGCAGCTGCCGCTGGATGAACTGAAAATCGACCAGTCCTTCGTCCGCAGCCTGCCGGCCGACAACGGCAATCTGGCCATCATCCACGCCATTACCGCGCTGGCGGCATCCTTCGGCTTTGAGGTGGTTGCCGAAGGGGTCGAGACCGAGGCCCAGCTGGCGATACTGGCGGGTTGCGGTTGCCTGCGCTACCAGGGCTACCTGTTCGCCAAACCGATGTCGGCCGAAGCGCTGGAGCAGTTCGCTGCCGACCGCCAGCCGCATCCGCTGCTGAGCCAGCTGATTCTGCAATGAGCTGCCATCATTCCGGCACCGGCAGCCGGCTCGACGACTTGATTTCGCGCAGGGCCAGGCTTGAGTGGATCGAGTGGATGCCATCCATCTTGCGCAGCACGTTTTCGACGAAGGCGCTGTAGGCGTCGAGGCTTTCCGCCACGACCTGCAACAGGTAGTCGGCATTGCCGGTGATCTTGTGGCAGGACAGGACTTCCGGATGCTCGTGGATCGCCGCCTCGAAACGGTTAGGCGCTTCGTCGCCATGGGCGCCGAAGCCCAGACTGACAAAAGCCAGTACGTCGTAGCCGAGTTTGCGCCGGTCCAGATTGGCCTGGTAGTCCCTGATATAGCCCTCGTCCTCAAGCCGTTTCAGCCGCCGCCAGCATGGCGTCACGCTCAGTGACAGATGGCCGGCCAGCTTCGGATTCGACAGGGTGCCGTCCTGTTGCAACAGACGCAAAATAGTCCGATCCGTGTCATCCAGCTGGTGGTGGGGTCTGTTTGTGCTCATTTATGCCATCCTGTGAGTCTGTCTTGCTCCTATCGTAGCGACCGACGGGTCGCGAAAGCAAAGTAAATCCTGCGGGTCCACCCCATACTGGTTCCCGTCATTCACCTGCTTTCCCGACCGCCATGCTTACCGTGTACAGCACCGCCCACCGGCTTCACCATGCGACCGAACTGAAGGACGGCGTGCTGAAGCCCTGCTTCGAGATGCCCAGTCGCGCCGATACCATTCGTGCCCGGGTGCAGGCGGTCGGCCTGGGTGACGTGATTGCGCCGCGTGCCTTCGATCCGTCCCGCTATGCCCGCGTCCACAGCGAACGCTATGTCCGCTTTCTCGAACAGGCGTGGGGCGAGTGGCGCGAACTGGGGCGCGAACACGATGCGCTGCCGCTGATCTGGCCGGTCCGCGATCTGCGCAGCGATATCGAGCCGGAACATATCGACGGCAAGCTTGGCTTCTATGCCATGGACGCCGGTGTGGCGATCACCGCCGGCACCTGGGAAGCGGTACGTACCAGCGCCGATCTGGCACTGACCGGCATGGCCGTGCTGGAGGCCGGCGAGCGCAGTGCCTTTGCGCTGTGCCGGCCGCCGGGCCACCACGCCGCTGCCGAGTACATGGGCGGCTACTGCTATCTGAACAATGCGGCCATTGCCGCCCAGGCCGGTCTCGATGGCGGTGCCCGCCGCGTGGCAGTGCTTGATATCGACTTCCACCATGGCAATGGCACCCAGAGCATTTTCTATGCACGCGACGATGTGCTGTTTGTCTCGCTGCACGGCGATCCGAAGCAGTCGTATCCGTATTTCCTTGGGCATCGCGACGAGACCGGCGCCGGTGCCGGTCTTGGCTTCAACCACAACTACCCGCTGGCGCACGGTACCGACTGGAACGGTTATGGCGCGGCGCTGGCCGATGCCTGCCGCCGGGTGGCAGCCCATGCACCGGATGTGCTGGTGGTGTCGCTGGGGGTGGACACGTTCAAGGGCGATCCGATCAGTCATTTCCGGCTGGAAAGCGAAGACTTTCTGCGTATCGGCGCCACCATTGCCGGGATCGGCTGTCCAACATTGTTCGTGATGGAGGGCGGGTATATGGTCGACGACATCGGCGTCAATGCGGTCAATGTGCTGTGCGGTTTCGAAGGCCGGTCCTGACCGCGGGAACGCCCCCACCCGGAATGAACCAAGGAGGCTGAAATGACCCGCTACATCGATGTCAACGATCTGAAACGACTGCTTGCCAGCACCGGCGTCGAGCCATTCATGCTGGGCCTGGTCGACTATATCGAATCCGATTACCGACGCTGGGACGAGTTCCAGAAATCCGCCCGCGTGGCCAATCACTCCCCGGACGGCGTGATCGAGCTGATGCCGGCGGCGGACCGGCAGCTGTATGGCTTCAAGTACGTGAACGGCCACCCGAAAAACACCGCGCAGAACCTGCTGACGGTGATGGCCTTCGGTGTGCTGGCCGATGTCGATACCGGCTTTCCGCTGCTGCTCAGCGAATTCACCATCGCCACTGCACTGCGCACCGCCGCCACCTCGGCGCTGGTGGCCCGGGCGCTGGCCCGGCCCGATGCCCGGACGATGGCGGTGATCGGCAACGGGGCGCAGAGTGAATTCCAGATTCTGGCGTTCCGCGCGCTGCTCGGCATCAACGAGGTCCGCGTATTCGATACCGATCCGGCGGCGACGGCCAAGCTGATCCGCAATCTGTCCGGCGTGCCCGGCCTGCACCTGACACCGGCGGCATCGACTGCCGATGCGGTTCGCGGCGCCGACATCGTGACTACGGCAACGGCCGACAAGGCGCTGGCGACCATCCTGACTCCCGACATGATCGAGCCGGGCATGCACATCAATGCCGTGGGGGGCGACTGCCCGGGCAAGACCGAACTGCATCCGGACATTCTGGCCCGGGCCCGGGTCGTGGTCGAGTTCGAGCCGCAGACGCGGATCGAGGGCGATATCCAGCAGATGCCGGTCGATTTCCCGGTGGTCGAGCTGTGGCAGGTGCTGACCGGTGCCGTGCCCGGACGCGAAAACGCGGAGCAGGTCACGGTGTTCGACTCGGTCGGGTTTGCGCTGGAAGATTTTTCCATGCTGCGCTACCTGCATGACCTGGCGCGGGAAAGAAACATCGGCTCGGTCATCGACCTGGTGCCGGCCCCGGACGATCCGAAAGATCTGTACGGTTTCATGCAAACGGCTGCGGCCGGATAAGCAGTACCGGGATCAACGAGACCGTGGGCGCCGGCCGGACATCTGTCCGGCCGGCGGACACACGGCGGGATCCCACCGACAACAAGGAGAACACGATGAGAGAAATGGCGAAACTGGGGACCGTGGTGGCGGCGGTGCTGCTTGCTGGCGGGTGCGGAAAGCAGGCGCAGCCGGCGGCCGGCGCGGCGGGGAACGACGGGACCGAGGTCGTTCGCATTGGCCAGGCTTCGCCGCTGACCGGCCCGATTGCGCATCTGGGCAAGGATGTCGAGCAGGGGGCCCGGCTGGCGATCGACGACATCAATGCCGCCGGGGTGGAAATCGGCGGCCGGAAAGTCCGTTTCGAGCTGGTATCGGAAGATGACCAGGGCGACCCGAAAATGGGCGCCCAGGTTGCCCAGCGGCTGGTCGATGCCGGCGTGGTCGGCGTGATCGGCCACCTGAACTCCGGCACTACCATGCCGGCGTCACGCCTGTATGCCGATGCCGGTCTGCCCCAGCTGTCGCCGTCGGCGACCAATCCCGACTTTACCCGTCAGGGATTCAGGACCACTTACCGGCTGATTGCCAACGACGTCCAGCAGGGTATCGCGCTGGGCCGCTTTGCCGTCGACGTGCTGAAGGCCAGAACCGTGGCCGTCGTCGATGACCGGACCGCGTATGGCCAGGGCCTGGCCGACGAGTTCGAGAAGGCGGTCAGGAGCCAGGGGGCCACCGTGGTCAAGCGCGAGTTCACCACCAACAATGCCACCGACTTCGGCGCCATTCTGACCTCGATCAAGGCTGCGCAGCCTGACGTGGTGTTCTACGGCGGGATGGATGCACAGGCCGGCCCGATGGCGCGGCAGATGAAGCGGCTCGGCATCCATGCCCGCCTGCTGGGTGGTGACAGCGTGCAAACACCGGAGTTCATCCGCCTGGCGGGCGATGCGGCCGACGGGGTGTATTCGTCCGCCTGTGGCGTACCACGCGACCGGATGCCGGGTTTTACCGATTTCAATACCCGTTACAAGGCCCGTTTCAATACCGAGGTCCAGGTTTATTCGCCATACGAGTACGACGCGGTTCATGTGCTGGTCGATGCGATGAAACGCGCCGGCTCGACCGATCCGAAGGTGTTCCTGCCCAAGATCGCCAAAACCGACTATCACGGCGTGACCGGCCGGGTCGCCTTTGACAAGCAGGGCGATATCCGCGATGGCGCTGTGACTTTCTATCAGGTCAGGAATGGCAAATGGGAAGTCGTATCTTCTGTCGGCGGAGCCAGAGCCACCTGAGATTACCGGCAGTTTCCCCTGTCAGTATTGGCCGGCACGATGCTGGCCTTTTTTTCGGACAAATAAAAGCCGCAGACACGGTGACCGTCGGCGCTCACCCTGCATGCCGTCGATCAGAACGGCATGCGCCCCTTGACTGACGCGGTCTGGTTGATGAAGTCACTGCGGCCTTCGGCGTCATGGCGGGCGGTGATCTCGACACCGCCGGCGCCCGTTGCGACGCTAATGGTCGTATTGCCCTGTGCATGGACTTCGCCTGTCTCCGTGACCGTGACGCTTCCCCCATTGCGCAGGACGCATTCGCTGGCAAAGGGCATCGGGGTCGAGAGGCTGGCTGAGCAAATCTGAGAAAACGGCAGAATATATATAACGTAAGTCTGCTTGCCGCGAAAATGAAAAAATCATGACATATAAACAGTGCGGAACACGCTGATCTACGAAATTTGGACTATATCCTCGTAGCAAATATTGCATATACACTATGCCAAGGTAGTAGTGCCGCCGGGGGGAGGCACCACGCTGAGGGGGCGGATGGTCCGGCGGAAAGCCGTGAAGCAGCGAATGGCAGGCGCCTGCGGTTTTCGGAGAACCGGATGCGGGGTCCGCCCCCGATGCCGCCCTGGCGCGGCAATTCATGCCATGGTCGGGGAAGGGCCTGGCGGCGCCCCTGCCACTCAGGCCGGCAGGACATGTGAAATTTTCATGATGTCCACTTTACCAAAAAATGTTCGACACTCAGGCCGATGACAATCGGTCCGGATGTCGTGTTCCCGATGTGCAAGCAGAGGCCGTCATGAATATGAAACCGTCCCACCACCCGGCCCCTGCAGTGGCAAGCCGGCCCCGCAGCAAACGTGGCCTTCTGATGCTGGCACTGGAGCCGCGGCTGATGTTCGATGGCGCGGTCGTCGCCACGGCCGCCGTGGCCGATACCCATGTCGATGCGACACGCGATACGTCGGCGACCCGGTCCGATGCGGCAGCGCCCGCGACACCCGCTGCCGCCGAGCGCCCGGTGGCCGAACAGTCCGCAGCCGTCTCCGGCCGGCAGGTGGTGTTTATCGACTCCGGCGTGCGCGATTACCAGTCGCTGGTGTCGCAGATGCCGCCGGGCACCGAGGTGGTGATGCTGGACGGCCGGGGCGACGGGCTGGCACAGATCGCCCGGTGGGCGCAGTCGCACAGCGGCTACAGCGCCATCCATATCCTGTCGCACGGTACCGAGGGCAATCTGCTGCTGGGCACGCAGACGCTCAACGGTGCCAATATGGCCAGCCATCAGGCGGAGCTGTCGTCCATCGGCCAGGCATTGAGCGCCGATGGCGACATCCTGCTGTACGGCTGCAATATCGCGGCCGGCCAGGCCGGTGCCACCTTTGTTGACAGCCTGGCCCGCTATACCCAGGCCGATGTGGCGGCGTCCACCGACATGACCGGTGCCAGCAGCCTGGGCGGCGACTGGGTGCTGGAGCGCAGCAGCGGCCATATCGATGTGGCCGGGCTGCGGCCGGCCTACAGCTATCTGCTGGCACAGCCGGTGAATGGCACGACGACTTTCGACAATGTGAGCTACGGTCAGTATTTCGCCATTGGTGGTTCGCACGGCGTCGGCCTGAGCGCGAGCAATGTGGAGGGCTGGGATGTGCTGCTGAAATCGGCGGCTGCAACCAATTGCTATATCGGTGCCGATACGATGACCGGGCAGACCCTCATGATCAGTGGGGGCAGCAATGATGGCATGCCATTGGCTTACATGTTGCTCAGTGCGAACAACGGCTACCTGTTCGATCTGGCGCGGGTCGATGTGGCCATTGCCGGCCCGTCAATCGGCAGTTCCGGGGTAGTCCGGCTGGTGGGTTACCGGGATGGTGTGGCGGTCAGTGGTGCGATATGGAGCCTGATGCTGACCGACACCAATCTCGGCGGGCAACTGATAAGCTTCAACGTTTCCGGCAATGATGCGTTCAAGGGCATCGATTCGTTCCGCATCCAGACGGATGGCTCATACCAGGTTACCGGTGCTTTCGGTGTCGACAATGTCACGGCCACCAACTTCCGTGCACCGACCGTTGCGCCAGTACTGACCCCAAGTGGTGGCAGCAGTGCCTACAGTGGCGGCACCGGCAATGCGGTGACGGTCGACAGTGGCATGATCGTGACCGATACCGACAGCGCCACCCAGGCCAGCGCCACGGTGGCGATTACCGGCAACTTCCGCAGCGGGGAAGACCTGCTGGCGTTCAGCAACAGCAACAGCGTCACCTTCGGCAACATCAGCGCCAGCTACAACAGCAGCACCGGCATCCTGACCATGACCTCCAGCGGGGCGACCGCCACCCTGGCGCAATGGCAGGCGGCGCTGCGCGCGGTCACCTACCAGGACACCTCGTTGTCACCGAATACGGCTACCCGTACCATCAGCTTTACCGTCAATGACGGGGGCAACGACAGTACGACCGTGACCCGGAACGTCACGGTTGCCGCCAATGTTGCCCCGGTGATCGGCAATCTGAACGGTGACAACCCGACCTTTACCGAAAAGGGCGGGGCGGTAAAGCTGGAAACCGGCAGCGCCGTGACCGTGACCGACAGCGACTCGCCCGATTTCAACGGTGGCAATGTGACGGTGCGCATTACCGCCAACGGGCAGTACAGCCAGGATGCGCTGGGCATCGATACCAGTGGCACGGTGGCGCTGAGCAGCGGTACCAGCGTGGGCAGTGTGGTGACTGTGGGCGGTGTCGCCATCGGCGTCATCGCCGGCGACGGGGTGAGCGGCCATGACCTGGTCATCACTTTCAACAGCAATGCGACGCCGGCCCGGGTCAGCATCCTGGTCGCTGCGCTGACCTTCAACAATGGCAGCAGTGATCCCGGCACGGCCAGCCGTACGGTCAATGTCAGCGTCAACGACGGGCATGGCGCCAGCAGCTCGGGCAATGTCGTGGTGTCGATCGCGGCGGTCAATGATGCGCCGACGGCCACCGCCACTGGCAGGAATCCGGCCTTTACCATCGGCGATGCCGCCGTGCAGGTCTTCAGTGGCGCCAGCTTCAGCACGGTTGAGGCTGGCCAGAGCCTGCTCCAGCTGACGCTGACCGTCTCCGGGCTGCATGATGGCAGCAGCGAAATCCTGACGATCGACGGCAGCAGCGTGGCGCTGACCAATGGCAATACATTGACCAGTGCCGGCAACGGGCTGAGCATTTCCGTATCGGTATCGGGGGGCGTGGCCACCGTTACCCTCGTCAGCAGCGGCATGTCCGGTGCCACGGCCAGCAGCGTGGTCAACGGCATAACCTATCGCGACAGCAGCAGCAGCGCCATTGGCGGCAGCCGCGTGGTGACGCTGACGTCGGTCCGGGACAGCGGTGGCACCGGCAATGGTGGTGCCGATACCACCATCCTGGCCGTGGCGTCCTCGATCATGGTAGGCGTCGTGCCGGTGGTGAGCGTCAGCGGCGGCAGCAGCGCTTTTACTGCCGGCGACAACATGGCATCCACCCCGGTGGCCGTTGACAGCGGCATGACCGTGACCGATACCGCCAGCAGTACGCTGGCCAGCGCCACGGTGTCGATCACTGGCAATTTCCACGCCGGCGAGGACATCCTCGCATTCAGCAATGGCAACAGCAGCCTCTACGGCAATATCGTTGCCAGCTACAACAACGGCACCGGGGTGCTGACGATGACTTCCAGCGGCGCGACGGCGACGCTGGCGCAATGGCAGGCGGCACTGCGGGCGGTGACCTACACCGACAGCGCGGTGACGCCGAACACGGCCACCCGCACCATCAGCTTCCAGGTCAACGACGGCAGTGCCAGCAGCACGACGGTCAGCCGGGCGCTGACCGTCACGGCGGTCGACCAGACCCCGGTTGCCACGGGCAGCGGCGGCAGTGCCGCCTTTGCCGCCGGCGACAATACGGTATCCACCCCGGTGGTGGTGGACAGCGGCATTACGGTGTCGGATCTGGACAACAGCACCCTGGCCAGCGCCACGGTGTCGATCACCGGCAACTTCC
>NZ_QLTJ01000008.1:0-123594 GCF_003269145.1 Microvirgula sp. AG722 | reverse complement strand
TATCCACCCCGGTGGTGGTGGACAGCGGCATTACGGTGTCGGATCTGGACAACAGCACCCTGGCCAGCGCCACGGTGTCGATCACCGGCAACTTCCACAGCGGCGAAGACATACTGGCATTCAGCAATACCAGCGCGATCGCCTTCGGCAATATCGTCGCCAGCTACAACAGCGGCACCGGGGTGCTGACGATGACCTCCAGCGGCGCGACGGCGACGCTGGCGCAATGGCAGGCAGCCTTGCGGGCAGTGACCTACACCGACAGCGCGGTGACGCCAAACAGCGCGACCCGCACCATCAGCTTCAGCGTCAGCGACGGCAGCAAGAGCAGTGCCGTGGTCAGCCGCAGCGTGACCGTGGCTGCGGTCGACCAGACCCCGGTCACCACGACCAGCGGCGGCAGTGCGGCCTTTGCCGCCGGCGACAACACGGCATCCACCCCGGTGGTGGTGGACAGCGGCATTACGGTGTCGGATCTGGACAACAGCACCCTGGCCAGCGCCACGGTGTCGATCACCGGCAACTTCCACAGCGGCGAAGACATACTGGCATTCAGCAATACCAGCGCGATCGCCTTCGGCAATATCGTCGCCAGCTACAACAGCGGCACCGGGGTGCTGACGATGACCTCCAGCGGGGCGACGGCGACGCTGGCGCAGTGGCAGGCGGCCTTGCGGGCCGTGACCTACACCGACAGCGCGGTAACGCCGAACACGGCCACCCGCACCATCAGCTTTGCCGTCAATGACGGCAGCAAGGACAGCGCGGCGGTCAGCCGGACGGTAACGGTGGCCGCCACCGACCAGACGCCGATCGCCACGGCCACGGCCGGCAGCGGCAGTTATCCGGTCGGCGGTACGCCGACGCCGGTGGTGGTCGACAGCGGCATCACGCTGTCGGACCGGGACAGCAGCACGCTGGCCAGTGCCACGGTGGCGATCACCGGCAATTTCCACAGCGATCAGGATCTGCTGGCGTTCAGCAATGGCAACAGCAGCCTCTACGGCAATATCAGCGCCAGCTACAACAGCAGTACCGGGGTGCTGACCCTGACGTCCGGCGGCGGTACCGCGACGCTGGCGCAATGGCAGGCAGCGCTGCAGGCCGTGACCTACAACAACAGCTCGACCTCGCCGGACACCGCGTCCCGTACCGTCAGCATCGGGGTCAATGACGGCAGCAAGGACAGCGCAGCGGTGACCCGCGTCATCGCGATGCAACTGCTGGTGCCGACGGTAGACGGACTGACGGTCGGCAGCGACACCGGCCGCAGCCAGAGTGACGGCGTGACCAGCAACAACATGCCGACCCTGAGCGGAACGGCCATTCCGAACAGTCTGGTCACCATCTATGTGGATGGCGTGCAGGTGGACGGCACCGTGGCGGATAGTGCCGGCGTCTGGCACTACAGCTTTGTCTCCAGCCTGGCCGACGGCGTGCATGACATCACGGCCATGACCAGCAGCGGCGCGGTCAGCAGCGGCCTGTCCCCTGCCTGTCGGGTGACTATCGACACCAGCGCGCCATCCGCGCCGTCCGGCGTTGCACTGAGTACGGCGACCGACAGCGGCAGCAGCCACAGCGACGGCGTGACCCGTATCAACCAGCCGACCCTTGTCGGCACGGCGGAAGCCGGCAGCACCGTGGCGGTGTACGTGGACGGTGTGCAGGTCGGCACGACGACGGCGGATGGCAGCGGCGCGTGGCGCTATGCGCTGACCAGTGCCCTGGCCGACGGCGACCACAGCGTGCGGGCGACCGGAACCGATGCCGCCGGCAATACCGGGGCGCTGTCGTCCGCGCTCACCCTGACCATCGACACCGTGACCCCGGCCGTGCAGCAAGTCACCTTGCTGGATGCCCAGCCGGTCAGCGGTAACCGGGCTGCCTACAGCGTGGCGTTTTCCAAACCGGTGGACATGCTGACCAGCGCGGATCTCTCCATCCTGACCTCGGGCACCGCCCACGGCAGCATCCTGAGCATTACCCGCAGCAGCCCGACCACCTTTATCGTCCAGCTGGGAGACGTGGGGGGCAACGGCAACCTGTCGCTGGTCATCAAGTCCGGTGCGGCGGCGGACCTTGCCGGCAACACCCTGTCGCAGCCGGTCACGGCGCCGGCCTACCAGGTCAGCACGCCGTCCACGGACCTGGCGCCGATCATGCCGTCCTCGCCGCCGACGCGGCCGGGCGGGGACGGCCACCCGGCGCCGGCCGTGGTTGTGGCACCGATTACACCGAATATCGTACTGGCCACGACGGCCGGTGGCACCAGTGCGGGCAGCCTGCCGTCCATCGCTTCGTGGGATGCGCCGGTCCAGGATGCCGGCGGTTACCGGGCGTTTGGCCAGCCCAGACAATTCGGCCTCGACCATTTCGCCATGCCCGCGCTGACCGGGGACGGGGAGAGAACCGGCGGGCGGAGCGGGCTGTCCGGCTTCGTCAGCGCCGGTCTGGATGCCCGGGCGCCGGTTCTCCGGATCGTGCCGGACCTTGGCGTGCTGTCGGTCCAGGCCGACCAGAGTTTCAGCGTCCGGCTGCCGGCCGGCACGGTCGTTGCTCGCGATCCCGGCGGGCTGACGATCCAGGTGCGGCAGAGCAATGGCCAGCCGCTGCCGCCGTGGCTGCACTTCGACCCGGCCACCGGCACTTTCAGCGGCAAGCCGCCGGCGGGCTGGAACCGGACGCTGTCGCTTGAAGTCAGCGTCTTCGACAAGGACGGTCACCGCGGTCAGGCCCGTCTCCAGTTGCAGTTCGGTCAGCGCCTGGCCTCCGCGGAGGCGCCGGCCGCCGAGCCGGCTGCACGCGGCAAGCCGGCGCTGAGCGAGCAGTTTGCGCGGGCGCGGGTCGCCACGGCGCCGGACTGGCAGGCGCCGGCGACCCTGCCGGAACCGGCCTGAGGCACGGCGGACACCGGCCGGAGCCGGATATCAATTTCAAAGTATTTCAGAAGGGATGTTATGCGAGTCTTGCAACAAGCGCTGCCGCAAGCCGGGGGCTTGCGGTTGCTGTCCATGGCCGTGGTGCTGGCCCTGACCGGCTGCGCCGTCAGCCCGAAGCCGATCAGCGTCCAGGAGCGGCAGGCGACGCTGGAAGCGGATCGCCAGGCCATGTTTGGCAGCCAGGAGGCGCTGAGCGGGCCGGTGACCCTGCAGGAGGCGATGGCACGGGCGCTGAAGTACAACCTCGATTACCGGGTCAAGCTGATGGAAGAGGCGATGGCGCAGCGCCAGCTCGACCTGTCCAGCCTGGACATGCTGCCGCGGCTGGCGGCGGGGGCCGGTTTCACCTCGCGCAACAAGGACAATGCCTCGTCATCACAGAACGTGGAAACCGGCCAGCAATCGCTGGTGCCGTCGGTGTCCACCGAGCGCCAGCAGCGCACCGCTGACCTGAGCCTGAGCTGGAACGTGCTCGATTTCGGCGTCAGCTACTACACGTCGCAGCAGCAGTCCGACCGGCTGCTGATCCTGCAGCAGCGCAAGCGCAAGGTCGCCCAGCAGATGATGCAGCAGGTGCGCGAAGCCTGGTGGCAGGCGGTGGCGGCCCAGCAGCTGCAGACCCGCATCGACAGCCTGCTGAAGGAAGCCGAAGCCGCCATGGAGGATGCGCGCCAGGTTGAAGTGCAGAAGCTGCGCTCGCCACTGGAAGCGCTGACCTATCGCCGCCAGCTGCTCGATGTGATCCGCCAGATGGGCATCATCCGCAATGCCCTGTCGCAGGCCAAGCCGCGGCTGGCCGCCATCATGAACGTGCCGCCCGGCCAGCGCTTCGACGTGGCGGTGCCGGCCGAGCTGACCCTGCCGCCGCTGACGCTCGGCATCGACAGAATGGAAGAAATGGCGCTGCTGAACCGGCCGGAACTGGCCGAGGCACGCTACAACGAGCGCATCGGTACGGCGGAAACGCGCAAGGCCATCGCCAAACTGCTGCCGGGCCTTGAGTTCAGCGTCGGCGAGCATTACGACAGCAACAAATTCCTGGTCAACAATGCCTGGGGCGATGCCGGCCTGCGCATCAGCTGGAATCTGCTGAACCTGTTCAATGCCGGCCCGATCACCCGTGCCGCCAACGCACAGCTGGAAGTTGCCAAGGCACAGCGCATGGCACTGAGCATGGCGGTGCTGACCCAGGTTCACGTCGCTTACCTCGACTTTCAGGGCCGCTCTCGCCAGTTCGGGCTCGAGAAGGAACTCAACGGCGTCGAGCAGCGCATCTACGAACAGAACCGCAATGCCAGCAACAGCGGCGCGCAGGGCCGTCTGCCGTCGATCCTGGCCAATGCGAACTCGGTATTCTCGTCGCTGCGCCTGTACCAGAGTTATGGCGACCTGCAGAACGCCTATGGCCAGATGGGCGCCAGTCTGGGCCTCGATCCGTTGCCGAGCGCCGCCGCCGGCCACGACCTGCCGGCGCTGGTCGCCGCGTTCAAGGGTGCCGAGCAGCAGTGGCAGGGCTCGATCGCGGGGGAACAACAGTGAAAACGGGACTTCGCCTGGCCGTGCTGGCCGTTCTGCTGGGCCACGGTGTCGGGGCGCTGGCCGCCCCGGCCAGCGATGGCCGCATTCGCGTGCAGTTGATGGCGCGCCATGCCGTGACCCTGTCCGGCGAAATTGCCGCCAAGATTGCCCGGCTGCCGGTGCAGGAAGGCGGCAGCTTCAAGCGCGGCGACCTGCTGGTCAGCTTCGATTGCGGCAGCTACCGCGCCCAACTGCGCAAGGCGCAGGCCTCGCTGGAAGCGGCCAGCCAGCTGGTCAAGGTCAATGACCAGCTGGCCAGGCTGAATTCGGCCGGTGCGCTCGAACTGGCGCAGTCGCGGGGCAAGGCCAAGGAAGCCGCGGCGGATACCAGCTATATGCAGACCATCGTGTCCAAGTGCTCGATTACCGCGCCGTTCGACGGCCGGGTGGCGCGGCGCATTGCCGCCGTGCACCAGTACGTCAGCCCGGGCAATCCGGTGCTGGACATCGTCGATTCCGGCCAGCTGGAACTGCGCATGATCGTGCCGTCCAAGTGGCTGGCCCGCGTGACGCCAGGCAGCCGCTTCACCGTGGTGGTGGACGAACTCGGCACCCGTTTCCCGGCGCATGTCGAACGCCGCGGGGCGCAGATCGATCCGGTCAGCCAGTCCATCCCGGTGGTGGGGGTGATCGATGGTGATGCCGCCAGCCTGCTGCCCGGCATGAGCGGCTGGGCCAGTTTCAAGTAAGGCCGCAATGAATCCTGTCGATCACACCCGCGAACTCGCGGGGCTGCTGCAGTTGCTGCGGCGTGCCCGCGAGGCGGAAAGTGCTGCGCAACTGGGTTTCATCATGGTCAATGAAACCCGGCAACTGCTGGACTACCGCCAGGCCGCGCTGTGGCATGAAGGGCCGCACGGGCATGTTGGCGCCCTGTCCGGACTGGTCGAGCTCGATCCCACGGCCCCGTATCTGCAATGGCTGGACCGGCTGTTCAGCCATCTCCGCCAGCAGGACGGCGGTCCGTGCCGGCAGCTGGGCGCGGCCGACGTGCCGCCGGCACTGGCCGACGAGTGGGCAACCTGGCTGCCGGCGCATGCGCTCTGGCTGCGGCTGGATGGTGCCGGCGCGTTGCTGCTGGCGCACGAGCAGGGCTGGGGCGAGTACGAGCTGAAGCTGGCGGCCGAACTGGCCCATGGCTACAGCCATGCCTGGCGCCAGTTCGCGCCGCGCCACAACTGGCGTGACCGGGTGCGCTCCTGGCTGGCGGTGGGCAGGCATCGCCGCCGCGTGCTGCTGCTGATCGTGGTGCTGGCCTGCCTGCCGATCCGCCTCAGCGTGCTGGCGCGTGCCGAAGTCGTGCCGCAGAATCCGCGGCTGCTGCGCGCACCGGTGACCGGCGTGATTGCCGACGTCAGGGTGCAACCGAACCAGCGCGTGGCCCAGGGAACAGCCCTGTTCTCGCTGGACGCCACGGCGCTGTCCGGCCAGTTCGAGCTGGCCAGCCGCGAGCGCGATGCGGCGCAGGAGAGCTTCCGCGCCAGTGCCCAGCTGGCGGTGACCGACGACAAGGCCAGGCAGGCCATGGCGCAGGAACATGCGCGCATGGAAGAAAAAACCATTACGGCCGACTATACCGGCCGCGAGCTGCAGCGGCTGCATGTCGCCGCGCCGGCCGCCGGTGTCGTGGTGTTCTCGGACCGCAGTGACTGGCTGGGACGTGCGGTGACGGCGGGCGAGAAGGTCATGACCCTTGCCGACCCGGCCCGGGTCGAACTGACCGCCTGGCTGCCGGCCGGCGAGGCGATCGCCATCGAGCCGGGCAGTGACATCACCCTGTATCCGAATGCGGCGCCGACCGAATCCTACGATGCGGAAGTCAGCCGCGTGGCCTACCGCGCCGAAGTCAGCGAGGGCGGGCAGCTTGCCTACCGGCTCCAGGCCCGGTTCAAGTCCGGCGAGAAGCCGCGTCTTGGCCAGATGGGCACGGCTCGGGTCTACGGCGACTGGGTACCGATGTGCTATTACCTGCTGCGTCGTCCGCTGACCGCCGCCCGGCAATGGCTGGGCTGGTAGCATGAGCCAGTCCTCCCTGCCGCGGCTCCGCCAGGAACTGAGCCTGCACGCCGGACCGACCCAACCCGACGGCTCGCCGAGCTGGCTGCTGCACGATCCGGCCGCCAATCGCTTCTACCAGCTGGACTGGGCCAGCTTTGAAATTCTGGCGCGCTGGTCGCTGGGCGAAATCGGCGCCGTGCGCGATGCCGTCAATTGCGAGACGGCGCTGCACGTTGATAATGATGACGTGCTGGCGGTATCCGCTTTCCTGTCCCGCCACCAGCTTGTGCAAGCCGACAGCAGCGAGAGAAACCAGTGGCTGTGGCAGCTGTATCAGGGCAGCCGGCCGTCGCGCGCCATGTGGCTGCTGAAGAATTACCTGTTTTTCCGCATTCCGCTGATCCGGCCCGAGGCACTGCTGGCGCGGCTGGCACCGCTGTTCGCCTGGGTTTTCACACCGGGCTTCTGGTGGGGGCTGGGTGGGCTTGCGCTACTGGGTCTGACCCTGGTCTCGCGCCGCTGGGATGAATTCACGCACACCTTTTCCGCCTACACCGGCGTCAGCGCGATGCTGGGGATCGGCCTGTCGCTCGGCTTCGCCAAAGTCCTGCACGAAATGGGGCATGCGCTGACCGCATACCGCTTCGGCTGTCGCGTGCCGGCGATGGGTGTGGCTTTTCTGGTGCTGATGCCGGTGCTCTACACCGATACCAATGATGCGTGGAAGCTGCCCTCACGACGGCAGCGGCTGCTGATTGGCGCGGCCGGCATGCTGGCCGAACTGATGCTGGCCGCCGTCGCCACCCTGCTGTGGGCGCTGCTGCCGGACGGACCGCTGCGCGCCGGCTCCTTCCTGCTGGCGACCACAACCTGGCTTGCAACGCTGGCCATCAATGCCAGCCCCTTCATGCGCTTCGACGGCTACTTCCTGCTGGTGGACTGGCTGGGCATGCCGAATCTGCACCAGCGCGCCTTTGCGCTGGCACGGTGGCAGATGCGTCGCCTGCTGCTGGGACTGGACGATCCGGTGCCGGAGCACTTTCCGCCGTCACGCCAGCGCGGGCTGATCCTGTTCGCCTGGGCAACCTGGCTGTACCGGCTGGTGCTGTTCCTGTCGATCGCCTTGCTGGTTTACCACCTGTTCTTCAAGGCGCTGGGCCTGTTCATGCTGGCGGTGGAGCTGGGCTGGTTTATCGTGCGGCCGATCGCCGGCGAGCTGAAAGTCTGGTGGCAGCGCCGTGCCGAACTGCGCTGGCAGCGTGAAACGCGGCGCAGTGCGGCACTGCTGGCGGCGCTGGCACTGTTCGTCGCCGTGCCGTGGCAATCCGATATCGCCAGCCCGGCCGTGCTGACCGCCCTGCATTCCCAGGGGCTGTATGCGCCGGCGCCGTCCGTGGTGCAGCAGGTGATGGTCAGACCCGGCCAGCAGGTCAGGGCCGGCCAGCCGCTGCTGCGGCTGCAGTCCAGTGCGCTGGAGGCCCAGCTGACGCTGGCCGACGCGCGCGAACAGGCACTGGCCCAGCAACTGGCCCAGCAGCCGTTCCACCCCGAGTTGCAACAGCTGGGGCCGGTGCTGTTCAAGCAGTGGCAGGCTGCGGCACAGCAGGTGGAGGGTCTGCGCCGTCAGGCCAATCGCTTGCTGCTGACCGCGCCGTTTGACGGCCGGGTGGCGGATGTCGACGAGTCGGTGGTGGCCGGCACGGTGATCGCCGAGGGCGAGCGGCTGCTCGATGTGATCGGACCGGACGGCGTCAAGGGCGAAGCCTTTGTCGACGAGGCCGCGCTGGCGGGACTGGCGAGCGGCGACGAGGCGCGTTTCGTGCCGGACAGTGGCGAACGCTGGGCGGTGCACTGCCGACTGGGCCAGATCGACCGGCTGAACCTGCCGACGCTGGACCAGCCGCTGCTGGCTTCCGTGTACGGCGGGCCGATCGCGACCGAGCAGCGTCAGCAGGCGCTGGTACCGCTGGAAGCGGTATTCCGGGTGCGGCTGGAGCGCTGCGAGCGCCAGTCGGCGCCAACGCGAGAACTGGCCGGTGTGGCCCGCCTGCAGGGACCGTGGCGCAGTTGGCTGCAGCGCGGCGTGCGCCGGGCACTGGTGCTGTTCCAGCGCGAGGCCGGGTTGTAAGCCGGGGGCGTCCCGGCGCCGTGGTGTTCAGCCTGCCGTACTTCTTGCGCCAGGTACCGACATGCCCGGCGTCGCCTGTTTGAGGACGAGGGCGATCTGCGCTTCCGCAAAGCGGCTCTTTTTCATGGCAGGAGTGGGCTCATCCGGCCGAGATTTCCGCTTCGGGATGGACCGTAATCGTGGAAAAGGGCCATATCCGCCGCTTCTTCTTGACTTGAAGTTGACTTCAACTTCTACCATGACTTTGGTTCTCGATGAATCTTTCATGAGGTTTGATATGAAGACTGGTGAGATCCGTTTTCGCGATGGGGCTGCGTACGAGCGTTATATGGGAAGGTGGAGCCAGCTTGCGGGCGAAACATTCCTCGACTGGCTTGACCCTGTACCGGGTCAGCAATGGCTGGACGTGGGCTGTGGCAACGGCGCCTTTACCGGGATGCTTGTCGGGCGCTGCGATCCGGCTTCGGTGCATGGCGTGGACCCCTCGGAGGAACAGCTTGCCTACGCCCGCGCACGGCCCGAACTGTGCTCTGCGCAATTTCGGCAGGGGGATGCGATGGCGATGCCTTATCCCGACAGCGCGTTCGATGCCGCAGTGATGCCGCTGGTCATCTTCTTCGTTGCCGATCCGGCCAGGGGGGTTGCCGAAATGGGACGGGTAGTGCGTCCTGGTGGCATCGTTGCCGCTTACGCATGGGACATGGCAGGCGGTGGCTTTCCCTACGAGACGCTGCTGGCGGAAATGCGCGGGCTTGGCATCACGGTGCCGGCGCCCCCTAGCCCCGATGCATCGCGCATCGACATGATGCGGGACTTGTGGGCTGGCGCAGCCCTGGATGCGATTGAAACGCGGGAGATCGTTGTGCACCGCACATTCGCCGATTTCGACGACTTCTGGGCGACGGCGCTAGGCGCACCGAGTGTCGGGATGATACTTGCATCGATGGCGGTGGAGGACCTCGCGCATCTCAAGGCCCGGGTACGTGGCCGCCTGCCGGCGCAGCGATCAGGTCATATCACTTGTGATGCCCGCGCCAATGCCGTGAAAGGCCGTGTCCCGAAGTAGCCGGTGCCAGTGGAAGCCAGACCAGGATGGCATACTGGAAAACGCGAAATGCGAAAAAGCCCTGAATAATCAGGGCTTTTTCGCTGTGCTCTGGCGGAGAGGGTGGGATTCGAACCCACGGTAGGTTATGCACCTACGCCTGATTTCGAGTCAGGTACATTCGACCACTCTGCCACCTCTCCTTGTTTAGCGTCGCGAACGGCGCTGAACAGGAGGCGAATATTAAAGAACTTTTTCCGGTTTGAAAAGGGCTTTTTGCAAAATAATCGACAGCCGCTGCCATGGAACGGAAAAGTGGCTGATTGCAAAGTTATTTTCCATTTCGCATGAAACCCGCATTGCGCACAGGGTTGAGTCTGGTGGGGAAGCAGGGGACAATAACTGAGTAAATTACTCAGGTAATGGAGAGAGGACCGATGGCCGCCCCCGCCGAAGAGAAGTACACCGTCGAACACATGCTGTCCGTTCATCGCTGGACCGATACCCTGCTCAGCTTCCGCATGAGCCGCCCGGCCGGATTCCGCTTCACTCCGGGCCAGTTCGCCCGCCTTGGCCTGCCGTCCGGGCAGGGTTTCGTCTGGCGCGCGTACTCGATGGTCAACGCGGTGTGGGACGACGAGCTGGAGTTCCTGTCCATTGTCGTGCCCGATGGCGAGTTCACCTCGCGGCTGAGCCGGCTGTCAGCCGGTGACGACATCCTGCTGGACAAGCGCGCCAACGGTTTCTTCACCCTCGACCGCTTTGTCGACGGTCAGGATCTGTGGTTGCTGGGTACCGGGACCGGGCTGGCACCGTACCTGTCCATACTCCGGGAGCCGTCGGTCTGGTCCCGGTTTGACACCCTGACCCTGGTTCACAGCGTGCGGACAGCCGCCGAGCTGGCCTATCGTGACGAGATCGCGGCGCTGCGGGACCATCCGCTGTGGGCCGAGCACGGTCACAAACTGCATTATCAGCCGGTGGTCACGCGCGAGTCGCATCCGGGCTGCCTGTCGGCGCGTCTGCCGGTGCTGCTGGCCAATGGCGAACTGGAGCAGGCGACCGGTCGCCTGCTGACGCCGGAGCGGGCCAGGATCATGATCTGTGGCAACCCGCAGATGGTGGAGGACACCCATCGCCAGCTGATCAGTATGGGTTACCGGCTCAGCCGGCTGACTGCGCCGGGGCAACTGGCACTGGAAAACGGTTTCTGATCCCCCGGAAAGGAAAACCCCCGGCAGTGGCATTGCCGGGGGTTTTCGTTTTCCCGCCGTGTGCGGGGCGGAGGCTTAGAGCTGGACCGTGGCATCAGACTGCTTTGCCTGGGCGCTGACGGCTTTCTTCAGACTCTTGTACAGATCGGGGTGGGTCTGCTTCAGGTACTCGATGATTTCGAAGTCCTCGTGCTTGACCCGTGCCAGATCGATATGCTCGACGTGGACCAGGCGCAGCAGTTCGCGCACCGGCTTGGGCATGTTGCGACCGGATTCATAGCGCGAGCCGCCGGACTGGGTGACGCCGATCTTGCTCCAGAAATCCTGCTGGTTCAGGCCGAGCTTGCGGCGGATTTCACGCGGATTGGGAATCTTGCTGAACAGTTGCATAGTGAATCACCTCGATGAACATGATTGATGATGGAGTATCTGGGGCACATTATGAAACTATCAATTAGTATTTTCTGTTACTCACAATGCATTTTTGTAAACATTTGTATCACGGCTGGCGGTGAACACAAAATGCAGGCCGGCTGATCGCGGCGTAGCGTGGGCATTCCGTTGCGCTGAACGGCAGATCAGGCCCGGCACAAACGGAATGTGGATCAGCCCGGATAGGAGCGATGCCGGATGGAAGAAGTTCCACCGTTCGTCGCTTGGGCGATTGCCATGACTCTTCCGATCGGCACATGACGCCGGCGAGCCACCCGGTCAGGTGGCTTGCTTGGCGGAGCCGGAAGCCGGCTCGAATCAGTGTGGTGTCGGGGGGACGCTCAGCAGCGGACCGATAATGCGGGTCGAATCGATGGTTTCATCCTGGCTGTAGCCGGTGTCGGTGCTGGGATGCGGGTAGGCGTAGAGGACGCGGGAGATGCCGCTGCAGAGAATGGCGGCGACGCACAGCGCGTTGGGCTGGCAGTTGGTGTACAGGGTCAAGGCCTTGCGGGGCAGGCTGTCCAGTTGCTTCAGCAGACGGATCAGATTGATCTCCGCATGGGCCGTGGGGTCTCCGGAAGTGGATTCGGTATTGTGCGCTTCGGCGACGACGCGTCCGCGCGGGTCCGCCAGCAGGGCGGCGTAAGGCTTGTTGCCGCGCGAGACGGCGATATGGGAGAGATCGACGGTCCGTCGCAGCAGATCGAGGTCGGAAGGAGTCGGTTGTGTAGTCGACACGGTAGTCTTCAGGGTAGTCAGGGAAAGCGTTTCGGGTAGTCGTCTCCAGACAGGAATGCCACCCGTATTTGACGCTATTGTCCCTTCCTCGGCGCGCCGGCATCTGACCTTGGTCAAGTCGGAAGCAGGCGGGGCAGGCGGCGGCTGCCGGGGCCGCCCATGCAGGTCAGTCCAATTGACTGACATTCACACCGGACTGCGAATCGCTATTAAAACCTGGCTGCGTCATTCAGGTATTGCCGTTCCGGCCATATTAAGGTCGGCAGTGCCGGGGAGAGGGAAAGCCCGGCTCGGCTCAGGGAGAGGATTGGTGAGAATGTGTTTCGGGAGACGTTGATTCATTAACCTGCACTGGCAGGCACCACGCTGGCTGACTGCTGGAACGGTTTTTTTCGTCAGGATTGCCGCCGTGTCAGCTCTTGGATTCGGGTATTGAACGGGGGAATGGCATGCTGGGCGGCTCCTGGCGGGCAGTGATGCGGTTGTAAAGCATCGCCATGCGATTCGCTTCCTTTTCCATGACATAGGTGCCGGGCAGGGTGATTCCCCGGGGCGAAATGACGACCCAGCAACGCTGTTCTAGGCCGCTTTGAATTTGCATGATGGTATAGGCCGACATGGCGCTCTCCGCATGGGACAGGATCAGACAGGTATCTGCACGTGCAGAAGATATTACAGACTGTACGTAAATGTCGATGATTTTGTTGTTTGACAATGCGCATATCGGCCAGCATAAAATATTTCAAGTTTTCCATATTGAAATGTTATTTTCAGGCTGTTATGTCGGCATAGATTCTATTGAATACTCAATGTGGGAGCATGAAATATCAGGCAATGACGTTAAGATTAAATGAAACAAGGATATGCAAAAAGAAATATTAGGGTCGCGTTAGTCAAAATGGACTAGGTTGCCGCCGGCAAAAGAAAACGCCCCGCCAGGGCGGAGCGTTTTCTGATCGGAGTGCGCCGGGTCAGGCGAGCACTTCGCCTTCGCGGGCAATTTGCCACTTGGTGGTGTCAAAGCCCTGACGCAGCAACGCGCGTCGGACATTGCTGTGCTTGGCGTTGGACGGCACGCGCAGTGCCGGTACGAACTGGCCGCCGGCAAGCGGGCGGGCATGGATGATCAGAAAGTCGTTATGGATCGAGTTCATGATGGTGGTTTTCCTTATAGTTGTTGTACCTGCCGTCATTTGGCAGGGGTCATGCAGTCGGCCTGGGCCGGATAGTCGAAAAGCGATATAGGTGTCATGGCAAGCTCCTTGCCGTTGGCGTCGAAACGCGTCGGGCGGTCTGCGGCGGCAGAAAATCTGCGCTGCTGACGAATAGTAGGCTTGCGATTGTTACGGGAAATCGCCTGGACTGCAGCGTTGTGTAACCGTCGGTCTGGAATGGACCCGAATCAGGTATCGCCCTGTCGGGTCCATGCGCTGCTACAAGCAGCATAGACGGTGACAGGGTGGATGCAAGGCCGACGGGAAGGACTGGCAGGCATCGCCGGACTTGTGTGCTCAATAAGACACAAGTGCAACCTTGCTGCTTGGGTGCAGTGGTTGCCTGTGGCCGAAAGCAATCGGCCCGCGTAGGCGATGACTTGCAAGTCGCTGAATCTTCATGAGA
The DNA here is from genome assembly GCF_003269145.1 of Microvirgula sp. AG722. Taxonomy (NCBI): domain Bacteria; kingdom Pseudomonadati; phylum Pseudomonadota; class Betaproteobacteria; order Neisseriales; family Aquaspirillaceae; genus Microvirgula; species Microvirgula sp. AG722. The sequence goes on along the minus strand of NZ_QLTJ01000008.1, from coordinate 109,896 downwards.
AGCTACAGCGTCCTTGTACCCTAACATGATTTTTGCTGGCGTGCAACATTTTGTGCTGCGTTCAGGCCCAGTGGCGGTCAAGCATGCGGGTGTCGCCCGCCGCCAGTCCGTCGAGGGCGAGAGTGCCGCTGACCCTGCCATGGGCCAGCAGACCACCGTCGCCAAGGCGGCTGGCGATAAACAGCCCGGACACGTCGGCGGGCGCATGTTCGCGCAGCAGCCGGGCCTGTTCGAGCAGGATGATGCCCTGTGCCAGCCGCCTTGCGTGCGCCTCCTGCACGTCGGCTGGCTGGGCCAGCAGCGCCTGCAGGGTGTGCAGGCAGCCGCTCAGCAGCGAGTCGTCGCGGAAGGCGGCAGACCAGTCGGCCAGCAGCAGGGCGGCACCGTCCGGGTCGCGCTGGAGGGCGCGCAGCACGTCCAGGCACATGACATTGCCCGACCCCTCCCAGATCGAGTTCACCGGTGCCTCGCGGAACAGGCGCGCCAGTGGCGCGTCCTCGACATAGCCGTTGCCGCCCCAGATCTCCATGGCCTCACCGGTCAGTTCGATGGCCCGCTTGCAGATCCAGAATTTCGCGGCCGGTGTCACGATGCGGCGGTAGGCCCGTGCCAGCGGATCGGGCTCCGGGGCGGCGGCCTGCTCGAACGCAGCGGCGAGCCGGATCATCAGCCGCGTGGCCGCCTCGCTTTCCAGCGCCATGTCGATCAGTACATTGCGCATCAGCGGCTGTTCCCGCAGCGGGCGGCCAAAGGCCGAACGATGGCGGGTGTGGTGCAGCACTTCGACCAGAGCCCGGCGGATCAGTGCGGCGCTGCCGATTACGCAGTCGAGGCGGGTATGGGTGGCCATCTCCAGCAGGATCGGGATACCGCGCCCGGCTTCGCCGACCGGCATGGCCCACGCATCGTGAAACTCGACTTCACTGCTGGCGTTGGAGCGGTTGCCGAGCTTGTCCTTCAGCCGCTGGATATGGACGGCATTGCGACTGCCGTCAGGTCGCCAGCGCGGGACAAAAAAGCAGGACAGCGGGCCGTCGCGCGGATTGTCCTCGCGGGCGACCACCAGGTGCGCGTCGCACATCGGAGCGGAAAAGAACCACTTGTGGCCGTTCAGCCGCCAGGCGCCGCGGCGCCCGCCGGCGGTGGACGGCACCGCCCACGAGCGGTTGCTGCGCACATCGGAGCCGCCCTGCTTCTCGGTCAGGCCCATGCCGATCAGGGCGGCGTACTTCTGTTCCCAGGGCAGATCGCGCGGGTCGTGCTCGCGGCTCAGCAGCAGCGGGCCGAGGCGGGAGAACAGCCCGGGGTCCTGCTGCAGGACCGGGATGGCGGCGAAGGTCATCGTGGCCGGGCACAGCGTGCCGGACTCGACCTGGCCCTGCAGAAAGTAGCCCGCCGCACGGGCGGCCCAGACGCCCGGACGCGGGTCTGTCCACGGCAGCGCATGCAGGCCTTCGCCGCGCAGCAGCGTCAGCAGGGTGTGCCATGACGGATCGAAGGTGACGGTGTCGATGCGCTCGCCAAGCCGGTCGAACACCTGCAGGGTCGGCGGATGGCGATTGGCCCGGTCGCCGAGTGCCAGGATGTCGGCGGCGCCGAGCGTGGCGCCGATGCGGCGCAGGGTTTGATCAAAGTCGCTGGCGCCGGCGCGGCGGACTGCGTCGCGCAGCACCGGATCGCTGGCATACAGGTTGTAGCCGCAGAGATCGGGGACCTGATTGTCGTGGGGGCGTGACGGGCTCATGGGGGAAATCCGCGCAGGAGACGCTTCACAGCGTAGTGCATGCGCGGTCCCGTTGCCGGTTGCTGTCAGCGCTGGTGTTTCTCGGCGGCGGCGATCACCTTGCCGGCAATATCGGCCGGCACCCATAACTTGACCTGTTCCGGGTAGCGGACAATGTAGGCGCGTGCCAGCGTGCGCCAGTCCTGCTTTTGCGTCGATTGCCGTGCCAGCGTTTCGTTCAGGCGGTCGATCGGCACCGAGAAACGCTGCAGGACCGAGACCAGGACCGGGTCGGCGGCGTGGAAGGCGCGCGATGCGCCGGCCTGGATCACCGCGTCCGGCGAGGCGGATGCGCATGGCGCCGGATTGTCCTTGTCGGCCAGGGTCTTGAAGCAGGCTTCGTTGTATGCCGGTTCCTGCAGCTTGATGAAGCGGTATTTGCCCATCAGCGCGGTCGGTGTCCAGTAGTAGAACAGCACCGGCTTGCCTCGGCGGTAGGCCGAGGCCACCTCGGCATCAAGTGCCGGACCGGTGCCGGGCCGGAAATTGGTATAGCTGGTGGTCAGCCGGTAGGCTTTCAGTTTCTGCGAGTTGACGCCTTCGCAGGTCCAGCCGGTCGGGCAGTTCAGGAAGCGTCCCTTGTCCGGGGATTCCGGGTCCCGGAACAGGGCGGCGTAGCGCGGCAGGTCGGCTACCGATTTCAGCGCCGGGGCTGCGGCGGCAATGCCGCGCTTGCGATCGCCGTTGACCAGATAGTCCGGCACGTACCAGCCTTCGCTGGCGCCGGTGAGGGTCTTGCCGAGGCCGACCACCTTGCCGGCGGCAGCGGCCTGGTTCCAGGCGTCGCTGCGACCGATCCACTCCTCGGCGATGACCTGGATGTCGTTGTTGGCCAGTGCGTTTTCCATGGTGACGGTATTGCCGGGCAGGGCATCGGTCGTGCAGCCGTAGCCGGACTCGAACACCTCGCGCAGCAGCTCGGTCAGAAACGACGCGCTTTCCCAGTTCAGACCGGCGAATCTGACCGGCTTGCCGGCGGCGCACCAGGTCGACGGCGGGCTGGCCGCCTGCGCCGCAGTGGACACGGCCAGCAACAGGGTGGAGGCAAGGATTGTGGTTTTCATCATGGCTGTTTTTTTCTCCGTGAGAAAGCCCGCACGGGCCGCCGCTGCCTGCATGGCGGCGGCCCGCCTGGTCCGGGCCGGTGAGGCTCAGGCCGCAGCCAGCAGTTCGCGCAGCACGTACGGCAGGATGCCGCCGTGACGGTAGTACTCGACCTCGATCGGGGTGTCGATGCGCGATGTGACCGCGTGGCGTTCGACTGTGCCGTCGGCACGGTGGATGACCAGCGTCATGTCCTGTTGCGGCACCAGCTCGCCATCGACACCATCGATGTCGAAGGTTTCGCTGCCGTTCAGCCCCAGCGTGCCGATGCTGTCGCCATCCTTGAATTGCAGCGGCAGTACGCCCATGCCGACCAGGTTCGAGCGGTGGATGCGCTCGAAGCTGCGGGCGATGACCGCCCTGACTCCGAGCAGCATGGTGCCCTTGGCCGCCCAGTCGCGCGACGAACCGGTGCCGTATTCCTCGCCGGCCAGCACCACGGTCGGAATGCCCTGCTGCAGGTACGACTGGGCCGCGTCGTAGACCGTGGTCTGACGGCCGTCATACAGCGTGAAACCGCCCTCGACCGGGCTGCCGTCCGGATTCGGTGGCAGCATCAGGTTCTTGACCCGCACATTGGCGAAGGTGCCGCGGATCATGATGTCGTGGTTGCCGCGCCGGCTGCCGTAGCTGTTGAAATCGCGCTTCTGCACGCCGTGCTCGACCAGATAGCGGCCGGCCGGGGTGCTGTCCTTGAACGAACCGGCCGGGCTGATATGGTCGGTGGTCACCGAGTCGCCGAGCAGCAGCAGCGGTTTGGCGCCGCGAATGGCACCGACCGCATCATGCTGCATGCCGAAGCGGTCGAAGAACGGCGGCCTGGCGATATAGGTCGACTGCGGCCAGTTGTAGACCTGGCCGGTCGGGGCCGGAATGGCATTCCACAGATCGTGGTCGCGGGTGAAGTCGCTGTACTTCTCGCGGAAGACCGCCGGGTCCATCGCGATCGGCATCAGCCTGGCGATTTCATCCGAGTTCGGCCAGATATCGCGCAGATAGACCGGATGGCCGTCGTTGCCGATGCCGAGCGGCTCGGTTTCCATGTCGATATTGACCCGGCCGACAATGGCGAAGGCAACCACCAGCGGCGGGCTGGCAAGAAAGTTGGCGCGCAGGTTCGGGTGAATGCGCGCCTCGAAGTTGCGGTTGCCGGACAGAACGGCGGCGCAGACCAGATCGTGCTCGACAATTGCCTGGTTCAGCTCCGGCGTGATGTCACCGGCGTTGCCGATACAGGTGGTGCAGCCGAAAGCGGCGACATCGAAGCCGAGCGCTTCCAGCGATGGCATCAGCCCGGCGGCCGTCAGGTACTCCGGCACCACGCGCGAACCGGGGCCGAAACTGGTCTTGACCCGCGGATGAACGCTGAGTCCTTTCTCGACCGCCTTTTTCGCCAGCAGGCCGGCGGCGAGCAGCACGCCGGGGTTCGAGGTATTGGTGCAGCTGGTGATGGCGGCGATCAGCACATCGCCATGGCCGACATCCTCGGCATCACCGGCGACGACATGGCGCTCGCCGAGTTCCGCCGTCGGCCGGTTGAAACCGCTGGCGGCGGTTGGCGCAGACAGCAGATGCTCGAAGGTTTCGCGCATTTTCGGCAGGGCGATGCGGTCCTGCGGCCGTTTCGGGCCCGCCAGCGACGGCGTGATGGTGTTCAGGTCGAGGGTCAGCGTCTTGCTGTAGTCGATGTCGCCGGCCTGCGGGATGCCGAACAGGCCCTGGGCCTTGAAATACGCCTCGAACAGTTCGATTTCCGCATCCAGGCGGCCGGTGCCGCGCAGGTAGTCGAGGGTCTTGTCGTCGACCGGGAAGAAGCCCATGGTCGCGCCGTATTCCGGCGCCATGTTGGCGATGGTCGCGCGGTCGGTCACGGTCAGGCTGGCCGTGCCCTCGCCGAAGAATTCGACGAACTTGCCGACCACCTTCTCGCGTCGCAGCAGTTCGGTCACCGTCAGTACCAGGTCGGTCGCGGTCACGCCCTCGCGCAGCTTGCCGGTCATCTCGACACCAACCACGTCCGGCGTCAGGAAATAGACCGGTTGTCCGAGCATGGCGGCCTCGGCCTCGATGCCGCCGACCCCCCAGCCGACCACGCCGACGCCATTGATCATCGTCGTGTGGCTGTCGGTGCCGACCAGGGTGTCCGGGTAGACCACGCCGTCCTTGACCCGGACGCCGCGGAACAGATACTCGAGGTTCACCTGGTGGACGATGCCGATGCCGGGCGGGACCACCTTGAAGGTGTCGAACGCCTGCATTCCCCATTTCATGAACTGGTAGCGCTCGCGGTTGCGCTGGAATTCCAGCTCCATGTTCTGCCGCAGCGATTCGGGCGTGCCGTAGTGGTCGATCATCACCGAGTGGTCAACCACCAGGTCGACCGGCACCAGCGGTTCGATGGTCTTCGGGTCCTTGCCCAGTCCGTCCGCCACATTGCGCATGGCGGCCAGGTCGCAGAGCAGCGGTACGCCGGTGAAATCCTGCAGCACCACGCGCGCGACCGTGAACGGGATCTCGTCGGTTCGTGCCGCGTTGGGCTGCCAGTTGGCCAGCTGGCGCACGTGCTCCGGGCTGACCTTGATGCCGTCACAATGACGGTAGACCGATTCCAGCACCAAGCGGATCGACACCGGCAGACGGGATACCGGGCCGACCCCGGCCGCCTCCAGCGCAGGCAGGCTCGCATAGCGCAGCGACTGGCCGGCGGCCTGCAGGGTGGCGAGGGCAGGGAAGAGAGACTCACTCATGGCAACACTCCTGTTTCTGGCATCACAGTGTTACAGCATGGAACCGTCCGGCGGCGAACTCAAGCATCCTGACATGTCTTTGCTGCGGATGCCGGCCAAAGAGTGCATTCGGCTTCAGTGCTGGCCCGGCGCCTGCTGCAGCGCATTGGCGCAGCTTTCCAGCCACTGGCAGAACGCGGCGATGGCCGGATCGTTGACCATGGCGCGCGGCACGATCCAGCAATAGCCGCGTACCGGCACCACCGGCCGCGGCAGCGGTGCGACCAGGGTGCCGGCATCGATTTCGGTCTGCATCATCGGCAGCGGGCCGAGAGTCACGCCCAGCCCGTCCATGGCTGCCTGCAGGGCCAGATAGAAGTGGTCGAAATGCTGGGTCGAGGCCGGCTTGAGATCCGGCACGCCGGCCAGTGTCAGCCAGCGCTGCCATGCGGTCGGTCGCGTGTCCGCATACAGCAGGGTGTGACGGGCCAGATCGCCCGGCTGCCGGATCGGCAGCCGTTCCAGCAGTTCGGGGCTCAGCAGCGGCTGTTCCCATTCGTCGAGGAACGGCTTGGTCATGTAGCCGGGCCAGTCGCCGGGGCCGCGGCGGATGGCGACATCGAACGGCACGGTCAGGCGGCTGATGTCGCGGTCCGAGGTCATCATCCGCAATTCCACTTCCGGGTACTGGCGCTGGAACTGCGACAGCTGCGGCAGCAGCCAGTGCATGGCCAGTGTCGGCGTGGAATTGATCGTCAGCCGGCGCGGGCGGTCCGGCTGCATCAGCTGCGCGGTCGCATTGGCGATGATGTCGAGTCCGTCCTGGACCTGCACCAGATAGCGCCAGCCGACATCGGTCAGCTTGACCCGGCCGCCGGCGCGTTCGAACAGCCTGACACCGAGCCATTCCTCCAGTTGCTTGATCTGCTTGCTCACAGCACCATGCGTGACGTACAGCTCGTTGGCAGCGGCGGAAAAGCTTGCCAGCCTTGCTGCTGCCTCGAAGGCACGCAGGGCGTTCAGCGGTGGGAGATGTGTGCTCATGGTGTGAGTTTATCTCACAAGCGTTGTGGCGATTACTCGTTTGTGCGCCGGCGACGATTCAGCGTACTCTGTCGCACAAGATAAAAGGGTCCCGCGCCAACCGGATGCCGGACGACCCGGACCAGGATACGCAGCATGCCGCCGACGCCCGGTTCCTGCAGGAACCGGACCAAAGACGCCGCGCCGGCATGCGGGCAAAACGCAACCGCAACTGCAAAGGTCAACGCCATGCTTGAAGCCTACCGCAAACACGTCGCCGAACGTGCCGCCCTCGGCATTCCGCCGCTCCCCCTCACCGCACAGCAAGTGTCCGAACTGGTTGATCTGCTGAAGAACCCGCCGGCTGGCGAGGAAGCCTTCCTGGTCGATCTGATCACTCATCGCGTGCCGCCGGGCGTGGACAATGCCGCCAAGGTCAAGGCCGCGTTCCTGGCCGCGCTGGCACAGGGCAGCGACAGCTGTAGCCTCATCAGCCGTGCCAAGGCGACCGAACTGCTGGGCACGATGCTGGGTGGCTTCAACATCAAGCCGCTGATCGATCTGCTCGGCGATGCCGAAGTGGGCGTCGTCGCTGCCGACGGGCTGAAAAAGACCCTGCTGATGTTCGACTACTTCCACGACGTCAAGGAACTGGCCGACAAGGGCAATGCCAATGCGCGTGGCGTGATCGAATCGTGGGCGAACGCCGAATGGTTCACCAGCCGTCCGTCCGTGCCGGAAAAGATCACCGTGACCGTGTTCAAGGTGACCGGCGAAACCAACACCGACGACCTGTCGCCGGCGCCGGATGCCTGGAGCCGCCCGGACATCCCGCTGCACGCGCTGGCCATGCTGAAGAATGCGCGTGACGGCATCACCCCGGACCAGCCGGGTACGGTCGGCCCGATCAGCCTGCTGGAACAGCTGAAGGGCAAGGGCAACCTGGTCGCCTACGTCGGTGACGTGGTCGGTACCGGTTCCAGCCGCAAATCGGCGACCAACAGCGTGATCTGGCACACCGGCGAAGACATTCCGTTCGTGCCGAACAAGCGCTTCGGCGGCGTCTGCCTCGGCGGCAAGATCGCCCCGATCTTCTTCAACACCCAGGAAGACTCGGGCGCGCTGCCGATCGAAGTCGACGTGTCGGCGCTGAACATGGGCGACGTGGTCGAGATCTACCCGTACGACGGCAAGATCGTCAAGAATGGCGAAACCGTTGCCAGCTTCGCGCTGAAGAGCGACGTGATCCTCGACGAAGTGCGCGCCGGCGGCCGCATCAACCTGATCATCGGCCGTGGCCTGACCGCCAAGGCCCGCGAGTCGCTGGGCCTGCCGGCCTCGACCACCTTCCGTCTGCCGAAGGACCCGGCTGCAGCCAGCAACGGCTTCACCCTGGCGCAGAAGATGGTCGGCCGCGCCTGCGGCCTGCCGGAAGAGCAGGGCGTCCGCCCGGGCACCTACTGCGAACCGCGCATGACCTCGGTCGGCTCGCAGGACACCACCGGCCCGATGACCCGTGACGAACTGAAGGATCTGGCCTGCCTCGGCTTCTCGGCCGATCTGGTCATGCAGTCGTTCTGCCACACCGCTGCCTACCCGAAGCCGGTCGACGTGAAGATGCACCATGAGCTGCCGGAATTCATCCGCAACCGCGGCGGCGTCAGCCTGCAGCCGGGCGACGGCGTGATCCACAGCTGGCTCAACCGCATGCTGCTGCCGGATACCGTCGGTACCGGCGGCGACAGCCACACCCGCTTCCCGATCGGCATCTCGTTCCCGGCCGGCTCCGGTCTGGTGGCGTTTGCCGCTGCCACCGGCGTGATGCCGCTGGACATGCCGGAATCGGTGCTGGTCCGCTTCAAGGGCAAGATGCAACCGGGTATCACCCTGCGTGACCTGGTCAATGCCATCCCGCTGTACGCGATCAGGCAGGGCCTGCTGACCGTGGCCAAGGCCGGCAAGAAGAACATCTTCTCGGGCCGCATCCTGGAAATCGAAGGGCTGCCGGACCTGAAGGTCGAGCAGGCATTCGAACTGACCGACGCCTCGGCCGAGCGTTCCGCCGCCGGCTGCACGGTGCAACTGAACGAAGCGCCGATCGCCGAGTACCTGACGTCGAACATCACCCTGCTGAAGTCGATGATCGCCAACGGCTATGGCGATGCCAAGACGCTGGGTCGCCGCATCAAGAGCATGGAAGCCTGGCTGGCCGCGCCGAAGCTGCTGAAGGCCGATGCCGACGCCAGCTACGCTGCCGTGATCGAGATCGACCTGGCCGACGTGACCGAGCCGATCCTGGCCTGCCCGAACGACCCGGACGACGTGAAGATCCTGTCCGAAGTGGCCGGCACCAAGATCGACGAAGTGTTCATCGGTTCGTGCATGACCAACATCGGTCACTTCCGCGCCGCCGGCAAGCTGCTCGACGGCAGGACCGACATCCCGACCAAGCTGTGGATCGCCCCGCCGACCAAGATGGACGAGAAGCAACTGACGGAAGAAGGCTACTACGGCATCTTCGGCCGCAGCGGCGCCCGTACCGAAATGCCGGGCTGCTCGCTGTGCATGGGCAACCAGGCCCAGGTGCGCGAAGGCGCGACCGTGGTGTCGACGTCGACCCGCAACTTCCCGAACCGTCTGGGCAAGAACACCAATGTGTACCTGAGCTCGGCCGAACTCGCGGCGATCACTTCGCGCCTGGGTCGCATCCCGACCGTGGCCGAGTACATGGCTGATGTCGGCGTGATCGATGCCAAGGCGGCGGAAGTCTATCGCTACCTGAACTTCAACGAGATCGAGTCGTACCAGGAACAGGCTGACAGCGTGAACGTGTGATGCCTGCCGTCAGCTGACGGTAGCGTCACCCCGGAACTGCCCCGCTTCTGCGGGGCAGTTTTTATTTTAAAGTCATTGTTTGGCGGAAAAATTTCCTTGTGTCATATTGAGGGTGTTGCCTTTCTCCCCGGTCAAGGATCCCTTCCATGAAATTCCGCCTGTTCTATGTTGCCCTGAGTCTCGGCCTGATCTCCGGTCCGGTTCTTGCCCGCTCCGTGGTCTGCCACAAGGCCGGCGAGCGGGAAGTGGCCGCGCTGTTCGACCGCTGGAACGACTCGCTGAAGACCGGTGACCCGGCCAGGGTGGTGGCCAATTACGCCACGAATTCCATACTGCTGCCGACCCTGTCCAACCAGCCGCGGCTGACACCGGAAGCCAAGGCCGACTATTTCGAGCATTTTCTGGCGAAGAAGCCGGACGGGAAAATCGACAGCCGCTGGATCGAGGTTGACTGCAATACGGCGGTGGATGCCGGTCTGTACACCTTTACCTTCGGCGATGGCAGCGTGGCTCACGCGCGCTACAGTTACAGCTACAAGTGGAATGGAAAAAAATGGCTGATCACCAGCCACCACTCATCGCTGATGCCGGAGAAAAACTGATCGCAGGACCGCCGGTTTCCGGCATGACAATAAAAACGCCCCGGACCATGCCGGGGCGTTTTTGCTGGTGCCAGGCTTACTTGCCGCTGGCGAGGCGGTCCTGGATATGCTTGGCGCGTGCGGCCGAACCCGGGTGCGAGCTCATCATGCTGCTCTGACCGCCGTCCATGTCGGCCAGCTTCTGGAAGGCGGTGACCAGGCCTTCGCGCTTCATGCCCTTGCGGGTCAGCAGATCGAACGAGTAATCGTCGGCGGCGCTTTCCTGCGACTGCGAGAACTGGGCATTGATCAGCTTCTCGGTCAGATCGCCGAGTTGCGACGTGCTCAGCGCGGTCACGGTGGCGTTGCCGGATGCGGCAGCGGCGCTGCGGGCGGCGGAGACGGCGTAGGCGGTCTGCATCGCCTTCTTGCTGTGGCCGAGCGCCACGTGACCGATTTCATGGCCGATGACGCCGCGCAGCTCGTCGTCATTCATCTTGTCCATCAGGCCGCTGTACACGCGCACGCAGCCATTGGCCATGGCCCAGGCGTTCACATCACTGGTCAGATAGACCTTGAAGTTCAGCGGCTGGCCGTCCAGATTGTTGCCGAACGGCTTGACGACCTTGACCAGACGCTTTGCATATTTGTTGCCGGCCGGTGCAATCTTCGACTGCTTGTCGCTCTGGGCGCAGGCCTGGGCCGACAGCGACTTGACGTCAGCGTCGCTGAGCGTTGCCGCCTTCATCGCCAGGCTGCCGGTCTGGACCAGTGCGTCCGGGTTGAGCTTGCCGCCGGCGCAGGCGCCCAGGGCAAGGGCGAGGGTAATCGGGGTGAGGATCGTGAGTGTCCGCTTCATGTTGGGCTCCATGGGGTTTTTGTAATACTTAGTGGGCCATAATTGTATAAGGTTAATTTCATGTCGTTGTCCATGTTGCCCGGCACCTCAATGACACTGGCTATCGATCATACGTTTGAAATTCGTTGCCGATTGCGATTAGAGTTGCTACTCTAATCGCATGCCGCATGGGCCGCACCGTACCGGGGCGAATGGCAACACAAGGAAGCTGTCATGGACAGGGAAACGACCGATCCGGCACTGCCGGCGGTGATGCTGGAACCCTTTGCGCATCTGCGCGCGCAGGCGATGCACACGCCGTACCCGGCGCTGGCCGAACGGCTGCAGTGGCTGTCGGCACTGCGGGCGATGGCACTGGATGGCGAGGCGCGCTGGGTCGATGCCGTCGCCAGCGATTTCGGACATCGCTCCCCGGTCGAGACCCGCATGCTGGAGCTGTTTCCGGCCGTGGCCGGGCTGCGCCATACCCAGCGGCATCTGATGCGCTGGATGCGGCCGCGCCGGCGCGGGGTTGACCTGCTGTTCATGCCGGCGCGCAACCGGGTGATACCGCAGCCGAAGGGCGTGGTCGGCATCATGGTGCCGTGGAATTACCCGATCTATCTGACCCTGGGGCCGCTGACCGCCGCGCTGGCTGCCGGCAACCGGGCGATGGTGAAAATGAGCGAGTTCACGCCGGCCACTGGCGAACTGATGCGCGAGCTGGCCGGCAAATATCTGGGCCGCGACGTGATCAGCGTGCTCGACGGTGATGCGCAGCAGGCCAGCCAGTTTTCCCGGCTGCCGTTCGATCATCTGCTGTTTACCGGTTCGACTGCCGTCGGCCGACTGGTCATGCGTGCGGCCAGCGACAATCTGACCCCGGTCACACTGGAGCTCGGCGGCAAGTCGCCGGCGCTGGTCCTGCCCGGCTACCCGCTAGAGAAGGCGGCCGAACGCATCGCCTTTGGCAAACTGATCAACGCCGGCCAGACCTGCATTGCGCCCGACTACGTACTGGTCCACACGTCACAGCGCGACGCGTTCGCTGCAGCCTATGCGTCAGCCGTCGCACGGGCTTACCCGACACTGGTCGCCAATCCGGATTACAGCGCCGTGATCAATGACCGTCACCGGCAGCGGCTGGGCGAACTGCTCGATGATGCCCGCGCGCATGGCGCCGTGGTACGCGAGATCAACCCGGCGGGAGAAGACCTGGCCGGCAGTGGCAAGCTGGCGCCGGCACTGCTGCTGGAGGTGGCCGGCACGGCACGGGTCCTGCAGGAAGAGATCTTCGGCCCGCTGCTGCCGGTCGTCAGCTATGACAGCCTGAACGATGCCGTTGACTACCTGAACGCCCGGCCGCGGCCACTGGCCATGTATGTCTTCGACGAGGACAATCGCCGCCTGTCGCAGATTCTGGCCTGTACCCATGCCGGCGGGGTCACGCTGAACGACACCATGCTGCACATTGCCCAGGACGATTTGCCATTCGGCGGCATCGGTCCGTCCGGCATGGGCAGCTACCATGGCCGTGACGGCTTCGACACCTTCAGCCATCTGAAGGCAGTGTGCACGCAGGCACGTCTGAACGGCACCGGGCTGATCCGGCCACCGTATGGCCGGGCGGTCAGCGCGCTGCTGCGCTTCATGCTGCGCTAGGAGCGGGCATGCCATCCCGACGCACGGTACTCAAGGTGGGAGCGGCCGGCGGCGTGCTGCTGGCGCTGGCCGGCCTTGGCGCGGATCTGCTTGCCACCGATGACGGTCCGCTGCCGTCCGGTCCGGCGCTGGCGAACGTGCCGGCCGATGCGGCCATTGCGCTGGCCGCCATGGCACCGGTCATGCTGGGCGGCGTGCCGGCCGGACTGACGGCGGCCGATTTTTCCCGCATCGTGCTGGCCGGCATCGACACGGCGCTGGCGGGTCTGACGCCGGCACAGCGCAACGAGGTGACGCAGCTGTTCTCGCTGCTGCGCCTGCGTCCGGCCCGGCGCTGGCTGCTGGGACTGCGTGCGCCCTGGCATGCCGCCGCGGACGCCGATATTGCCGCCACGCTTGACCGCCTGCGCCATAGCCGCCTGCAGGTACTGCGTGCGGTCTACCAGGGTCTGCACCAGCTGATTGGCGCGGCCTGGTACGGCAACCCGGCCGCATGGCCGGCGATCGGTTACGGTGGCCCGCCGGCCACGGTACTGGCCGCACTGGGGAGGACTGCATGATTGCCGATCCGATCGTCGACGGCCTGGCCCGCGGCTGGAAAGTCACCGATGCCGCGACCCTGAGCGGCGATCTCGACCTGACGGCGGACGTGGTCATCGTCGGCAGCGGCGCCGGTGGCGGCATTGCCGCCCGGGTGCTGAGCGAGGCCGGTCACGATGTCCTGCTGCTGGAGGAGGGCGGGCTGTGGTCATCGCGTGATTTCGACCTGCGCGAAGCGACCGCCTACCCGCGCCTGTACCAGGAATCGGCCGCGCGCCAGACGCGCGACAAGGGCGTGACCATTCTGCAGGGACGTGCCGTCGGCGGCTCGACCGTGGTCAACTGGACCAGCTCGTTCCGCACCCCGACCGATACCCTGGCCTGGTGGCGCAGTGAGCTGGACCTGCCGTTTACCGCCGAGTCGATGGCGCCATGGTTCGAGCGTGCTGAAGCGCTGGTCGGCGTGGGCGACTGGCTGCCGGCGCCGAACGGCAACAACGAGGTGATTGCCCGTGGCTGTCACGCGCTCGGTCTGTCATACGGTCACATCCGCCGCAATGTGCGCGGCTGCTGGAATCTCGGTTACTGCGGCATGGGCTGTCCGACCAATGCCAAGCAGTCGATGCTGGTGACGGCCATTCCGGCCGCGCTGGATCGCGGCCTGCGTCTGGTGCACCGGGTGCGGGTCGAGCGGCTGCGGTGGCGCGACCGGCAGGCGGAGTGGCTGGAGGGGGTGGCGCTGGCCGCCGACGGGCTGACGCCGACCGGGCACCGGGTGCGGGTGCGCGCCCGCCATGTGCTGCTGGCCGGCGGGGCGATCAATACCCCGGCCCTGCTGCTGCGCAGCGAGACACCGGACCCGCACCGGCTGATCGGCGCCAATACCTGCCTGCACCCGACCGTGTTGTCCGGCGCGCTGTTCGCCCGCGAGATTCATCCGTATGACGGTGCCCCCCAGTCGATTTATACCGACCATTACCTGCATGCGGGGCCGGTCGATGGCGAACCGGGATTCAAGATTGAAGCGCCGCCGGTGCATCCGCTGCTGGCTGCCGTGACCCTGACCGGCTTCGGTCCGTCCTATGCGTCCACGCTGCGGGCACTGCCGAGACTGAACGTACTGATCGCGCTGGTTCGCGACGGTTTTCATCGCGAACTGCCCGGCGGCCGGGTGTCGCTGCGCAGCGATGGCTCGCCATTGCTCGATTACCCGCTGAGCGAGACCTTCTGGCGCGGCGCCCGCCACGCCTTCGAGGCGATGGCGGAAATCCAGTTCGCAGCCGGTGCCGGCCGGGTCATGCCGCTCGATGAGCGCGCCGGTTTCTGCCGCAATCTGGCCCAGGTCCGCGAGGCGACCCGGGTGCTGTCACCGGTGGCGACCCGGGTCGTCAGCGCACATGTGATGGGCGGCTGCCGGATGGGACGCGATGCCGGCAGCGGCGTGACCGACAGTGACGGCCGGCTGTACGCGGCCGACAACGTGACCGTGTGCGACGGATCGCTGTTGCCGACCAGCCTCGGCGTCAATCCACAGCTGACGCTGTATGCACACGCATGGCGAATTGCCGACGGGGTGTCGAAACGCTTGTCGTCGGGGGGGCGACCTACTTCATCCAGCCCAGCTTGACGCGGATTTCGTCGTCGGCCGTCCGCAGTTCGCGGATGCCGACGTAGTCGAATACCGGATAGCCGGCGACATTGCTTTTCATCTTGTCGGCCAGCGACGGTACCTGGTCGAGCCGCACCGACAGCACGTCGCCGTCGACCTTCGCCCACGGCTGCTTGTCGGCGAGTTTCTCCACCGGGTTGCCGACCGCCAGCCCCATGATGCCGATGGCGATATTGCCGAGCGTTTGCGCGATCAGGCCATTGTCGGCCGCCGTGGTATGGCGCTCGAAGCGGATCTTTATCGTCCGGTTCGGCCAGTCGACCGGCAGGAAGCGGAAATCGACCGTGTGCAGCGCGCTGACGCCGGACGTGGTCTTGAGCAGCAGCGTGCCCTTTTCCGGTGTCAGCTTCAGGTCCTCGACGCTGACATCCTTGCGGTTGATGTCCTTGCGCAGCGTGTCCAGCAGCCAGTCGCGCTTGATGGCGATGCCGTCCTTGCGCACGCCCGGCATCTTGCCGACGCTGTCCTTCAGTTGCAGATAGAGCAGGATGGCCTTGTCGCTGGACAGTTCCGGCGGCAGTTTCGCCGCACTGTCGGCGAAGGCGGGCAGGGCGGCCGCCGCCAGCGTGGCGAGCAGCAGGGTGGTCGGGATCAGTCGCATGAGAACTCAGTTCAGAACGGCACGCGCGCCATCGTAGCGGGCGGCGAAATAGCTGTTGTCGAGGCTGTCGACGCGGATGACGCTGTTGGTGCGTGGTGCGTGCACGAACTTGTTGTCACCGATATAGATGCCCATGTGCGAATAACGGCGATTCATGGTGTTGAAGAACACCAGATCGCCGGCCTTCAGCGCACCGCGGTCGATCTCGCGGGTTCGCGACGCGATTTCGGCGGCATTGTGCGGCAGTGTCACGCCGACGGCATTCTTGTAGATGAAGGCTGCCATGCCGGAGCAGTCCAGCCCGGCATCCGGATTGCTGCCGCCGAACTGGTAGCCGACGCCGAGCAGACCGAGCGAATACATGACGATCTCGCGTCCGTCGCCGCTGGCCTGGATGCGCGACAGCGACACGTCCGGTCGCGGGCGGGCGGGTTTCCGGGTCGGCGCCGTCGAGCACGCGGCAATGGCCGTGACCAGTCCGAGTACGATCCAGCGGCGAACGTGTGTCATCCCTGTTTGCTCTCCAGTTCTTCCCAGCGCGCGAGCTTGTCCAGCAGCAGCCCGTCGATGGCTTCGATCCGCGCCTGCCAGGCGCCGGCCTCGGCGGCGCGGTCCTTCCACACCGACGGGTCGAGCAGGCGTTCGTTCAGCTCGGCCTGTTCGGTTTCCAGTGCGGCGATCTGGTCGGGCAGATGCGCCAGTTCGCGGGTTTCGTTGAACGACAATCGGGTGCGGGCCTTGTCCCGCGCCGGCTTCGCGGGCGCCGCTGCCTGGGGCGCCGGCTGCGAAACTGCCGGTGCGGGTGCCAGTTCTGCCATCCGTGCCCGTGCGGCGACCCAGTCGGCATAGCCGCCCGGGTATTCCTCCAGCTTGCCGTCGCCCTCGAATGCAATCACCTGGGTGACGACGTTGTCAAGGAAGGCACGGTCATGGCTGACCAGGAAGACCGTGCCGTTGTATTCGGACAGCAACTGCTCCAGCAGTTCCAGCGTATCGATATCGAGGTCGTTGGTCGGTTCGTCCAGTACCAGTACATTCGCCGGCTGGGTAAACAGTCGGGCCAGCAGCAAGCGGTTGCGCTCGCCCCCTGACAGAGAACGGACCGGGCTGCGTGCGCGGGCCGGCGCAAACAGGAAATCTTCCAGATAGCTCATCACATGGCGGCGCTGTCCGCCGACATCGACATAGTCCTTGCCGTCGCCGATCACGTCGACGATGGCCATGTCTTCCGGCAACTGGGTACGGAACTGGTCGAAATAGGCGATCTGCAGATTGGTGCCGCGCCGTACGCTGCCGCGATCCGGCTCCAGCTCGCCGAGAATCAGTTTCAGCAGCGTGGTCTTGCCGGCGCCATTCGGGCCGATCAGGCCGATCTTGTCGCCACGGATCAGGCGGGTGGTGAAATCGCGAATCAGCGTGCGGCCGTCGAAACCCTTGTCGACATGTTCGAGCTCGGCCACCAGCTTGCCGGAGCGGTCGCCGGCATCGAGTTTGAAATTGACCTGGCCGACGCGTTCGCGGCGCGATGCGCGCTCGCGGCGGATCTGCTCGAGCCGGCGGACCCGGCCTTCGTTGCGGGTCCGTCGCGCCTCGATGCCCTTGCGGATCCAGACTTCTTCCTGGGCATGGAACTTGTCGAACTTGCGGTTCTGTTCGGCTTCGGATGCCAGCTCGTCGGCCTTGCGCGTCTGGTAGGCGGAGAAGCTGCCCGGATAGCTGCGCAGTGTGCCGCGATCGAGTTCGATGATGCGGGTGGCGACATTGTCGAGGAAGCGCCGGTCATGGGTAATCAGCAGCACGGCGCCGCCAAAACCGTTCAGCAGGCCTTCCAGCCATTCGATGGCCGATACGTCGAGGTGGTTGGTCGGTTCGTCCAGCAGCAGCACGTCCGGGGCGCTGGTCAGGGCGCGCGCCAGCGCGACGCGCTTCTTCCAGCCACCGGACAGCTCGGCGATGCGCGTGTCCGGCGACAGACCGAGATGCGACAGGGTGGTGGAGATGCGGTTCTCGAAACTCCAGCCGTTGCTGGCCTCCAGCGCCGACTGGATCGCCTGCATGCGGGTCAGCAGCTCCTCGTGATCAGCATCGGGACTGGCCAGCGCCTGGCTGATGCGGTGGTAGTCGCCGAGCAGATCCTTCAGTTCGCCGAGGCCTTCGGCCACGGCGTCGAATACGGTCTGGTCCGGATCGAACTCCGGCTCCTGCGGCACGTAAGCGACGGTGATGCCGCTCTGCTGCAGGATGCGGCCGTCGTCGAGACGGACGGTACCGGCGATGGCCTTCAGCAAGGATGACTTGCCGGCGCCATTGCGGCCGATCAGGCCGACGCGCTCGCCCCCGTCAAGGGCAAAATCGACGGCGTCGAGCAGGGCGACGTGCCCGAAGGCGAGAGAGGCTTTTTCTAAAGTCAGGAGCGGCATGTAGGCAGACTGAAAACGGCAACAAAACCGGTAGATTCTAGCATGCGACCGCGCAGTGCCCCGAACGGGCTGATACAATCGTTTCAATAAGCCAATAACCAAGCCTCGCATTGCGGGGCCTCAGACTGTTCATGAAGGTGGGCGCCGGTGGTCATCGCGGCGTCGGTGCGCACCAGACAGACAGCATCTGCCGGTAAGCACGGCAGCCTGCCTGATTGAATCCTTCCCCTTCCGTTCCCGTCGCCGCGGGCGAGTATGGACAGTCTGACGCCTCGCGTTGCGGGGTTTTTATTTTGACGATCCGCATTATCCAGGAGCCAGCCATGTACTTCGTCGATCGTTCCGTCGCCGTCATCAAGCCAAAACAACCGTTTGCCGACTGGCTGAACGGGGTACCGGACAATGATATGGAGCTGTCGCTTGACAGCCTGCGCGCCGACTGCACCGTTATCCTGATTCCCGAGTTTGACGAGCCGGAAGAAGGCGTCAGCCATATTGACGACATTGCCCAGCGCCTGTTCGAAATGGAACTCGCTACCTGGTACGAAGACAAGAGTCTGTGGCCGACCGACCGCTCGCTGAAGACGTTCTGGGAATGGTTCGATGTCGAGATCCACTCGATGGTGATCGACACTGTCGACGACGAGCTGGAAAACACGCCGCTCGACGACTGAATCCGGTGCGCACACGCCGTTTCGCCCCGCTGCGCATCGTGCCTGTCCCCAGCCGCTGCGGACTGGCCCTGACCCTGCTCGCCGCACTGGCGGCGGCAGTGGCGCTGTGCGCGACCGATGGTCTGCATGCCGGTCTGCTGCTGTTGCCGCTGCCGGTGCTGTGGCAGGGCCGGCAGTTCGGCGGCTTCGGCGCGACGCCGCCGGTGCTGGATATCGATGCCGCCGGCCGCCTGCTGCTGAATGGTCAGCCAGTCCGGCTGGCCGCGTCCACCGTGGTGCTGCCGTGGCTGATCGTGCTGCGCGGTCGGGCCGCCGGCCGGCGCTTCAGCATGGTACTGTGCGCCGATTCCGCGCCGGCCGCCGCACTGCGGACCCTGCGCGTGCTCTTGCATTGGCATGTTTCGCCCCGACTTGCCCCCCGTCCCCCCGACCTGGAAAGCCTCAAGACGTCATCATGAGTCAAGACCGTACGCTTGCCGACTGGCTGCACTATCTCGAAACCCTGCATGTCTCCACCATCGACCTCGGCCTTGACCGGGTCCGCGTGGTCAAGGAGGCGATGGGGCTGGACCCCGACTTCCCCGTCATCACCGTCGGCGGTACCAACGGCAAGGGCTCGGTGTGCGCGATGCTGTCGAAAACCTTTGCCTGTGCCGGATTCCGGGTCGGCACCTATGCGTCGCCGCACCTGCTGCGCTACAACGAACGCATCGCCATCGATACCGTCCCGCTGGACGACGCGGCGATCTGCCGTGCCTTTGCCGCCATCGAGGCCGCGCGTGGCGATACGCCGCTGACCTATTTCGAATTCGGCACGCTGGCGGCAATGTGGAACTTCATCGACGCCGGCGTCGATGTCGCGGTGATGGAAGTCGGCCTCGGCGGCCGGCTGGATGCGGTCAACCTGTTCGAGCCCGACTGTTCGCTGGTGGTGTCGGTCGACCTCGACCACCAGGACTGGCTCGGTGATACCCGTGAGCTGATCGGCTTCGAGAAGGCCGGCATCTATCGCGCCGGCCGGCCGGCCATCTGCGCCGACCCGAATCCGCCGCAAAGCCTGCTTGACCATGCTGCCGCCATCGGCGCCGACCTGCGCTGCATCGGTCGCGATTTCGGCTTCACCCGCACCGACTCGCTGCAGTGGGAGTTCTGGCATGGCGACGCGCGCCGCCATTGCCTGCCGACGCCGGCGCTGCGCGGCGGCTACCAGATGATGAACGCGACCGCGGCACTGGCGGTACTCGAAGCCATGAAAACCGCACTGCCGGTCGGCGCCGGCGCGATCCGCCGCGGCCTGCTGGAAGTTGAATGGCCGGGGCGGTTCCAGGTCCTGCCGGGACGCCCGGTCACAGTCATGGACGTCGGCCACAACCCGCATGCAATGCGGGCGATGGTGGCCAGCCTGCAGACGCTGTCTTACGCGGAAAACCGCTATGCCGTGTTTTCGATGCTGGCCGACAAGGACATCGACAGCGTGATCGAACTGGCGAAATCCGAATTCGACGTGTGGTATGTTGCGCCGATTCTGGACACGCCGCGCGGTCTGCCGCTGGCCGAACTGCAGGCGCGGCTGGCCGCCCACGGCATCAGCCAGGTGAAGGCGTTCCCCGACCTGGCTGCCGCCTGGAGCGCCGTCAGCGAGCGGGCGGGGGAAAATGATAGAATCGCCGTCTTCGGATCTTTTCATACCGTCGCCGCCGTGATGGCGGCGAGGGAGCAGGCCGCCTGACGGCCTGGTGACAGGGCAGCACATGAACGAACCCAAGAGCCAACAGGAGCTGATCCAGCTTCGCAAGCGAGCCCGCCGCCGCCTGGTCGGCGCCGTCGTCATCGTGTCGGCAGCCACGCTGGTGTTGTGGAATGTGATCGACGGTCAGCCTCAGACGGAAATGCACCCGGAAAAGGTCGACATCGTCGCCAGCGGTGCCGTGGGTGGCGTGCGTGCGCCGGCGCCGGAGCCCGCACCGGTCGCGGCTGTCCCCGGACCGGCCACGAGTCCGGCCGATGCACTGCCGCCGACGGTACCGGCGGCCGAGCCGGTTTCGCCGGCGCCGGCCACGCCGACCGCCGAACCGGCGCGTCCGGTCCCCGCTGCACCGGAGGCGACAGCGCCGAAGGTCGCCGAACCGAAACCTGTCGAGCCGAAAGAGGTCGAACGCAAGCCGGACAGCAAGCCTGCGGCCAAACCGGCGGACAAGCCGGCCGAACCGGCAAAGGAAAAGAAAAAGCCGGACCCGGCCGCGATCCTGAATGACATGGCGGATGCCGATGTGCCGGCGCCGAAACCCAGGGCCAAAGCCGACAAGCCGGCCCAGGACAAACCCGCACAGGACAAGGCAGACGACAAATCAGCGAAATCCGGCCGCTACCTGATCCAGGTGGCCGCGCTGTCCGACCCGGCCAAGGCCGCCGAGCTGAAGGACAAGCTGGCCGGTGCCGGCGTCAGCGCCAGCGTCAGCCAGGTCAGTACCAGCAAGGGAACGGTCAGCCGGATCCGCGTCGGGCCGTTCGCCAGCGAGGCTGAAGCCCGCACGGCGCTGACCAAGATCCAGAAGGCCGGCCTGTCCGGCATTCTGGTACCGCAATAGCAGGGTGCAATGACCACATTTGACTGGATACTTGTCGGCCTGATTGCGGCGTCGACCCTGCTGGCGCTGTGGCGCGGCGTGGTGCATGAAGTCCTGTCGCTGGCCAGCTGGATCGGCGCTTTCTGGGTGGCCAGGCAGTATGCGGCCGACTTCGAACCGATGCTGCCGCAGTCGGTACCGACGGCCGACCTGCGCTGGCTGCTGGCGTTTGCCGCCGTGATGGTCGGTGTGTGGATCGTGCTGGCCATCGGCCGCCGGCTGGCCAGCCGGCTGGTATCCGGCGTCGGTCTGGGCGGGCTGGACCGCACACTTGGCGGCGCCTTCGGTCTGGCGCGCGGGGTGTTGCTGTCGACCGTGGTGGTCATGCTGGGTGGATTGACCCACATGCCGTCGGAGCCGTTCTGGCAGAATGCGCTGCTGGTGACGCCGTTCGAGCGGCTGGCCGTCGACCTGAAACCCTGGCTGCCGGCCGATATGGCCGACCGCATCAATTTCCAGCGTGATGGCAACAGTGGCGGCGAGACGCTGCCGCTGCCGATCCGCAACAGCATCAAAACCTGATCACAAGTCAAAGAGTCTCTCTGCAAGCCGGCCGGGTGGCGGTTTGCAGAGATGTTCTAAAAGAGCGGAATGAGCAAACCATGTGTGGAATTATTGGCGTAGTCAGCGGTTCTCCCGTCAACCAGTTGCTGTATGACGGGCTGCAAGTCCTGCAACACCGGGGACAGGATGCCGCCGGCATCGTGACCGCGAACGGAAACAGCTTTCACATGCACAAGGGCAGCGGCATGGTGCGCGACGTGTTCCGCACCCGCAACATGCGGTCGCTGCTGGGGCAGGCCGGCATCGGCCACGTGCGCTACCCGACTGCCGGCTCCGCCAGCAATCTGGCCGAGGCGCAACCGTTCTACGTCAACTCGCCGTACGGCATCGTGCTGGCGCACAACGGCAACCTGACCAACACCGCCGAGCTGAAGGAGGCGATGTTCCGCCAGGACCTGCGCCACATCAACACCAACTCCGACTCGGAAGTCCTGCTGAACGTGTTCGCCCATGAGCTGCAGAAGCAGATCTACGGTCGCGAGCTGTGCGAGGACGCGATCTTCAACGCGATCATCGAGGTCAACAAGCGGGTGCGTGGCGCCTACGCCGTGGTGGCGCTGATCGCCGGCTTCGGCCTGGTCGCCTTCCGCGACCCGTACGGCATCCGCCCGCTGGTCATGGGTCGCCACGACGGTCCGAACGGCACCGAATACCTGCTGGCCAGCGAGTCGGTCGCCCTCGACTGTCTGGGCTTCCGGCTGGAACGCGACGTGCTGCCGGGTGAAGCGGTCGTGGTCCGCATGGACGGCGCGCGCTCGACGCGCATGTGCGCCGAGTACCAGCCGCATACGCCGTGCATCTTCGAGTACGTGTACTTCGCGCGCCCGGATTCGATCATCGACGGCGCCAGCGTCTACCAGACCCGCCTGCTGATGGGCGAGAAGCTGGGCGACAAGATCCGCCGCCAGATGCCGGACCTCGACATCGACACGGTGATCCCGATTCCGGACACATCGATGCCGATCGCGCTGCAGCTGGCCAAGCACCTCGACCTGCCGTTCCGCATGGGCTTTATCAAGAACCGCTATGTCGGCCGCACCTTCATCATGCCGGGCCAGGCGACGCGGAAGAAATCCGTGCGCCAGAAGCTGAATGCCATCGGCAGCGAGTTTGCCGGCAAGAACGTGCTGCTGGTCGACGACTCGATCGTGCGCGGCACCACCAGCCGCGAGATCGTGCAGATGGCGCGCGATGCCGGGGCCAAGAAAGTCTATTTCGCCAGCGCCGCGCCGGAAGTCCGTTATCCGAACGTCTACGGCATCGACATGCCGACCCGGGCCGAACTGCTCGCAACCGGTCGCACGGTCGAGGAAATCGCCCGCGAAATCGGCGCCGACGGCGTGATCTACCAGGATCTTGGTGCGCTGCGCGATGCGGTGCATGAAGCCAACAACGCGCTGAACGACTTCGAGATGAGCTGCTTCGACGGCCGCTACGTGACTGGCGACATTACCGACGAATACCTGGCCGAAATCGAAGGAGCGCGCAGCGAAAGCAAGCCGCAGCGCGAAGAGGCACTGGGCGGCGGCGCCGACCTGAACCTGAACGTGGCCGAACAGAACCTGATGTAAGTGGCAACAACGCTATAAGCGTATTGCCAATGATGCGCGCCGAAAGGCGCGTTTTTCATTACCATGTACCGCACTGCAAAACACACGGTAGTTCTCACCATGACGACCCCGCTGCACCCCGAAACGCTGGCCATCCGTGCCGGCCGCGACGTGACCGAATTCAACGAGCACAGCCTGCCGCTGTTCCTGACTTCCAGCTTCATGACCGACAGCGCGGAAGAGGCCCGGCAGCTGTTTGCCGGCGAGCATGACGGCTTTACCTATTCCCGCTTTACCAACCCGACCGTCGATGCGTTCCAGCGCCGGCTGGCGGCGCTGGAAGGCGGCGAGCGCTGCCAGGCGACCGCCAGCGGCATGGCCGCCATCCACGCGGCCATTTTCACCCTGCTGTCGTCCGGTGATCACATTGTGGCGTCGCAAAGCCTGTTCGGCGCCTCGTACAACATGCTGGCGACACTGCTGCCGCGTTTCGGCATCGGGGTCACCTTTGTTTCCGCGACCGATCTCGGCGCCTGGAAGCAGGCCATCCGCCCGAACACGAAGCTGTTCTTCCTGGAAACGCCGTCGAACCCGCTGACCGAACTGACCGACATCCGCGCCGTGGCCGACATCGCCCATGATGCCGGTGCCATTCTCGCGGTCGACAACTGCTTCTGCTCGCCGGCGCTGCAGCGTCCGCTGGAACACGGCGCTGACCTGGTCATCCACTCGGCGACCAAGTTCCTCGATGGCCAGGGGCGCGTGCTCGGCGGTGCGGTGGTCGGCAGCAATGCGCTGGTCGAACCGATTTACGTCTATGTGCGCTCGACCGGGCCGACCCTGTCGGCGTTCAACGCCTGGCTGCTGCTCGGCGGCATGGAAACCCTGTTCGTGCGCATGGAACGCCAGTGCGCCAGTGCGCAGAAACTGGCCGAGTGGCTGCAGAACCAGCCGTCGGTGCGCCGTGTCCACTACCCGGGCCTGAGCAGTCACCCGCAGTACGAACTGGCCCGCCGCCAGCAGAGCGCGCCCGGCGCGATCGTGTCCTTCGACGTCGAAGGCGGCCGTGAAGCCGCCTGGAAGATCATCGACAGTACGCAGCTGATTTCGCGCACCGGCAACCTCGGTGACGTCAAGACCACCATCACCCACCCGGCGACCACCACCCACGGTCGCCTGTCGCAGGAAACCCGGGATGCGGCCGGCGTCGGCGAGGGACTGCTGCGGCTGTCGGTCGGCCTTGAGCATCCGGATGACCTGATCGCCGATCTGGCCCGCGGGCTTGAGGGCTGATCGTGCGTGTCATCAAGGCATTCGGTTTTTCCCTGGACGGTTTGCGCGCCGCATTCGGTGACGAGGCGGCGTTCCGCGAAGTGGTGCTGATGGCGCTGGTGGGCGTACCGCTGGCGCTGTGGCTGTCGCTGTCGCCGCTGGCGACCGTGCTGATCGTGTTCACGCACGTGCTGACGCTGGTGGTCGAACTGCTGAATACCGGCATCGAAGCGGCCATCGACCGTATTGGCCCGGAAATTCACTCCGAGTCAAAGAAAGCCAAGGACTGCGGCAGTGCTGCCCAACTGGTCATGCTGGTCTGGCTGGTCGCGCTGTGGGGGATGGCACTGGCCGGCCGGATCTGAGCCTGCAGGTTCCTCCCTGTGCATTGCCGGGCCTGGTGCCCGGCAATGTCACGTCTGCAGGTCCGCTACCGGCTTGCCCGGCAAGCGGATGTGGAAGCGGGCGCCACCCCGTTCGCCGTTTTCGACCCCGGCCGTTCCGCCATGTCGTTCGGCAATGGCCTTGACGATGGACAGGCCGAGGCCGGTGCCGCCAGGGCGGCTGCGGCTTTCGTCGCCCCGGTAAAAGCGCGCGAACATGAACGGCAGCTGTGCTGCCGCCACGCCGTCGCCATCGTCCTCGACCGTAAACACGCTGTCCGTCCCGTCTTGCACCACGGACAGACTGACCCGGCTGTGCGCATACTGCAGCGCGTTCGAGACCAGATTGATCAGCGCACGACGCAACAGGTCGCGATTGGCGTATACCGTTCCCGTCCCGCTGAACTGCAGGCCGATCTGCCTGGACTCGGCCAGCGCGTCGAACAGATCATACAGCCCGTCCAGCAGCGGATGGATGTCGAACGCGACCCGGTCCAGCGGCTGGTGCTCGGCCTGCTCGGTGCGGGCGATAAACAGCATGTCGTCACTCAGGCGCTGCAGATGGCGGAACTCATCGAGATTGGCCTCGAGCGTGGTACGGTATTCCTGCTCGTTGCGCGGGCGGTTCAGCGTGACCTCGGTCACGCTGACCAGCGCATGCAGCGGTGAGCGCAGCTCATGCGCCAGATCGGCCGAAAACTGCGCCTGGCGGGCGAACGAAATCTGCAGGCGATCGAGCAGGCTGTTCATGGCACTGACAATCGGCAGCAGTTCACGCGGCCAGGCCGGCGAAATGCGCCGGTCAAGCTGCCCGGCGTCGATGTCGCCGACCTGCCGGCTCAGGGAATGGATCGGCATCAGCACATAGCGCATGGTCATCTGGCCGATCAGGGCGAACAGGATCACCGCCAGCACCACGCCGAGCAGCATCGCATGCAGATAGCCTTCCAGCAGCTCATGCTTGTATTCGTTGTCGTAGGCGAAATCCACCCGCCAGCGCGCGCCATCCAGCCGGTCGATATAGACCGAGCTCAGCAGCCAGTGCTGCTCGACGTGGCCGGGCGCCTTGACCGGATGCAGCGCGCGCAGGGCCGGGTCCCTGGCCGGGGCCGGAAAATCACTGGCGGACAGGGCGGCGATGCGCGGACTCTCGAAGACCAGATGGCCGTCCTCGTCATACAGCCGGCACGCATACAGCGAGTCCGGGCGGGTGAACTCGGTCAGCGCCCGCTGCCAGTGGGCGCGGCTTTCCTGCGCGACCGGCTGATCATGAATCCGCGCGCGCAGCAGGTGCAGGCCGTCGTCCAGTCCGCTGATGGCCTGGTTGGCCAGTCCGGCGCGCAGGAACAGATACAGTGCGCCGCCGCCCAGCAGGATGACCAGCACGGTGGCCAGGGTAAAAATGATCGTCAGCCGGACCGCCAGCGACGCATGCGGTCTAGCGGGCTTCGAGGACATAGCCGCTCCCGCGCACGGTATGGATCAGGGCGGACGGGAACGGATCGTCGACCTTGCGCCGCAGCCGTGCCACGGCGACATCGATCAGGTTGGAGTCGAAATCGAAGTGCATGTCCCAGACCTGCTCGGCGATGTCCATGCGGGTGACGACCTCGCCGCAGCGGCGTGCCAGCAGCGAGAGCAGGGTGAACTCGCGTGCGGTCAGATCCAGCGGCCTGCCGGCACGGCAGGCCCTTTGCCGCAGTGGCTCGATATCGAGGTCAGCGATGCGGAGGTGGCCGTCGCCGCTGTCGCCGGGCCGGGCCGACGTGCGGCGCAGAATGCTCTTGACCCGGGCCAGCAGCTCCGAGAACGCGAACGGCTTGATCAGGTAGTCATCGGCACCGGTTTCGAGTCCGCGCACCCGGTCCTCGACCGTATCGCGCGCCGTCAGCAGCAGCACCGCGACCGGCTGGCTGGTGGCCCGCAGCGCAGCCGTGACGGCAAAACCGTCCAGGCCCGGCATCATCACATCGAGCAGCAGCAGGTCGTACTGCCCGGTCAGCGCCAGGTGCAGGGCGTCGGTGCCGTTCTGCGCGGTATCGACGACATAGCCATGTTCGATCAGACCCTTGCGGATATAACCGGCAGTTTTTTCGTCGTCTTCGGCAATCAGGATTTTCATGGTGCGGCGTGGTGCTTCGTCAACGGCAATCAGGACTGCCATTGTACGCGGACAACCTGTCAGGACTGAAAGGGTAGCGTCAGCTTGGGGCAGGGCGCCGGACACCAGAATGGCGGCATCTGATTTATTTGTGGCCGTTGCATGCGGCCACGCCGGGGAATCCATGTCCGAGAGTCGTGCCCTGTTCCTGTCCTGGCCCTTGTTCCCGCTCACCACACTGCGCACCCGTCCGGTGTGGATGACGCTGATCGTCGCCATCCTGCTCGGCACGGTCTACAACATCCCGCTGTGGCGCTACCTATTGGGCCTGCTGCCACAGGAGCGCGGGCTGCAGAACGGACTGTTTGTCGCCGCGTTTTCGGTGTTCCTGATCGCGGCGTTCAATCTGATCCTGTCGCTGGTGACCGTACGCTGGATCCAGAAGCCGGTGCTGGCCCTGCTGCTGCTTGGCGCGGCCTCGGCCGCCTATTTCATCCAGGGCTACAACGTGCTGCTCGACGCCGGCATGATGCAGAACCTGTTCGAAACCGACCCGCGCGAAGCCGGCGAATACCTGAACCTGAACTTCATCCTGTTCATGCTGCTGTTCGGCGTGCTGCCGGCGGTCCTGCTGCTGCGTACCCGGCTGGAGCGCGGACCCTTCGGGCGCGAGCTCCGCCTGCGCCTGCTGGTCATCGTGCTGAGTCTGGCCGCCGGTGGCGGCGCATTGATGGGCTACTATCAGGACTTTGCCTCGCTGTTCCGCAACCACCGCGAGGTGCGCTACCTGATCACGCCGTCCAATTACATCTCGGGTACCTACAAGTACCTGCGTGGCAATACGATGGTGGCGAAGAACGTGGCGCCGCTGGGCACCGATGCCCGGCTCAATGCCGCCGCCGGCAAGCGCGGCAAGCCGACCCTGCTGGTGCTGGTGGTCGGTGAGACCGCGCGCGCCGGCAACTTCTCGCTGAACGGCTACGGGCGCGACACCAACCCCGAGCTGGCGGCGCGTGGCGTTGTCAGCTTCACCAACGCCTATTCGTGCGGCACGGCCACCGCGCTGTCGGTCCCGTGCATGTTCTCGCGCATGAACCGCGAGCAGTACGATGCCGACAAGGCGTCCTCGCAGGAAAACCTGATGGACGTGCTGAAGCACGCCGGCGTGAACATCCTGTGGCGCGACAACAACTCGGGCTGCAAGGGGGTGTGCAACCGGGTGCCGAACGAACTGCCGGCCCAGTTCAGCGACCCCGGTCTGTGCAAGGATGGCGAGTGCCACGATGAGGCCATGCTGGGCGGGCTCGAGCGCTATCTGGAGAAGACCGGCGGCACGACCATCATCGTGCTGCACCAGCTGGGCAGCCATGGCCCGGCGTATTACAAGCGCTATCCGGCAAGCTTCGAGCAGTTCAGGCCGGTGTGCAGGAGCAGCGAGCTGCAGACCTGCCGCCCCGAAGACATCGTCAATGCCTACGACAACTCGATCCGCTACACCGATCATTTCCTGGCCAGGGTCATCGACCTGCTGAAATCGCAGCAGGACAGATTCAACGGCGGCATGCTGTATCTGTCCGACCACGGCGAGTCGCTGGGCGAAAACGGGGTGTACCTGCACGGGATGCCCTATTGGCTGGCTCCGGACAACCAGAAGCACATCCCGTTCATTACCTGGCTGTCGCCGGGCCTGCAGCACGAAACCGGTGTCAGCCAGGACTGCCTGCAGGCACGCCGTGGCGAGGCCATCAGCCAGGACAACCTGTTCGACTCCGTGCTCGGACTGCTCGACGTCGATACATCGGTGTACCGGTCGTCGCAGGACTTCTACCTGGCGTGCAGAAAACGATAGCCGGTCCAATGCGCTCCCCGCCGCCGCGGGGGCATGATCCGCTCCCTTCCCACCGGAC
The DNA here is from genome assembly GCF_003269145.1 of Microvirgula sp. AG722. NCBI lineage: Bacteria > Pseudomonadati > Pseudomonadota > Betaproteobacteria > Neisseriales > Aquaspirillaceae > Microvirgula > Microvirgula sp. AG722. The sequence continues at coordinate 81,036 of NZ_QLTJ01000008.1, read as the reverse complement.
AAGCCTGGCTTGTCCGGTGGCGTCGTTTACAGCCGGTCTGGCATGTAAATCAGATTTTTCTATTTTGCCAAGACTATTCTGTATGTAATAGAAGCATATTCTTGGGCGAATTTGAGAGGGTGGCGTATTCACAGCGTGGATGGTCGGTGCGTTAATATATTAGCGCACATATGAACCCGGCCCAGCCCTGTATCAGGGGTTTTTTTATTTATCCTGCGTTGAGAGGTGATTCTTGAAAGTCACATGGCGCAACCCGAACTATATTGGATTTCTTGATTGGAACGGCTCATTTAAGGAGAAAGAATGAAACCCGGGGACGCCATCAGGGGAGGGGATATCAATGAATCGAAGGAAACGATGACGGCGGAAAGCCCCAACCTGCTGATCAGCGTCATTCTGATCGACGACCATCCGGTGATGCGTTATGCGCTGAGGCACATGATCGAAGAGCAGGGGCGGTTCAATGTCCTTGGCGAGGCCGAGGATGCTTCCCGCGGATTTGAACTGATCCGGACGCATTTTCCCGATGTGGTGCTGCTGGACCTGTTCCTGCCGGACATCAACGGCCTTGACCTTATCTACAAAATATCCGTCCTGCCACGACCTCCGAGAATACTGGTGCTGTCCGGGCAGGACGAACGCCTGTATTCGAACCGGGTGATGAGCGCCGGTGCACACGGTTATGTCAGCAAGAGCAAGGGCATCCAGGAAATCAAGAATGCGCTGGTGATGGTTGCCGGCGGTTATTCATGCTTCCCGATCGCTTCCCTGTATGTCGGCCCGGAGCAGAAGGCCGACCGGGATCTGCTGTCTTGTCTGACCAAGCGTGAAATGACCGTGCTGATCGGGCTGGTTCGAGGGCAGTCCAACAAGGAAATCGCCGACAGCCTGTTCCTCAGCCAGAAAACCATTAGCTCATACAAGGTGCGGATACTGGAAAAGCTGCACCTGCACACGCTGGCCGACATGATCAATTTTGCCATCAAGAACAAGCTTATCGAGTCCGAACGCTGGCAGCGATAGCAGGACAGGACCTGAGATGAATACCGCATTGCCCGCTTTGCTGGGCATCCTGCTGGCCGTGGCCAGCACTTCCGCCGCTCATGCCCAGCCCGATATCGGCATCGGCAGTCTGTACGACTACCTGCCGGGGGCATCATCGTCGATCGTCAAGCCGATACGGAACAGCGGCAGCAGCACCGGTTTCGTCAGGATTGACGTCAGGCGGATCCAGGTGGACGACGCCGGAAACAGCACCGAAACCGAACTGACGGAAGGTGAAGGATGGCGTAACCGGCTGATCGTGAGCCCCAGCCGCCTGATCGTGCCGCCAGGCGGCATGCGCAGCGTGCGCGTCCTCTATGTCGGGGAGCGCAGCCGCGAACACGTGTTCCGGGTCCGGTTTACGCCGGTGGAACCGGGGCGCGGAGACGGTTTTGGCCAGGAGGAAGACGCGGGCGCGACCACGGCCGGGGTCAGAATGCTGGTCGGCTATGGCGGCATCGTCATCGTCCGGCCGGAGCAGGAACAATACCGGACCGATTTCATACAGCGGACCGACGGGCTGGATGTCGTCAACCGCGGCAATACCACCCTGATTCTGGATAATGTCTATGCGTGCAAGACCGATGAGCACTGCCTTGCCCCGGTAAAGAAACATGTATTGCCGGGACGGACACAGTTTTTCAAAAGAGAGGGATTGTCTGAAATACGTTTCGACGTCGTTGAAGGAGAAAAGGTGAGCTATAAAGAATTCAGGTTTGCCGGTTGAAATGGCAAATCTCCTTTTCTTTTTTCTGCTCAAGTGATGTCACGATGAAATTCAGCAAAAAACATATTGCAGGTGTTATTTTTTTCCTGGCTTCGGCCACAAATGCGGAAACGCTGCTGCAAAATATCCAGGTCCGGGCCGTTGTGCCATCCGGCAGCTTTTATGTGAATGCACTTGAAGGGTGGCCCTCCGGCCCTGTCCAGATCGGCTACGATTCCAACCGGCATGTATTCAATCATCACCATCTTGGTTTGCGGATGAAAAACAGCATCCAGTCCGGTGCTACCGGCGGGAAAATCATGGCAAGACTGGCTTATCCGCCAGTCATGCGCGGTGTGCGCGGGCAGATGAGCGTGGATGTCGGCATCAAGACGGAAAATACCGATGTGATACTGGGTACAACACCGACACTGATTTATGAGGATGCCGCCGGAGACGAAATCATGGGGCACCTGCATATCAAGGTGAAAGATGCCGGTCCCTATGCACCGGGCAATTATATCGGGACCGTGGCGCTGGAGTTCGATTCCGTGCTGTAGCACGGCCGATATCCGGTTCTGGAGCCTTGACGTCCTCGTCCGGGCAAAGGCACTTCCCGCTACGGGTCTTCATACGGGCACACCAATCGCATGGTGACTCTTGTTCCCGCGCCGTCAGTCATGCGGAGCATGATGGCGGCCGGCCTGCTTGCCTGCACCATGCTTCCGGCCTGGGCCGATGACACCGCTGCAGTGGCGCTTGATGCGGCGCAGCTGCGGCAATCCGTTCCGGACGCTTTTGCCGACGTGCTGTTCGATACGCCGGTTGCCGTTCGCATCGAACTGGATGGGAAATACATGGTGGATGCGCTGGTGCGACTCGGGCGTGATGGTCAGGTTGGCTTGCAGGAAGTCCTCGACGGGGTTGCCAGCGAAGTCCCGGCGCAGGAACGGAACCGCTATGTTTCCCTGTTGCAGACAGGGGTCGGACTGGGGGATTGCACCGGCCTGCTGTGCGAGGGGCTGGTCCGGGTCGCCTACGGTGTCGCTGACTCCAGGCTGGCCCTGTTCACGGATCGTGCGCAGCGGGAATACCGGCCGGACCGGTATCTCGCCTTGCCGGGGCGCGGTGGCAACGGCGCCTTGCTCGGCAACCAGCTGACCTATGTGCGGCGTGGTCGGGATCTGCCGTCCAGCGGCTCGTATCAGTTGTCGCTGATTACCAGCCTCGCCCCGTGGAGCGCGTACTCGGATCTGCAGATTTCCTATGCGGATGCCGGGCACTGGCAGCGCGGCAGCCGGGTCAGAAAGTACCTGAACAATGCCTATATGCAGCGCGACTGGCATGGGCTGTACGCCCGCATCGGCTACCTGTCGCCGGACCTGTCTACCGGGCAGGGCAATCTGGCCCCGATTCCGTTCAGTCACTACAACCCCATTCTGGGATTCGCTTTCGGATCATCGGACAGCCTGCTCAAGCGCAGCAACAAGCCGAGCATGGTGCCGCTGACCGTCAGCGCCAGCAAGGCCGGCCATGCGGAGATCTCCCGTGACGGGCGTCTGCTCGCCACCTATGCCGTTCAGCCCGGCCTGCAGGTATTGCCGACCGAGGGATTGCCGGATGGCATCTATCCGGTCACCGTCCGTGTCTTCGAGGATGGCCGGATGGTGTTCACGACCCGTGAGTCGATTTACAAGCCGGGCAACTGGAATGGCACCGACCGCTTCCGTTTCCGCCTTTATGGCGGGCGCCGCCAGTCGGTGTGGGACTATCGTGCCGGCGCCCATGCCGACGGCGGCATGCTGGGCGGGGTCCAGCTCGGCTACCTGCTGCATCCGCAATGGCGAGCCGGCATCAGTGCGCAGCAGGGTGGGGGCGACCGGCAGGTCGGCCTGTTCAGCAGTTTCAGTCCGCTCAATGCCCTGCAGCTGTATGTGAATCCGTATTACTCGAAGCGGAGCGGGCAGGGGTATGAGCTGCAGGGGATCGGCGCGTTTTCCCGCCTCAGCCTGGCCGTCAGTCACCGGCAGTCGGCGCGGCCGGCCCGCTATGGCCGGTCACGCCATCTGCGCCAGCGCCATACCACCGTCAGCAGCGACTGGCAGCTCAGCGACCAGGACCGGATCAGTGCCCGCTTTGGCCACGCGCACGACGACCGGCAGTCAACGTCGGACCTGTCCTATTACCGCGATATCCGCCAGTGGACCGATGTGGGGGCCCAGGCGTATGTGAGCCTGTCCGAGCGCTTGCAGGGCTATCCTGGCCGGCGTTCGCGCGGCATGGCCGTCGGCATGAGTTTCTCGCTGGGACGGGCGGCGTCCAGTCTCGGCATGGGGCTGGGCTCGCGCACCGACGGTGGTGCCGGGCGCGAGTCATCGGCCCAGCTCCATTACCAGCGCACCTTCGACGAATCGCCACTGCAGGCGGTGGCGGTCAATGCCAGCCATGCCAGCCATGGCAGTTCGGGCACGCTGTCGGCCCGTCTGTCGCAGCGCTATCTGTCCGGAGACGGCTATCTGCAATCGCACGGCGGGGGTGGCGCCATGCTGGGCGTCAACCTGGAGAGTACCGTTGTCATGGGCGGCGGTGGCGCGCTGATCGTGTCGCGGCCGGCATTCGGCAGCAGGATGCGCGCCGGGGTAGTGGTCGACCTGAAGTCGGAAACCCTGCCGGATAGCGAACGCCTGATTGCCAGGCTGGATGACGGCCGCCAGTTCCGCTTGCGGCGTGGCGAAAATTTCATTCCACTGGCGCCGTTCCGGCCGCAGCACCTGAGTTTCGATCTGGCGGCGGGCAGCCGGAAAGGGGCGAAGTTCCTGCCCCAGAGCCTGTCCGTGCATCTGCTGCCCGGCGGCATCAGCCGGCAACGGGTCGAGGTCATCCGCACGCAAACCGCAATCGGGCGTCTGGTCGGTCCGGACAGCCGGCCGCTGGCCGGGGCCAGGGTCCGGCACCTGACCATGCAGGCCGTGGCCGAATCCGATGGCCTGTTTACGCTGGAGCTGAGCCAGGCGCACCCGGTTCTCGAGGTCGTGCAGGCGGACGGGCGCGTCTGCCAGGTCGATTTGCAGGATCGGTTGATCAAGGGGTACAAAGACCGTGATCTGGTCTTGCTGGGCGATGTCGGCTGTCATTAGCCGCGGGGAAACAGGATGTTTCCCTGATTGCCGAATGGCGCCTGCCCGGGCCTGTCCTGTCTGACGATCCCCCGTTATTCAATTGGCAGAATAGACTTTTCATATGTGCCTGGGTGGATATGGCGCAGGTATATTGTTCATGATACTTGCCAAATATACGGTAGTGCATGACTGCGAATCTTTTTATCCGATCAGAACCATTCATGCGCTGCTTAAACCCCTTGTGCTAAATGGTTATTCAATATGAATATTGTCAAGCGTCTCCCGGTTTCGGTCGACCGTGCTCATGGTTCGCAGGGAACAGCCGAGGCGCCGCACGAGGCCGTACGCATTGTCCTGATCGAAGACCATCCGGCCGTCCGCTTTGCCGTCCGGCACATGGTCGAAGAGGGCGGCGAGTTCAGCGTTGTCGGTGAAGCGGATACCGGGGCCGGCGGCCTGGACCTGGTCAGGGGCGTACAGCCCGACATGGTCGTGGTGGACCTGAATCTGCCGGATATCGATGGCCTGCAGTTGCTGAACAGCCTGGTGTCCCTGCCGCTGCCGCCGCGGGTACTGGTCCTGTCCGGGCTGGACGAAAGAATTTACGCTCCCCGGGCGATGGGCCTCGGCGCCAGCGGTTTCATCAGCAAGGGGAAGGGCATGGAGGAGCTTCTCCATGCTGTCCGCATGGTGTCCGGCGGTTACATCTGCTTCCCGCTGGTCGCCATGCAGGTCGGTCCGGAGGGGCTGGCCGGCGATGCCGGCCAGCCCAGCCTGACGCGCCGGGAAATGTCGGTTTTGCTCGGACTGGTCAAGGGGCAGTCGAACAAGGAAATCGGTCAGACCCTGTTTCTGAGCCAGAAAACCATAAGCACTTACAAGATCAGGATCCTGGAAAAGCTCCATCTGGAAACGCTGGCGGACTTGATCAACTGGGCTCACCGCAACAATCTGGTCGAGTAGTCCGGCCTTGCCGCTACTTGCCCGACAGGGCCTGCTGGGTATGCAGCAGCAGGTCCAGGGACAGGTGGCCGCTATCGGTCTTCAGCGCCAGCAGCTCGTCGCGATGCGCCTGCGCCAGCTGCTCGACCAGCGCCTCTCCCTTGGGCAGCAGCGTGATTTCCACGCAGCGCTTGTCGTCACGTCCCGCGCTGCGCCGAACCAGTCCCTGTGTCACGCAGCGCGTCACCAGACCGACCACGCTGTGGTGGTGTGACTGCAGGCGTTCCGCCAGCTCGGCGACCGTTGCCCATTCCCGCCCCGGGTAACCGCGGATCTGCAGCAGCAACAGATATTGCAGCGGGGTGATGTCATGGGCCTGGGCCTGCTCTTCGCTGAAGCGCAGGAAGCGGCGCAGCCGATAGCGGAAATCCGCCAGGCGTTCAAAATCGTTTTTGCTCAGCGGGGGTGAGGCAGGAGAGGCAGGAATCACGACAGGGCCTTGTTGGCTTGCGGGGTGGAGTCATCCGGCGTTGCCAGCTGTTGCTCGATAAAGCGTGCCAGCGCCATGGCCGGATTGTACCTGTCGCTGTCATTGGCATGCACCAGGATAACGGGCTGCCGGGAGGCAGCCTCGCGCAGCGCTTCCCAGCGGTGCGGGTTGTTGGCCAGATCGCTCCAGTACACCTCACAGAAGGTCGGCCAGCGCAGCGGATCCTGTCGCAGCCAGGTGACCAGTCCTTCGGCCGGCGCGGCCGCTTTCAGCCACTGGGTCACGCCTGAAGCATAGCGTGACAGCTCTTTTGGCCATTTGGCATCGACGATGTACAGATTCTCCATGTCGGGACTGAGATTGGCGACATGGACGACAGTAATGGGGAACGTCACGGCAAGGGTCTCCTTGGAAAGGGGGCGGCTGGATGTCGCGAATCGGGTGCACGACGGGCGGGTACTGGTAAATATATCGCATTGCGATCTATTTGCAAGCCATTCCGTCGCCGTCGCCCGATGACAATGACTTGGCACGCAATCCCAATCCCGCCGGGGGCGGGGCGGGGTACAACAGTCCTGCGGCCCGCGAGGACCGTCGACGTTTCTCCTGCTGCAATACCTTTGCCCGCCCTGACCGGGGCGGGTTCTTTTTGCCCAGGCGTCCGGTCGCTCCGTCTTTTAAATCGTATGAGGATGAGGAAATGAACACCCCGCTGCGCAATCTGCTGACCGTATGTGTGCTGTCGACCGGACTGGCCTCCCTGGCCTGGGCCGACGGCCAGCCCGTGCTGACCAAACCGATCCCGAAAACACCGATGGCCTGCGGGGTCTACGGACTGACGGTCGAACCGGCTGCGCGCGTGCCGCTGAAGGTGGAGCCGCTGACCAAGGCGGCATTTGCGCCGTATGGCGACGTGATCGAACCGGCATCGGCCAGCAAGACCTATCCGATCAACAATGGCGAGACCATGCGCTACCACGACATGGCCGCCATCCAGGCCAATGGCAGCAATGCCAGACCGATCGTCAGCATCTTCGAGTCGAAGCCGGTACGCGGCAGCATCAATGTCCACCTGCTGGAACGGCACCCGTATGGCAGCCAGGCCTTTGTTCCGCTGGACGGGCAGACCTTCCTGGTAGTGGTGGCGGCGCCGGGCGACAAGCTCGACCCGTCGACGATCAAGGCCTTCATCACCGATGGCAAGCAGGGCGTGAACTACCACGCCGGGGTCTGGCACCATCCGGTGCTGACGCTTGGCAAGACCACGAACTACCTGATTGTCGACCGCAGCGGCGATGAGCCGAACTGCCAGGAAATCGGCATGCCGAAAACCTACATGCTGGGTCGCTACTGAGCGCGGGCCGGTTGGTCGGGCGGTTTTCCCGTCCACCGGCGCCCGGCTTCCTGCTATGGTCGGGACGTTTCTTCACCCACAGAGAGGACGTCCCGATGTCGCAGCCCGAACCGCATGATCCCGATTGCCTGTTCTGCCGTGTCGCCCGTGGCGACATCCCGGTGCATACCGTGTACGAGGATGAACAGATCCTGGTCTTTCCCGATCGCGCGCCGATCGGTCCCGGCCATCTGCTGATCCTGGCCAAGGGCCACTATCCGTATTTCGAGGACCTGCCGCCGGCGCTGGCGGCGCATATCGTGCAGACCGGCCAGCACTATGCGCGGTGGATGAAGACGCACTACGGTGTGGAACGGGTCGGCTTCTTCTTTACCGGCATCCATGTACCACACACCCACGGCCACGTGGTGCCGATGTTTACCCGCAATGACCTGACCTCGCCGGCCTATATCGTCGAGCGCGACCTGACGTTCAGGACGCCGGACATTCTCGATGACGGCGCGCTGGCGCAGACCGCCGCCCTGTTGCGCGGCGCCGGCGACCCGCCTGTCTCATGCTAGTCACGCCGGCGGGAAACGCACGCTGACACACAGGCCGATGCCGTCTGTACCGCTGTCCAGGCGCAGGCTGGCCTGGTGCAGCGTGGCGATGGTCTTGACGATGGCCAGACCGAGCCCGCTGCCGATGGTCTGCTGGCTGTGCGCGACCCGGTAGAAGCGGTCCAGCACGCGTTCGCGCTCGTCGACCGGAATACCGCAGCCGGTATCGCGCACGACCAGCTGCGGGCAGCCGTCGACCCGCTCGGCGGCGACATCGACCCGGCCGCCGGGCGGGGTATGGTGCAACGCGTTGTCGACCAGATTGTTGAGCAGGATGCGCAGCTGTTGCGGGTCGGCCTGCAGCGTGACCGGTTCCCGGACCTCGGCGCCGAGGTCGATCCCGGCCTGCACTGCCTGTGCGCTGGCCATGGCGACGACCGAACGCGCCAGCTCGGCCAGGTCGACGGTTTCCAGGCGCAGGCTGCCGCCGTCGGGTTCCAGCCGTGACAGATCCAGCAACTGGTTGACCAGATGGCCGGCCCGGGCGACGCCGGCGGCCAGATCCTCGGCCGCTGCCTGCCGGTCGCCGGCACTGTGCGCCTGCTGCAACAGGCGAAGTTGCAATTTCATTGCGGTAATCGGCGTGCGCAGCTCATGCGCGGCATCGGCGATAAAACAGCGCTGCCGGTCCAGCACCTGGTCCAGCCGTGCCATCAGACTGTTGATGGCGCTGACCAGCGGATGGACCTCGTGCGGCAGCTCGTCCAGCGGCAGCGGGGTCAGCGAGGCGGCGCTGCGCGCGGCCACCTCGTCGGCGGTCTGCTGCAGCGGGTACAGGCCGCGGCGCAGCGACACGTACAGCAGTACGGCAATCAGCAGGACCAGCAGGATCAGGATGGCGATCAGCTTGATCGCCACTTCCACTGCCACATCGCTGCGCAGCGACACCCGCTGCGCCGCCTGGGCCACGCCACGCTCGGTGACGATGGTGTAGATGCGCCATTGCTCCCAGCCGAGGAAGGTGGTCGAGATGCCGTCGCTGTGACGCAGGGGGATATGGACGTCGGGTTCGGTACTGAAGATGCGGGTGCCGTCGGCGGCCCAGGCCTGGGTCACGAAGTCGAATTGCTGGTGCGCTTCGAGAATGGGCGCCAGCCGGATCGGCTGGCGCAGGTGTTCGGTGTTCGGCTGGTACGGATAGGTGGCGACGGCCAGCGCGACCTGCTTCAGGTTTTCGTCGAAGACCTCGTTCAGCTCCTCGAGCAGGAACAGATAGACGCTGAACAGCAGCAGCAGCGCGCCGAGGCTCAGCGCGCCCAGTACCCACAGTTGCAGATGGCGGTGCAGCGAGCGCACCTCAGACCTCCGCAACCCGGTAGCCGACGCCGCGCACGTTGACGATGATGTCCGGCCCGAGTTTCTTGCGCAAATGGTGCAGATAGACCTCGATCACGTTGCTGCCGATCTCGTCGCCCCAGCCGTAGATCGATTCTTCCAGCTTTTCCCGCGACAGGACCGCGCCCGGGCGCTGCATCAGCGCGGCCAGCAGTGCGTACTCGCGGGCGGACAGCGCAACCGGCTGATCGTGCAGGCGCACGGTCTTCTCGACCAGATCGAGGGTCAGCGCACCATGGCGGATGGCGGAGTCGGCATTGCCGGAATGACGGCGGTGCACGGCATGAATGCGGGCGATCAGCTCGTCGAGATCGAACGGCTTCAGTACGTAGTCGTCGGCGCCGGCATTCAGTCCGGCGATGCGATCGGCGACCGCATCCCGTGCCGTCACCACCAGTACCGGCAGCTTGTTGCCCTGGCGGCGCGCGCCAAGCAGTACCGACATGCCGTCCTGCTGTGGCAGGCCCAGATCGAGCAGCATCAGGTCGTAGACCGGCTGCGTCAGCGCCAGCGCGGCGGCACGGCCGTCCTGCACCCAGTCGACGGCGAAGCCGGCATGCTCCAGCCCGGCCTTCACCGCCTTGCCAATCATGGCATCGTCTTCCACCAGCAGTATCCGCATACGCCCCTTTCCGGGCCGCTTCAGACCCTGACGGCGCTATCGTAAATCCTCAGCACGCGGCTGGATATACGCAGGTCACTCCAGGTGCGGCATTTCCATGCCAGGAAGGCGCCGGCAATCGACACCGGCAAGGCAGCGGCGATGTCGAACGGAAAGTGGACGCCAAGATAGACCCGGCTCCAGCCGACCAGCAGGCCCAGTGTCAGCAGCGGAAAGCCGAAAATGGCCAGCCGGCGGGTGAAGAAGGCGGCGCCCGCAATGCTCCAGACGAAGGTGGTATGGCTGCTGGGCAGGCTGGAACTGGGACCGTGCGCCAGGTATTGCTGGCCCAGGTGCAGCACGAAGGGGCGCGGGTGCGGAAAGCTCAGGCGGACCAGATGGGCAATCAGCATCGAGATCGCCATCGCATACAGCATCTGCAGCAGGTCGCGCCGGCCTTCGGTGCCTTCACGCATCCAGATGACCGCCATCAGCAGTGGCACCAGATAACCGGCATAGCGGGCCAGGAACAGGGACAGCAGCAACGGAATGCCGTTCAGGCCGGGAGCGGCATTGATCAGCAGAAACAGGTGTTCGTTCATCCACGGCCTCGTGTCGTCGATAGTGGGGGGCCGGATTCGGGCCACCCTGTGGACACATGCTCGTGAATATGTACTTAATCCGGACTTAAACGGATTGTCATTGCCCGCTGCGCCTGATTTGCCAGTGAAACAGGGCCACTCATTTGACCCTGCCCATGGTGCGGGAATGCGCACGGCGAGATAATCCCCTCTTTTTTGTGCGCGCCGCGCCCGAATGAGGTCACGCTAAGAACCGACATGTCCGACATCGCTTTATTGTTCCGTTTTCGTCCCCGCCTGCTTTCCACCCTGCGCGGCTACAACCGCGCGTCGCTGCGCGACGACACACTGGCCGGCCTGACCGTCGGCATTGTCGCCCTGCCGCTGGCCATGGCGTTTGCCATTGCGTCCGGGGTCAGCCCGCAGTCGGGGATCTTTACCGCCATCATTGCCGGCTTCATCGTGTCCGCGCTGGGCGGGACCCGGGTCTGCATCGGCGGTCCGACCGGCGCCTACATCGTCATCCTGTTCGGCATCGTCAGCAAATACGGGTTTACCAATCTGATGCTGTGTACCTTCATGGCCGGCGTGCTGCTGGTGCTGATGGGCATGCTGCGACTGGGGCAGGTGATCAAGTACTTCCCTATGCCACTGGTGATCGGCTTCACCAACGGTATTGCGGTGATGATCTTCTTTACCCAGCTAAAGGATTTCTTCGGCCTGCAGGTCGCGATGCCGTCCGGCTTCTTCCCGACCATGGCGACGCTGCGCACGCATATCCAGGACTTCCAGCCGGTCACGCTGGCGCTGGCCGGCGCCTCGCTGGCACTGATTCTGGCCTGGCCGAAAAAGCTGAACAAATACCTGCCATCGCCGTTCGTGGCGCTGCTGACGGCGACCGTGGTCGCTGCACTGTTCTCGCTGCCGGTGGAAACCATCGGCAGCAAGTTCGGCGGCATTCCGCAGGGGCTGCCGGACTTCCAGCCGCTGCATTTCGATCCGGCCAGCTTCTCCGAACTGCTGGCGCCGGCCTTCACCATCGCCCTGCTCGGGGCGATCGAGTCGCTGCTGTGCGCGGTGGCGGCGGACCAGATGATCGGCGACAAGCATGACTCCAACCAGGAACTGATCGCCCAGGGCATCGCCAATATGGTGGTGCCGTTCTTCGGCGGCATTCCGGCGACCGGTGCCATTGCCCGGACCGGTACCAATATCCAGAACGGCGGCCGCTCGCCGGTGGCCGGCATCGTGCATGCGCTGCTGCTGCTCGGTGTGGTGCTGGTGGCGGCGCCACTGGCGCAGTACATCCCGCTGGCGGTGCTGGCGGCGATCCTGATCGCGGTGTCACTGCGCATGGGCGACTGGAACTGGCGCGAATTCTCGACCTACCCGTGGCGCGACCTGGTGGTGATGGCCGTCACCTTCGTGCTGACCGTGGTGTTCGACCTGACCATCGCCGTCGAGATCGGCCTGCTGCTGGCCGCCGTATTCTTTATCCAGCGCATGGCCGGTGCCTCGGTCATCGCCCGACTGCGGCCCGAGCACGCGCGGCTGTTCGAGCGCCATTCGATCAGCGGCAAGACCCTGCCGGCAGGGGTGGCGGCATTCCGGGTCGAGGGGGCGCTGTTCTTCGGTGCCGCTGACCGGCTGGATGCGCTGCTGGCCGAAGCCGACGACGCGCAGATCATCATCCTGCAGCTGCACCGCATGGTGCTGCTCGATGCGACCGGCCTGATGGCGATCGGTGCGCTGAACGACAAGCTGGCCGAGGAAGGGCGCACGCTGATCCTGTGTGGTGCCGGCGGCGAGGCCGCGCGCCGGCTGACCCGGGCGCAGCCGCACATGCACATGCGGGACGACAATGTGCAACCGGACCTGGTGGCCGCCATCCTGCGGGCGGAAGCCGTGCAGGCCGAGCAGCCCAAAGCCCCGCTGATGGCGATCTGACCGGTGCTGGTCATGACCGGACGCCGCTGGCGAGTCAGACTGTCCCGCTGGATGCCGGGCCTGCCCGAGCTGCTGGCCTATCCGCGTTCGGCCTGGCGCCAGGATCTGGCCGCTGGCCTGTCGGTCGCCGCCGTGGCGCTGCCGGTCGGCGTTGCCTATGCGCAGCTGGCCGGTTTCAGTCCGGTGGCCGGCCTGTACAGTTCGATGCTGCCGATGGTGGTGTATGCGCTGTTCGGTTCGTCGCGGCAGCTGATCGTCGGGCCGGACGCCGCCACCTGCGCGATGATTTCGGCCACGCTGATTCCGCTGGCGGCCGGCAATGCCGCGCTGTATCAGTCGCTGGCCATTTCGCTGACGCTGTTTACCGGGCTGTTCTGCCTGCTGGCGAGCCGTTTCCGGCTCGGCTTTCTGGCGGATTTCCTGTCACGGCCGATTCTGGCCGGGCTGCTGAACGGGGTGGCGATCAACATCATCATCGGCCAGCTGGGCAAGGTCAGCGGCCTGTCGCTGACCGGCAAGGATGCAATCGGGCAGTTGCTGTCGCTGTACCGGCAGTGGTCATCGGCCAGCCTGGTGACGCTCGGGGTGTCGGTGTTCACGCTGCTGGTCTATGCGTGGGTGGCGCGGCGCTGGCCGCGCTCGCCGGCGGCACTGGTGGCGATGGTGGCGGCGACCGCGCTGTCCTGGGGCATGGACCTGTCGCGCTACGGCGTGTCGCTGGTCGGCGTGGTGCAGGCCGGCTTCCCGCCGCTGCGCTGGCCGGCCATGCCGCACGAAGCGCTCGGCACGCTGGTCCCGGCCGCGGCGGCGCTGGCGCTGATCAGCTTTTCCAGCGCCATGCTGACCGGCCGCAGCTTTGCGGCCAAGAATGGCTACGACATCGACGCCGACCGCGAATTCCGCGCCCTTGGCGTGGCCAATGTGGTGTCGGCGATGTCGCAGGGCTTTGCCATCAGCGGTGCGGACTCGCGCACCGCCGTCAACGATGCGGCCGGTGGCCAGACGCGCATGGTATCGCTGGTGGCCGCTGCCGCCATTCTGGTAGTGCTGCTGCTGTTTACGCCGGTGCTGGCCTGGCTGCCGATCGCGTCGCTGGGCGCCATTCTGGTGGCGTCGGCGATCGGCCTGATGAACCTGCCGGGGCTGCTGCTGCTGCGACGCATCGACCGGGCCGAATTCCATATCGGACTGATCACGCTGGTCGGCGTGCTGCTGATCGGCGTGATGCCGGGCATCGTACTGGCGGTGACGCTGGCGCTGCTGCGCTTTCTGCTCAAGGTGTCGCGGCCGGCCGATCATCTGCTGGGCCGCATGCCGGGCAGTGACGGCTTCTACGAACTGACCGACTATCCGAACGCGCGCAGTGTGCCGGGGCTGATGCTGTTCCGCTTCGAGTCGCCGCTGATCTTTTTCAATGCCGACTACTTCCGCCGCCGGGTGCTGGAACTGGTCGAGCGGGCCGACGAGCCGGTGCGCTGGGTGGTGATCGACGCGCTGTCGATCGGCGATGTCGACTATACCGGGGCCCTGGCGGTCGGCGAGCTGTGCAAGGCGCTGGCCGAGAAGGGCGTAGTGCTGGCGATGGCCGGGCGCATGGGGGAATTCATGAGCCGCATGAGCACGCACGGCGTGACGCCGGACCAGACCGGCCTGCGCTTTTTCCCCAACCGCAGCGCGGCGCTGGCGGCGTTCCACATGGAGGTGGGCGCCGGCGACTGACCCCCCTTCCGGCACGGTCGCTCGCGCCGGAAGGGAATCCGTTACAATCACAGCCATTCCGTATTTCGCACAGCGCCACCCTGGCGCTGCGCCCATTGACGTTGATTATCGAAGCCATGAGCCACAATGACCATTCCGCCCCGGCCACGCCGGAGGTGAAGCATTTCATCAAATCCATCATCGAGGCGGACCTGGAAAGCGGCAAGCGTGACCATGTCGCCACCCGTTTCCCGCCCGAACCGAACGGTTATCTGCACGTCGGGCACGCCAAGTCGATCTGCCTGAACTTCGGCATTGCCGACGAGTTCGGCGGCAGCTGCAAGCTGCGCATGGACGATACCAATCCCGAGAAGGAAAACGACGAGTACGTGCAGGCGATCCAGCGTGACATCACCTGGCTCGGTTTCCACTGGGACGGCGCGGTCCGGTTCGCTTCCGACTATTTCGAGCAGCTGTACCAGTACGCCGAAGCGCTGATCATGGCCGGCAAGGCCTTTGTCGATGACCTGAACGCCGAGCAGATGCGCGAATACCGCGGCTCGCTGACCAGCCCGGGGCGCGAAAGCCCGTACCGCACGCGTTCGGTCGAGGAAAACCTCGACCTGTTCCGCCGCATGCGGGCCGGCGAGTTTGCCGACGGTGCCAAGACGCTGCGGCTGAAGATCGACATGGCGTCGGGCAACGTGAACCTGCGCGACCCGGTGATCTACCGCATCCGTCGTGCCCACCATCACCGGACCGGCGACACGTGGTGCATCTACCCGATGTATGACTACACGCACTGCATCTCCGACGCGATCGAAGGCATTACCCACTCGCTGTGCACGCTGGAGTTCGAAGACCACCGTCCGCTGTACGACTGGGTGCTCGACAATCTCGATATCGAACATCACCCGCAGCAGATCGAGTTCTCGCGACTGGAACTACTGTCGACCATGACCTCCAAGCGCAAGCTGAACCAGCTGGTGACCGAAGGCCTGGTCGGCGGCTGGGACGATCCGCGCATGCCGACCATTTCCGGCATGCGTCGCCGTGGCTACACGCCGGGCGGGATTCGCCTGTTCGCACAGCGGATCGGCATTTCCAAGAGCGAGAACGTGGTCGACCTGTCGGTGCTGGAAGGCGCCGTGCGGGAAGACCTGGAAAATGCGTCGCCGCGGGTGATGGCGGTGCTGGACCCGATCAAGGTCACGCTGAGCAATTTCCAGGACGGCGTGACCGCATCGCGCAGCGCGCCGTTCCATCCGCATCATCCCGAGTTCGGCGAGCGCGACGTGCCGATCTCGCGCGAGATCTGGATCGACCGCGACGATTTCGCCGAAGTGCCGCCGCCGAAGTGGCAGCGGCTGACGCCGGGCGGCGAAGTCCGCCTGCGCTACAGCTACGTGATCAAGTGCGACGAGGTGATCAAGGACGCCGACGGCCGCGTGGTTGAACTCAAGTGCTCGATCGACCCGGATACGCTGGGTCAGAACCCGGTCGGTCGCAAGGTCAAGGGTGTGATCCACTGGGTCAGCGCCGGGCACGCGGTCGAGGCCGAGGTGCGGCTGTACGACCGCCTGTTCACCGAAGAGCGTCCGGATGCGGTGCGCGGCGAGGACGGCCAGTATGTCGATTTCACCCGGTTCCTGAATCCGGCATCGCTGCGCACGGTGACCGGCTTTATCGAAGCCTGCGTGAAAACGGCCGAGCCGGAGACGCGTTACCAGTTCGAACGCGTCGGTTATTTTGTTACCGACCGTATCGACCATGTACCGGGTGAGCGCGTGGTGTTCAACCGCACCGTCAGCCTGCGCGATACCTGGTCGAAATAGGCCGGAAAAGCGGGATACCCGGGCGGGCGGCGGGCCCGCCCGCCCGGGTAACATGCATAGCCAATATAAAACAATCAGTTATGAACCTGCGGGGCAATGCTGATACAATTCCTGTCTTTCCGAGACCGAATTGCTCCTTAAAACCCATGTCCCGCAATCTCCGCAACATCGCCATCATTGCTCACGTCGACCACGGCAAAACCACGCTGGTCGACAAGCTGCTGCATCAGGCAGGCACCTTCCGCGACAACCAGCACATCGCCGAGCGCGTCATGGACTCGAACGATCTCGAGCGTGAACGCGGCATTACCATTCTGGCCAAGAACACCGCCGTTGATTACAACGGCACCCATATCAATATCGTCGACACCCCGGGACACGCCGACTTCGGTGGTGAAGTGGAACGCGTGCTGGGCATGGTGGACGGTGTCGTGCTGCTGGTCGACGCGCAGGAAGGCCCGATGCCGCAAACGCGCTTCGTGACCAAGAAAGCGCTGGCACTGGGGCTGAAGCCGATTGTGGTGATCAACAAGATCGACCGTCCGGGCGCCCGTCCGAACTGGGTGATCGACCAGACCTTCGACCTGTTCGACAAGCTCGGCGCGACCGAAGAACAGCTCGACTTCCCGGTGGTGTATGCCTCGGGCCTGAACGGCTTCGCCAAGCTGGAACTCGCCGACGAGTCCGACGACCTGCGTCCGCTGTTCGAAACCATTCTGCGCCACGTCGAACCGCCGAAGGGCAACCCGGACGAACCGCTGCAACTGCAGATCTCCGCGCTCGACTACTCGACCTACACCGGTCGCATCGGTGTGGGCCGCATCGCCCGCGGCCGCGTCAAGCCGGGCCAGCAGGTCGTGGTCATGGCCGGTGTCGACGGTACGCCGAAGACCGCCAAGATCAACCAGGTGCTCGGCTTCCAGGGCCTCGAGCGCGTGCTGGTCGATCAGGCTGAAGCCGGCGACATCGTGCTGATCAACGGTATCGAGGATATCGGTATCGGCGTCACCCTGTGCGACCGGGAAAACCCGGAAGCGCTGCCGATGCTGAGCGTGGACGAACCGACGCTGACCATGAACTTCCAGGTGAACTCCAGCCCGCTGGCCGGCACCGAAGGCAAGTTCGTGACCTCGCGCCAGCTGCGTGACCGCCTGCAGAAGGAACTGCTGACCAACGTCGCGCTGCGCGTCGAGGACACCGGCGATGCCGACGTGTTCCTGGTTTCCGGCCGTGGTGAACTTCACCTGACCATTCTGCTGGAAAACATGCGTCGTGAAGGTTACGAACTTTCGGTGTCCAAGCCGCGTGTTGTGGTCAAGGAAATCGACGGCGTGAAGTGCGAGCCGTATGAAATGCTGACCGTGGATGTCGAAGACGACACCCAGGGTGGCGTGATGGAAGAACTCGGTCGCCGTCGCGGCGAACTGCAGGACATGGTCAGTGACGGCAATGGCCGTACCCGCCTCGAATACCGCATCCCGGCCCGTGGCCTGATCGGTTTCCAGGGCGAGTTCCTGACCATGACCCGCGGCACCGGCCTGATGGCCCACGTGTTCGACGAATACGCACCGATGAAGGCCGACATGCCGGGACGTCGCAACGGCGTGCTGATCAGCCAGGAAAACGGCGAAGCCGTGGCCTATGCGCTGTGGAACCTGGAAGATCGCGGCCGCATGTTCGTGGTCCCGGGCGAGCGCCTGTACGAAGGCATGATCATCGGCATTCACTCGCGTGAAAACGACCTGGTGGTCAACCCGATCAAGGGCAAGAAGCTGACCAACGTGCGCGCGTCGGGTACCGACGAAGCCGTGCGTCTGACCACGCCGATCCGCCTGACGCTGGAATACGCCGTCGAGTTCATCGACGACGACGAACTGGTGGAAATCACCCCGCAGTCGATCCGTATCCGCAAGCGTTTCCTGAACGAGCAGGATCGCAAGAAGTCGCTGCGCGGCCTGCTGTAAGCTGCTGGCCAGTGCCAGGCGCCTCCGGGCGCCGGCGACAGGCAAAATCCCCGTCACGGATCACCGTGGCGGGGATTTTTTCAGGCTGGCCGGGGGGAATCAGCGCAGCACGGCCAGCAGGAAGTCGGCAATGTCGTCCAGCTCTTCCGGGCAGACCGTGTGTGGCATCGGGTACGAATGCCATTGCAGCGGGTAGCCGGCCGCCTGCAGCGCGTCTGCCGCCGTGCGACCGAGGCTGGACGGGACGACATCGTCGTCGTCGCCATGGCCGGCGAATACCGGCGTGGACAGGTTCAGCGGGCTGCGGTTGGCCGCCAGCCAGCTGCGGTCGGGCAGGTAGGTCGACAGGCCGATGACGCCGGCCAGACGCTCGTCATGGCTGAGACCGGCCATGTAGGCAATGACGCCACCCTGCGAGAAGCCGGCCAGCACGATATTGCCGCTCGGCACGCCACGGGCCTTCTCCTGTTCGATCAGGGCATTGACCAGCTCGCGGGTGTGCAGGATGCCCTGCAGGTCGACCTGGCGCTGATCGCCATCAATGGACAGGATGTCGTACCAGGCGCGCATGACATGGCCGTTGTTCAGTGTGACCGGGATCAGCGGCGCATGGGGAAACACGAAACGGATCACCGGCAGGCCGGGGCGGATCAGCGCGGGCACCACCGGCTCGAAATCGTGTCCGTCGGCCCCCAGTCCATGCAACCAGATGACACTGTGCGCTGGCGACGGGCCAGTCAGGACTTCGACGCAATCCGGCAGTTCGATGGCAGACATCAGTTCTCCAGTCGGTAATGAAAACGGCGCCGGTTGCTGCCGGCGCCGTCGAACGGCGGGTTTCCGTTCGAAGGTCGGACACCGCATGCGTCATGCTCATGCCATGTCGACCTTATCTTACCTCAGTCAGCCGATGATGTCGGCTTCAGGCAACCCTTACTTGGCCGGGGCGTCGCCGCCCACGGTTTCCAGCGTTTCCCACTTGCCGCCCTTGACCTGGAACACGGTCACGGCGCCGTTCTTGATGTCGCCCTTGTCGTCGAAGGCGATGGTGCCGGTCACGCCCTTGTAGTCGGTCTTCGGCAGCTCGGCGATGTACTTGGCCGGGTCGGTCGAGTTCGCGCGCTTCATGGCGGCCACCAGCAGCTTGGTTGCGTCATAGGCATACGGCGAGTAGATCTGGACTTCGCCATACTTGGCCGCGAACTTCTCGTTGAACGACGCGAAGCCCGGCATCTTGTCCTTCGGCATGCCGACCGACGACGCGTACACGCCCTCGGCGGTATCGCCGGCCAGCTTCAGGAACTCCGGCGACTGCAGGCCGTCGGCGCCGAGCAGCTTGCTCTTCATGCCGAGCTTGTTCATCTGCTTGGCCAGCGGGCCGCCCTGGGCATCCATGCCGCCGTAGAACACCAGGTCCGGCTTCGCCCCCTTGATCGAGGTCAGGATGGCCATGAAGTCGGTGGCGGTGTTGGTGGTGAACTCGCGCTTGACGACCTTGGCGCCCTTGGCTTCCGCCGCCTTGACGAACTCGTCGGCAATGCCCTGACCATAGGCGGTGCGGTCGTCAATGACGGCCACGGTCTTGGCGGCCTGCTTGTCGACGGCAAATGCGCCCAGCGCCTTGCCCTGCTGGACGTCGTTGGCGATGTCACGGTAGGTGGTCTTGAAACCCTGCGTGGTGTAGCCGGGGTTGGTCGAGGCCGGGGAGACCTGCGGAATGCCGGCGTCGGCATAGATCTTCGAGGCCGGAATCGACGTGCCCGAGTTCAGGTGGCCGATGATGCCGACGACCTTCTTGTCGACCAGGCGCTGGGCGACCTGGGTAGCGATCTTCGGGTCGGCCTGATCGTCTTCCGATTCGACTTCGAACTTCACCTTCTTGCCGTCGATGGTCGTGCCTTCGGCATTGATTTCATCGACCGCCAGCTTGACGCCCGACTCGATGTCCTTGCCGAGGTGGGCGATCGGGCCGGTCAGCGGGGCCACGGTACCGATCTTGACGACGGTTTCTTCCGCTGCCGCCGGTGCGGCGCTGCCCTGGTCGGCAGCTTTCGGTGCTTCGGTCTTTTGACCGCAGGCGGCCAGCGTGGCAATGGCGGCGGCAATCAAACTCAGACGCGCATAGTTCATGAAAGTGTTTCCCCTGATCGTTTTGCAAAGTTTCTGATTTTGTCTAGGCGATGAATCGCGTGTTATTTACTTTTGGGTAACCGCGTTCTCACACCATAGCGTTTTTGATTATGGTTACGGCATTTGCGAGTGTCAACGCGCTTTTTGCACTATTTTTCAGCGATTCGGAAAAGAAAAAACGGCACTTTTATAGTGCCGTTTTTTTTCTTTAATTATCAGTATGGAACAGTTATTGGCTCTTTTCCGGTGCATTTGCTGCACTGCCGCCCACCACGTCCACCACTTCCCATTTGCCGGCCTTGACCTGATAGACGGTCACGGCAGCGTTCTTGCGGTCGCCCTTGTTGTCGAAGGCAATGTCGCCGGTGGCACCGCTATATTGGGTTTGTGCCAAGGCAGGCAGGTATTTGGCCGGATCGACCGAATCGGCTTTCTTCATCGCTTCGATCAGCACCTTGGCCGAGTCGTACGCATAAGTCGCGTACATCTGGATTTCCTGCTTGTACTTGGCCTTCAGCTTGTCGGCAAAGGCGGTATAGCCCGGCTGCTGGTCCTTCGGGGCACCGGCCTGGGTCGAGAACTGGCCTTCGGCTGCATCGCCGGCCAGTTGCAGGAACACCGGCGATTGCAGGCCGTCGCCGCCGATCAGGCGCGACTTGATGCCGAGCTTCTGCATCTGGCGCGCCATCGGGCCGCCCTGGGCATCCATGCCGCCGTAGAAGATTGCATCCGGGTTCACGCCCTTGATCGAGGTCAGGATGGCGGTGAAGTCGGTCGCCTTGTCGTTGGTGAACTCGCGTTTGACGATGTCGGCACCGAGCGCCTTGGCGGCTTTCTCGAACTCGTCGGCCAGACCCTGGCCGTAGGCGGTGCGGTCATCGATGATGGCCAGCTTCTTCATGCCGAGCTTGTTCACCACGTAATTGGCGATGGCCTTGCCCTGCTGGGAGTCGTCGGCGATCAGTCGGAACGCGGTCTTGAAGCCCTGGGCGGTGTAGGCCGGGTTGGTCGACGACGGCGTGATCTGCGGGATGCCGGCGTCAGCGTAGATCTTGGATGCGGTGATGGTCGGGCCGGAAGTCAGGTGGCCGACGATGCCGGCAATCTTCTGGTCGACAAAGCGCTGGGCAACCTGGGTGGCGGCCTTCGGGTCGCCCTGGTCGTCTTCGCTGACCATTTCGAACTTCACCTTCTGACCGCCAATGGTCAGGTGTTCGGCGTTGGCTTCGTCCAGCGCAATGGCGACGCCGTACTCGGTATCCTTGCCGATATGGCCGATCGGGCCGGACAGCGGGGCGGCATGGCCGATCTTGACCACGGTTTCGGCGGGCGCGGCGGCAGCCTGGTCCTTCGGTTGTTCGGCTTTCTGACCGCAGGCGGTCAAGGCGACCGCGACGGCGGACGCGAGCAAGAGGCGGCGTGCTTGCATGGGTACAACTCCTGATTATGCGAATCTTCGGGTTCTGCGGCCGGCTCTGAAAGGCCGGTCAGTATCAGCGAGTATCTGGAAGGCGGATTTCCATGTCAAAGTGCTGGCGCGGGATAAATCCGCGTACTTTCCGCCATTGATAATTGAATGTGCTGGCGTTGTTCCTGCTGGCGGCACGGACTGTCAATCCGGGACGTGATTTGGGGTGAAGACGTGCTTTCTGCATGAAATTCCGTCAATACTGGCATTTGATTGCGCCTGGCGTTGCCGGCGGCGGTGAAATTGGAACAAACAGGAAGCCGAAGCGTTCGGCGGTATCATGTCACTCTTTATAGACGAAAGTATGGCATGCAGATCTGGGTCGATGCGGATGCCTGTCCGGTCGTGGTCAAGGACATGCTGTTCCGGGCAGCGGAACGGTCGCAGGTGACGGTCACGCTGGTGGCCAACCGGTTGTTACGCACGCCGCCTTCACGCCATGTGCGGGCCATGCAGGTGCCGGCAGGCTTCGATGTGGCCGATCAGCGCATTGTCGAGCTGGCCGAGGCCGGCGATCTGGTCATTACCGCCGATATTCCACTGGCGGCCGGTGCGCTGGAGAAGGGCGCACAGGTGCTCGACCCGCGTGGAGAGTGGTTCGATGCCGGCACGATCGCCGAGCGGCTGACCCTGCGTGCGGTGATGGAGCAGTTGCGGGCAAGCGGTATCGAGACCGGGGGACCGGACCCGTATAGCGCCCGTGACGGCAAGGCGTTTGCCGGGCAGCTGGACCGCTGGCTCGCGCGGGTCAGCAAGCTGCCGCCCGCGTGATGAGAGTGCTTACTGCGGTGCTTCGTCTTCCGGCACGCCAAGGGCGAGAATCAGCTTGCTGCCATTGGACGTCAGTGCGAAGCGGCGTTCGACGACAATCAGTTCCACCGGCTGGTCATCCGGGTAGAAATACAGCAGGTCGCCCTGGGCCGGAACGGGGAAGCCTTCCGGCAGCAGGAAATCCTCGCCGAAGAGTTCGCTGAGTTCCTGCTTGCTGATGACTTCAAGGGCATCTTCCAGCAGCAGGAAGCTGATCGGGTTGCGGGTCATGTGGTGTCTTTCTTTTGCGTAAATGTTCGGGTACCTGGACAGGGTAGCACCTGTGCGTGCTCCGGTCTGGTGCAGACCCGGAAAATCGCTCGCGGCATGACTTTGTCACGGGCTTGCGCTGGCGCAGAACGTGGCGCAGCCAATGCCGGTAGAGTCCCGCCCCGCAGTACCGGAAAGCACTGATCCACTGCCGGTCAAAACAATGTGGCCGGTATTGTATTCGCGAGAAAACCTGTGGAAAGGAAGGCCAAATGGAGTTTTTTCATCAACGCCGCAGTCTGAATCAGGGGGACGCGGTCGTTGTTCGCTGCTCGCACAAGAGCAAGGTCAAACTCATTGACGATCCCAATTTTCGCGCCTTCGAATCCGGCCGGCGCTATCAGTATCTTGGTGACGAAACTGCACGACTGGAAACCCGCTTGGTAGTCCCGAACGGCGGTAACTGGAATATCGTCATCGACCTGAGTTTCCCCAATGTGCCGGTCACCCATTCGGTGCAGGTATTCCAGGCTGCCGCCAGCTATATACTGTAGCTTTATCCGCCGTCAGGCGACAGGGAATGGCAGCATGGACGTCGAAAAACTGCAGCGTGCGCTTGATGACTTTGCAGAAGCACGCAACTGGAGCCAGTTTCACAATCCGAAAAATCTGGTCATGGCCCTGTCGGTCGAATGCGCGGAACTGGTCGAGGAATTTCAGTGGCTGACGCCGGAGCAGGCTGAAAACGTGATGGCAGAGGCCGGGCAGGCCAGGCGGGTGCGTGAGGAAATGGCCGATATCACCCTGTACCTGCTGCGGCTGGCCGACCGGCTGGGGGTTGACCTGGAAGCGGCCTGCCATGACAAGATGGCAGGCAACGCCGCCAGGTACCCGGTAGACGCCTTCTATGGCTCGGCCCGCAAATACAATCGCTAGCGGGCGGGCAACCGGATCAGACGCGCGCCTTCGGCGTGCGGGCCTGGCAGGCTTCCAGCGCCGCGATGGTGCTGGGCTGCTTGCCGCTTTGCAGGCAGACCAGCTCGTCGGATTTCACCCGGACAAAGGCATTGGCAACCGGGATCACCAGCAGGCAGGATACGGAAACAACGGCGGCAATCAGAAGCTTCAGGACAGTCAGTGCGTTCATGGCTACACCTTAAATGAATGAAACGAGTTGTCGTGGATCAAATTTCGAGCATTCATTTTACTGCCTGAAGGCCGGCTGCGGGGAGTTTCTTCCCCGCGGCCCTGTTGTCGAGCTCCTGCTGTGACGGCAGCCGGTCGGGCATCGGTGTCGCTGGCGGGGTGAAGCAGAAGCGCTCGCCGGCGAAATCGAACAGTGCGCGCTCCAGCTTGTGCAGGAAGGCCAGGCCGAAGCGGGACGCACCGTCCGTTTCCTGAAACGCAAGGCCGTCAAAATGATGGCCGGCAATAACGATGTCCTTGACCCGGGCCAGCGCGCGCGGCCCCGCCGGCGCCCCGTCCTGGCCCAGGGTGCCGCGGTACACCACTTCCTTGCCGATCTGCTGCAGCGCACGCAGTTGATCGAGGTCCTGGCGCGACAGACTGCCGCTGAGGTCGCCGGTGTAGCCGGTATCCAGCGCGAACCAGCTCGGCTTGCCGGCGATCTCGACCCGCACGACCGCTGTACCGCTGGAACTGGTGCCGAGCGCCGTGCATGACATGCCGCCCGGCTGGCCTGCGAATGCCGGCGGCAGGCGGCGGTATCCCATCAGGCTGCCGAGCTGGCGTTCCCATACCCAGGTCTGCTTCGAGATGGCCGGCATGCCGATCACGCCGTCCACCGGGCGCCCCAGGGCGACGGCCGTTGCGCTCATGCTGATCGCCGGCGTGATGTCGGCCTGCGGGATGTCCCACTCCTGATAGCGGAGCGGCCGGGATCTGAAATAGGTGACCGGCAGCTCGCCATACAGACCGCCCACCGTGTCCGGCAGGCCGTCATGCTGCAGCCGCTCGCTGCCCGACAGCGGTTGCAGATGCCGGTGGGCAAGGTCCAGGTCCATGACCGTGCCGGCCGAGCCGGTATCGAACAGCAGGTGCAGTATTTTCTTGTCCCGCGCGACTTCCAGCATCAGCGGGTCATTCGGCGTCGTGCCGATGCGGATCACGGCGACCGGTTTGTCCGCGGAATCGCACGCGGACAAGGCGGGGCCGATCATGGCGAGGCCGCACGCCAAAGTGATTTTTCTCAGGCAGGCACTGCCCATTCGCAAGTTCTCCGTGACGGGTCATTCGCCTCGGGTGGGCCTGACCATCGATGGAGACAGGCTACGGGACGACTGTCGCCCGGCGCGAATCCCGCGACCGGGAACGGGCGCTGCTGTTGCGTCCTGCATACAGACGCGGCGGCTGGCAGGCGAGGGCGAGTGCAGCCAGCGCATGATGTACCCGGATATTGGATTGGCGGCTGGCGACAGCCTGCTGCGCTATCCTGCGATACTGTCGGCTGCCTTTCGCTCCGGAGAAATCGACCGTGTCCCGTTCCCAACGCCTGCTGGATCTGATGCAGTTATTGCGGCGGCACCGCTATCCGGTTACCGGCGCCGGACTGGCGGCGGAACTCGGCATCAGCCTGCGCACCCTGTACCGCGATATCGCCACGCTGCAGGAGCAGGGCGCCCATATCGACGGCGCACCCGGTCTCGGCTATGTGCTGCAGCCCGGCTTCATGCTGCCGCCCCTGATGTTTTCCGAGGACGAGGTCGAGGCGCTGGTGCTGGGGTCGCGCTGGGTTGCACAGCGCGGTGACAGGCGGCTGGGCGCTGCGGCCCGTGATGCCCTGGCCAAGATCGCCGCCGTCCTGCCGCCCGATCTGCGCGATACGCTGGATGCCTCCGCCCTGCTGGTCGGCCCTGGCCAGCCGACCGTGGCCGAGGACGGCGGGCTGGCGTTGATCCGGCAGGCCATCCGCTCCGAGCACAAGCTGGAGATCCGTTACCGGGATGTCGGCGGCGCCGAGTCGGTACGCACCATCTGGCCGTTTGCGCTCGGTTATTTCGATCGCGCCCGGGTCGTGGTCGCCTGGTGCGAGCTGCGGCAGACCTTTCGTCATTTCCGGGCTGACAGAATGATCGCGCTGGCCGACAGCGGGCAGCGCTATCCACGCCGGCGTCAGACGCTGTTGAAAACGTGGCGCGAGACCGAAGGCATTTCCACACAATGAGGTTTGCTGCTGACGGAAACTGTCAGCAGGGGGTGTTTACCATGGCGGACATCGGGCAGGGACATCGCCCTGCACCGATTTTTTCAACCCGTGGAGAATCCTCATGACCGACCCGAACCTTACCCTGCTGTACGTGGACAATCCGGCGGCCAGCGCCGGCTTCTATGCCGATCTGCTTGGCAAGCCCCCGGTCGAACAGTCGGCCACCTTTGCGCTGTTTGCGCTGGATTCCGGTGCCATGCTCGGGCTGTGGTCCCGGCACACGGTACGGCCCGCACCGGCGGCCGGGCCCGGCGCCGGGGAGCTGGCCTTCTCGGTCGAGGGCGTCGATGCCGTCCGCGCGATGCATGAAGACTGGATCCGGCGCGGACTGACCATCGTGCAGCCGCTGACCGACATGTCGTTCGGCCACACCTTCCTGGCGGTTGACCCGGACGGCCATCGGCTGCGGGTCTTCAACGCCAGTTGATGCCGGGGCCGGGCGCCGGCCTAGACGGTGAAGTGCGAGACGCTGCTGCGCAGGCCATCGGTCAGTTCGCTGACCCGCGTGACCGTGGTCGAGGCGAGGTTGGCGGAGTCGGCATTGCTGCTGGCGACCTGGGCGATCCGTTCCACGTTGCGGGCGATGTCCTGGCTGGCCGAGTCCTGCTCGTTCAGTGCCTGGGAAATGTCCAGCACGGCCGTCACCACCTGGCCGGCACTGGAACGGATTCTGGCGATCGCGTCACCGCCGGCCTCGGCCAGCTCGCGACCGGTGTGGACCCGGTTGACGACTTCGGCCATGGTTTCCTGCGACTGGCTGGATGTCTGCTGGACCTGATCGATCATGGCCGCGATCTCCTGCGTGGCCTTGCCGGTCCGCTCGGACAGCTTGCGGACTTCATCGGCGACGACGGCAAAGCCGCGTCCCTGTTCACCGGCACGGGCGGCTTCGATCGCCGCGTTCAGCGCCAGCAGATTGGTCTGGTCGGCAATATCGGAAATCACCTGCATGATGCTGGAGATGGTGCGGGTCTTGTCGACCAGTTCACCGATATGACCGGCAGCCTGGTCGACGACATCGCCGATTTCCTTCATTTCACCGACCGCGCGGGCGATCACGCTGCCGCCCTGTTCGGACAGCTGGCCCGACTCCTCGGAGACCTGGCGCGCTTCGCGGGCATGATCGGAAATCTGGCTGATGCTGACTGTCATCTGCTCGATAAAGGCCGCCATCGACGTCGCGCTTTCGCTCTGCTGCAGCGAGTTGTGCGCCACCGTGTCGGTATCGCTGACCATCTCGCCGGTCAGTGTGGCCAGCTCGTCGGCGCTGGACACGATCTCGCCAACCATGCTGCGCAGGCGATCACGCATGTCACTGATGCTGGCCATCAGACTGGTCCTGTCGCCGTCACGCAAGGGCACGCGGGTATCCAGCCGGCCGGACGCGATTTCACGCACCACCCGGGCCGCTTCGGCCGGTTCGGCGCCAAGCTGGCCCATCACGCTCTTCAGGATGTACAGGCCGAGCGCGGCAGTGACCAGCACGATCAGCAGCATCTGACCGCCCATGCTGAGCAACTGGCGCTTGAGCACGGTATTGATGTCATCGATATACAGACCGGTACCGACCACCCAGCCCCAGCGCGGGCTGGTCTGGATATACGACAGTTTCGGCTGCGGCGTGGACGAGCCCGGCTTGTCCCAGACGAAGGACACCAGACCGCGACCATTGCCATCGCGCAGGGTATTGTCGAACAGGGTGCCCATATTGGTGCCGTCGGCGGCGCTGACATCGTGCATGTTCTTGCCGATCAGCTTCGGATTCACGCCGTGGGCGATCCATTGCAGGCGCTTGTCGAGGATGAAGAAATATTCCTTGTCGTCAAAGCGCAGTCCGGTCAGCGCCCGCAGCGCATGCCGCTGGGCCTCGGCTTCATTCATTTCCTTTTTTTCCGCCAGGGCTTCATAACTGGCGACCAGGCTGATGGCATTTTCGACCTGGCCACGAATGGCCGTTTCTCGGTCTTCCATCATCTGTGCATGCATGCTGCGCAGCATCAGACCGCCCAGTATGCAGACCAGAATCGCGACGCTGACGATCATCAGAATCAGGCGGGCCTTGAGGGAAAGGCGGTGCGGCATGAATTTCTCTGTCATGACGTAAAAGTCATGCTTCTGTAATGAATTGTGAAATATTAAGAGCCTTTAACAAATTTCTCAAACTGGATGGACCGGGTTTGCGCCAGGTCAGGCGGGCGGTGCCCGCCAGCAAAGGCAGAAGAAGGCTCGGCAAAGGCCCAAACGGCAGGAAGGCACCAGAATGGTGCCTTCCGCAGGGAGACCGGCGCGCTGGCGGTCAGACTTTTTTCAGGTAGCAGGCCTTCAGCATGAAATTGCCGGCATCCATCCGGCAGTCGACTTCGTGGTCGCCATCGACCAGGCGGATGCTCTTGACCTTGGTGCCCATCTTCAGCGTAATCGACGAGCCCTTGACCTTCAGATCCTTGATCAGCACCACGGCATCGCCGTCGGCGAGCACATTGCCATTGGCGTCGCGGATGACGGCCGAGTCTTCCCCGGCGGACGCGGGCGCCACCATCGGCCACTCATGGCCACAGTCGGCACACACATAGTTGTCGGCGTCAGGGTAGGTGTTTTCCAGGGAACATTGCGGGCAGGCGGGCAGAGCGGACATGATTCCTTTCACGGCAGGGCATTGAAAGGGCGGCATTATAGCCGCCCGGACTGCCCTGCGACCCGGCAACCGGGAACGGATGCACGTTTCCGTTTCCTTTTTCCCTTATGGAGCCCCCCGATGACGATTCCGGACCCCGTAGCACTGCACCTTGAAGATCTGGCTGTCGGCGATCACTTCCGCAGCGGCGAACACGCGATCGATGTCGCGCAGATCAAGGCCTTTGCCGGTCAGTTCGACCCGCAGCCGTTCCATCTGGATGAAGAGGCTGCGCGACTGACCCTGTTCGACGGACTGGCTGCCAGCGGCTGGCATACCGCCGCCATCACCATGCGCCTGCTGGTGACCAGCGGGCTGCCGCTGTCCGGCGGCCTGATCGGCGCCGGCGTCGAGATCCACTGGCCGCAGCCGACCCGGCCGGGCGACGTCCTGCATGTCGACAGCACCGTGCTCGGGATTGTGCCGTCGCGTTCCCGACCGGACCGCGGCATCGTCACGGTCGAAAGCGTGACGCGGAACCAGCGTGACGAAGTCGTGCAGCGGCTGGTGTCGAAAATGGTGGTGATGCGCCGGGGCGACTAGTGTCTTTTCAATGAGATACACAAGTCATCTAGACGTCATGGCGATGTAACGCAACCCCTCTACAGTGCATCGCGCTGGCCAGGAAGACAGCCAGCCGATTCCACCCACGAGGAGTTCCCATGCCATTCCGCCCCGTCCTGATGCCGCTGGCCGCGCTGGTCGCCCTGCTTGCCGGCACCGCCCATGCCGCAACGACCCTGACCGTGTACACCGCGCTCGAAGCCGACCAGCTGAAGGCCTACCAGGCCCGCTTTGAAAGCGACTATCCCGATGTGAAGATCAAGTGGGTGCGCGACTCGACCGGGATCATCACCGCCAAGCTGCTGGCGGAGAAGGCGGCTCCGCAGGCCGACGTGGTCATGGGTGTGGCCGCCAGCTCGCTGCTGGTGCTGGAAAAGGAAGGCATGCTGCAGCCGTATGCGCCAAAGGGGATCGACAAGCTGACACCGCGTTATGTCGACACCAGCCGTCCGCCGAACTGGGTCGGCATGGATGTGTGGGGTGCGACGCTGTGCTTCAACACGGTCGAGGCGGCCAGGCTGGGCATCCGCAAGCCGACGAGCTGGAAAGACCTGCTGAAGCCGGAGTACAAGGGCAGGATCGTCATGCCGAACCCGGCCTCCAGCGGGACCGGTTACTTTGACGTGACCGCCTGGCTGAAGCTGTTCGGCGAGAAGGACGGCTGGGCCTATATGGACCGCCTGCACGACAACATCGCCCAGTACACCCACTCCGGTTCCAAGCCGTGCAAGCAGGCCGCTGCCGGCGAGTTCCCGATCGGTATCGCCTTCGAGTACCGCGCCGCCAAGCTCAAGGAGAGCGGGGCGCCGATCGACCTGGTGTTCCCGAAGGAAGGCCTGGGCTGGGATGTGGAAGCCACCGCCATCATGAAGGGCACCCGCAACCTCGAGGCCGCGCGCAAGCTGGCCGACTGGTCGGCGTCGCGTACTGCCAACGAGCTGTACGAGAAGAATTTCGCCATTGTCGCCTATCCGGGCGTGGCCAGACCGAATCCGCTGATTCCGGCCAACTACGAGCAGTTGCTGGTCAGGCAGGATCTGAAGTGGTCGGCTGCCAACCGGGACCGGATCCTGACCGAGTGGACCCGCCGCTACGACGGCAAGTCGGAACCGCGCAAATAAGTCGTCCCGCCGGGCGCCGGGCGCCCGGCTTCGCTGACCGCTTGCCGGTGACAAGGATCCCTCCATGATTTTCCCGCCTCCCGCACCGCCGGCACACGACTGGCTGCGCTTTGCCGGTATCCACAAACGGTTTGGTGCGTTTCGCGCGCTTGACGGCATCGATCTGGGTATTCGCAAGGGCGAATTCGTCTGCCTGCTCGGCCCGTCAGGATGCGGCAAGACCACGCTGCTGCGCATTCTGGCCGGTCTGGAAAAGCACGATGCCGGCAGCCTGAGTCTTGGCGGACGTGATATCGGCCACCTGCCTGCCGGCCGGCGCGACTACGGCATCGTGTTCCAGTCCTATGCACTGTTTCCGAACCTGGATGTCGCTGCCAACATTGCTTACGGGCTGCGCACCGGCCGCATGGAAAAGGCCCGCCGGGTATCGGAGCTGCTTGATCTGGTCGGGTTGCCGGGCGCCGAGCGCAAGTATCCGGCGCAGTTGTCCGGCGGCCAGCAGCAGCGGGTGGCGCTGGCCCGGGCGCTGGCCACCTCGCCCAGCCTGCTGCTGCTCGACGAGCCGCTGTCGGCGCTCGACGCCCAGGTGCGCGAGCACCTGCGGCGCGAGCTGCGCCTGCTGCAGCAGAAGCTCGGCGTTACTACGCTGATGGTCACGCATGACCAGGAAGAAGCGCTGGCGCTGGCCGACACCATTGCCGTGATGCGTGCCGGGCGCATCGAGCAGGTCGGAACGCCGGAGCAGATCTACCGCGAGCCGGCCAGCCGCTTTGTTGCCGACTTTGTCGGCCATGCCAACTGGCTGCCGCTGCAGGTGGACGCGCAGGGCGTGTGCCGGATCGCCGGCGCGATGGCGATCAGCCTGCCCGCCGGCAGCGTGCCGACCGGACCGGCCAGCGTATTCTGCCGCCCGGAGGATGTGCGGGTGGCACCGAGCTGGCAGTCCGGCGACAACACCCTGCTGGCGCTGGTCGAGCGGGTCGATTTCCTTGGCGGGCTGCGACGCGCCAGCCTGTCGCTGTGCGGTGCCGGCGATCTTCGCCTGCTGGCCGATGTCAGCCCCAATGACGCCGGCTTTGCCGCGCTGGTGCCCGGCCAGCGGGTGCCGGTGTTTCTGCCGGCCGATCGCCTGCGGGTGTTTGCGGAGCCATCGGCATGAGTGCGACCCTCCTGGCCCCGATCCGGCTGCGGCGCAGTGGCGACGAATGGCTTGCCGCCGTGCTGACCTGGCTGCTGGCTGCTGCGCTGCTGGTGTTTCTGGCCTGGCCGCTGGCCAGCATCCTGGTCAAGGCCCTGCAGGCCCGCGACGGCAGCTTTGCCGGCCTGGGCAATCTGCTGGTGCTGGCTGCCGAACCGAGACTGCGTACCGCCACGGCCAACAGCATCAATCTGGCTGCGATCACCGTGGCCATCGTGCTGCCGCTGGCACTGACCTTTGCCTTTGCGCTGACCCGTTCACGGCTGTGGGGGCGGGCACTGTTCCGGCTGATCGCCGGCGCGCCGCTGCTGGCGCCGTCACTGATGCCGGCGATCTCGCTGGTCTACCTGTTCGGCAATCAGGGCCTGCTGAAGCACTGGCTGGGCGGGATGTCGATCTATGGTCCGCTGGGCATTGTGCTCGGTGAAGTGTTCTACACCTTCCCGCATGCGCTGCTGATTCTGGTCACCGCACTGGCGGTCGCCGATGCCCGGCTGTACGAGGCGGCCGAGAGCCTCGGCGCCAGCCGCCTGCGCCGCCTGCTGACGGTCACGCTGCCGAATGCCCGTTACGGCCTGATCTCGGCCGGCATGGTGGTGTTCACCCTGGCGGTGACCGATTTCGGCGTGCCGAAGGTGATCGGTGGCCAGACCAATGTGCTGGCACTGGAAGCGTACAAGCAGGTCATCGGCCAGCAGGATTTCGGCAAGGGGGCTGCGATAGGGCTGGTGCTGCTGCTGCCGGCGCTGCTCAGCTTTGCCGTCGAACGCTGGCTGGCACGCCGCCACGGTGGCGGCATGAGTGGCCGTTCGGTGGCCTACCGGCCGGGCCGCAATCCGTGGCGGGACAGCCTGCTGTGGGGATTCTGCGCGGTGGTGTCGGTGTTCCTGCTGGCCCTGCTCGGCGTGGCGATGGCAGCGTCGCTGATGACATTGTGGCCATACAACCTGGATCTCACCCTGGCGCACTTCGATTTCGACCAGGTCGATGGCGGGGGCTGGCTGGCGTTTGCCAACAGCCTGAAACTGGCGACGCTGACCACGGTGTCCGGTGTGGTGGTGGTGTTCGGCACTGCCTACCTGATGGCCAAAACGCCGGCGCCCCGGCTGGCGGCCGGACTGATTCGCGGGCTGGTGCTGCTGCCGATGGCCGTGCCGGGGCTGGTACTGGGCCTTGGCTACATTTTCTGCTTCAACGATCCCGGCAATCCGCTGCATGCCCTGTATGGCGGCATGACGCTGCTGGTCGCGGCGACCGTGGTCCACAGCTACACCACCGCCCATCTGACGATGGCCACTGCGCTGCGGCAGATCGATCCGGAAATCGAGGCGGTGGCCCGCAGCCTGAAACGGCCCTGGTGGACCTGCTGCATGCGGGTGACGCTGCCGATCAGCCTGCCGGCCCTGTTCGATGTCGCCCGCTATCTGTTCGTGTCGAGCATGACCACGGTCAGTTGCGTGATTTTCCTCTACACGCCGGACACCGTGCTGGCCTCGGTCGCGGTGCTGAACATGGACGACGCCGGTGATACCGCAGCGGCGGCGGCCATGGCCACACTGATCGTCGCCAGCTCGCTGCTCGGCACCCTGATCCTCAACGCCCTGGGCAGCTGGCTTGATCGCCGTGCCCAGGCCTGGCGCGGCGTCTGATGCGCCCGCCGCTTCCTCCCTTCCAACCGGACAGAATCCATGCGTGATCCCATCCTGCTGACCCCCGGTCCGCTGACCACCTCCCTGGCAACCCGCACCGCGATGCTGCATGACCGTGGCTCGTGGGACAGTGATTTCAACGCCATGACCGCCGATCTGTGCCGCCGGCTGGAGGCGCTGGTCGACGGCGGCGACGATATCGTCTGCGTTCCGCTGCAGGGCTCCGGTTCTTTTGCGGTCGAGGCCGCCATCGGCACGCTGCTGCCGCGTGACGGCAAGCTGCTGGTCCTGGCCAATGGCGCCTATGGCCAGCGCATGGCACAGCTGGCCGAGGTGATGGGCCGGGCCGTGGTGACACTGGACTTTGGCGAAACCGCACCGGTCGATCCGCAGCGGCTGGCCGAGGTGCTGGCCCGCGATCCGTCGATCAGCCACGTCGGCGTGATCTACTGCGAGACCAGCACCGGCATTCTCAATCCG
Source organism: Microvirgula sp. AG722 (assembly GCF_003269145.1). Classification (NCBI taxonomy): domain Bacteria; kingdom Pseudomonadati; phylum Pseudomonadota; class Betaproteobacteria; order Neisseriales; family Aquaspirillaceae; genus Microvirgula; species Microvirgula sp. AG722. The sequence goes on along the minus strand of NZ_QLTJ01000008.1, from coordinate 47,291 downwards.
CTGGATGCGATCGCTGACGTGGTGGACCGCGCCGGCCGCCGCCTGATCATCGATGCAATGAGCGCGCTGGGCGCGCTGCCACTGTCGGCGGCGACCCTGGCGTTCGATGCGGTGATCGCCAGCGGCAACAAATGCCTGGAAGGCGTGCCCGGCATGGGCTTCGTGCTGGCGCGCCGCGATGCACTGGCGGCCGGGGAGGGCAATTCGCACTCGCTGTCGCTGGATCTGCATGCGCAGTGGCGCTACCTGCAGCGGACCGGCCAGTGGCGCTTTACGCCGCCGACCCACGTGGTTGCCGCCCTGCTGGCCGCCCTGGACCAGTTCGATGCCGAGGGCGGACGCCCGGCCAGGCTGGCCCGCTACCGCGCCAACTGCGCGGCGCTGCTCGACGGCCTGCACGCGCTGGGCCTGCAGTCATTCCTGCCCGCCGACATCCAGGCGCCGATCATCGTTACCGTCAAGGCCCCGGCCAGCCCGGACTGGCATTTCGACACCTTCTACCAGCGGGTCAAGGCTCATGGCGTGGTGCTGTATCCGGGCAAACTGACAAAGATCGAGACCTTCCGCATTGGCTGCATCGGCGCCATCGGCCGCACCGAGATCGACATGGCCATCGATGCCATTGGCCGGGCACTGGCCGAAACCGGTCTTGCCGTCTGACTTTCCTTTTCCTCCATGGACACGATCATGCCGCACACCCCCGACGCCTATCGCTATACCCGCCAGTATCACGGTCCGCTCCAGGCCGTCATCTTTGACTGGGCCGGTACCCTGGTCGACTTTGGTTCCTTTGCGCCGACCCAGGTGCTGATCGACGCTTTTGCCGGCTTCGGCATCGACATCACGCTGGCCGAGGCGCGGGTGCCGATGGGGCTGGCCAAGTGGGACCATATCCATGCACTGGGCCGGCTGACTGCCGTCGAGGCGCGCTGGCGGGCACGTTTCGGTCGTTGCATGAGCCGGGAAGACGTTGATGCGCTGTACGCGGCGTTCATGCCGCTGCAGATCGAGCGGGTCGGTGAGTACTCGGACCCGATCCCCGGTGCCCGGGCGGTACTGGACGGGCTGCGCGAACGCCACATCCGCATCGGTTCCTGCTCCGGCTATCCGCGCGTGGTGATGGACCGGCTGCTGCCGCATGCCGCCGCACAGGGCGTGCACGTCGATCATGCCGTGGCAGCCGACGACCTGCGGCCGGGCGGGCGTCCCGGCCCGTGGATGTCGCTGGCCAATGTGATTGAACTCGGCGTGACCGAGCTGGCTGCCTGCGTCAAGGTCGACGACACCGTACCCGGGATTGCCGAAGGCCTGTCTGCCGGCATGTGGACGGTGGGGCTGTCGCTGTCAGGCAACGAAGTCGGCCTGACCCGGGCCGAACTGGCCGCACTGGATACCGATGACCGGGAGCGCCGCCGCCTGTTCGCCGTCGACCGGCTGTCGCGCGCCGGCGCCCACTATGTGATCGACAGCATTGCCGACCTGCCGGTGATTCTGGATGCGATCGAAGTGCGGCTGGCCCGGGGTGAACGGCCATGAGTGGCACGCCGGTGCTGGCCAAACGGGCCAGCACTGCCCAAGATGCCGTTGTTTCCCTTCTGACCGGTGACCCGATGACCGATGCTCCCGTGACCCGCCGCACCGGCACACCAGTCTGGCGCCAGATCGAAGCCACGCTGGCGGCCGAGATTCTGGCCGGCCGGCTGACCGGCCGACTGGCCAATGAAACCGGACTGGCCGAGCGCTTCGGCGTGAACCGGCATACCGTTCGCCAGGCGACCAGGGCACTGGCCGAGCGCGGGCTGGTCGAGGTGCTGCATGGCCGTGGCACCTTCGTGCGCGAAGACATGATCGATTACGAGGTCGGCCGTCGCACCCGCTTTGCCCACAGCGTGGCCAAGGCGCGCCGGGTCGGCCGCAGCCGGATCACCGGTTATTGCGACATGGCACCCGATGCCTCCGTGGTCGAGATGCTGTCGCTGGCCGACGGGACCCGTGTGGTCCGGGTCGACTCGCTGGACGTGGTCGACGACAAGGTCATCGGTGTCTGCGTCCAGTATTTTCCGCTGCCGCGCTTCCATGGCATTGCGGAAATCTATTGCGAGACCGGCAAGACGCATCTGGCGCTGGCCCGCTTCGGGGTCGACGAGTTTCATCGCCGTGTCAGCCGGGTGACGGCCCGTTTGCCGGACAAGGACGTGGCACGGCAACTGAACCAGTCGGTCTCGATGCCGATCCTGTGCGTCGAGACCGTTTATGAAGACGCGTCGGGCTGCCCGATCGAATACGGCATTTCCCACTTCGGCAGCACGACGGTCCAGGTCGTGATCGAGCCGTAGCACGGACCACCGGCACCGGCGCCACGGCTGCCGTCGGTGCCGTCTTGCCGGGGCTCAGGGTCGGGCTGCGTGCCAGACGCCGTACATGCCGTCGCCGAGCGTGTCGCCGGGCTTCTTGTCCATCGACCAGCGATACAGCGGCCGTCCCTTGTACGCCCACTGCTTCTGGCCCGCATCACGGGTCAGGGTGCTCCATGGGGCGCTGGCCTTGTCGTACGAATCCACCATGGCGGCCGGCCATTTGCTGGCACAGGCGTCCATGCAGGCGCTTTTTCCCGGCGAGTCCTTGTCGAACACGTACAGCGTCATGCCGTGCTCGTCCACCACCCGGTCATTCATGATTTTCGGCGGCTCGGCCTGCACGCCTGCGGACAGGCTGCCGGCTACGGCCAGCCAGATCAGTGCAAATCTCATCGATCGACTCCTTCTGCTGTTGCTTGACGATCACGGTCATGGACAGACGGGACCAGACAGCAGAACCGGCACCCCCACCGGTTGAATCGACGGCCCAGTCTCGTTATAGCGAGACGGGGCGAAACAAGGGGGCAATCCCTTGTTTCTGCAAGAGAACGTGACCGGTTTGCTGACCAGTGGCGAGCCGGCTTTCCCTGACGCCCTGCCGGCCTGTTGCCTCATCGACGAGATGCAGCTTGCTGCGTGCGTACAGCATGCCCATTTTCACTCCCTGCCAGATATCAGGTCAGTGTGCTGGGGGACACTTCCCTGAACTGACAGGTTTGGGCTGCGGTCTGCCCGATGGCCCCGGTGCGTGGAGGGCGCTCGCCTGCGGCTCAACAATCAGCCAGGCGAGCGGGTCTGCTGGCCGGCATGGTCGTGCAGGAAGCGGGCAATCTGCGCCTTGAGCTCGGCGGCATCGCTGGCCTGGTCGCGGACCGCATACTGGAACAGTGCGCGCTGCACGGCGGTCGGCAGTTCGCGCCATAGGCCGAGCACGGCGACACCAAGGCATTCAAGAAGACGGCGTTCGTTTTGTGCCAGCCCCTCGGCGTCGTAGCCCGCGGTCTGTGCCAGGAACTGTGCGCCACCCTCGTCGTTCCAGCAGTCAAGGGCTTCGTTCATCTCTTGTCTTGCCATGGGGCTCTCCCGGGCAGGGTTGGGCTTTCAGCCTAGCCCATCGCCGGCGCCGGGGCAGGGCGCACCCTCACCCGGTTTGCATAAGCGCGCCGGCGCACCGACACCTGCTTCCGGGATGTTCATATTCGTCCATACCGGCAGTTCGCAATTTCGCGGGTGACGGAATTCACGCAGAGGCCATCATGGAAAAGTCCAGCAATCAAAGCACGAACAACGGTATCGACAAAACCGCAGCCCCGGCCCACAAGCCGGGCACCCAGCCCTTCACCAAGCCGGGCCAGAGCGCCAGCCCGCAAACCGGAAACGGTCATGCCCCGACCCCGGTGACGCCGGTCAGCCCGACGCCGGCACCGGCTCCGGTCAAGGAAGCCGGCTCCCCGCCGCACGCTGCAGCCAAGGACGGTAATGTTGCCGCAACGCCGGAGCGCAAATCCACATGAGCCAACCCTATGCCGGCGATATCAAGAGCAAGTGGGAGCAACATGTCGGCACTGCCCGGACGACCTGGGACAAGCTGACCGAAGACGAGTTGCGGAAGTCCGACGGCCACGAGCAGAAGCTGGTGGGCCTGGTGCAGGAACGTTACGCGATCTCGCGTGACGAGGCAGACAAGCAGGTCAAGGGTTTTCTGGAAAAGTGCAAGGCCTGATCAGGCTTGATAACCCCCGACATTTCTGAGTTCTGACAAATGGCGGGCGACCCGGGCATAACCCGGGTCAAATTTTGCCTGCGAAGTCAGTTCGCGGGACGTACCGGCACGTACGGCAGCAGGCGATCGGTTTCCTTCTTGACCACGGCATAGCATTCACAGCACAGCTGTTCGATGCCGGGCCGGTCCAGTACCGTGATCCGCCCGCGGCTGTATTCGATCAGGCCGAGCTTCTGCAGCTTGCCGGCCGCCTCGGTCACGCCTTCGCGGCGGACGCCAAGCATGTTGGCGATCAGCTCCTGGGTCATGACCAGCTCATTGCCCTGCAGCCGGTCAAGTGACAGCAGCAGCCAGCGGCACAATTGCTGGTCGATCGAATGATGGCGGTTGCACACGGCCGTCTGCGCCATCTGCGTGATCAGCGACTGGGTATAGCGCAGCATCAGCAGCAGCATTTCACCATGACGGTTGAACTCGTCCTTGAGTCGCTGCCCCGGCAGCCGGAACGCATGGCCGGCGCTCTGCACGATGGCGCGGCTCGGCGTGCTCTCGCCGCCCATGAATACGGCCACGCCGATCAGCCCTTCGTTGCCGACTACCGAGATTTCGGCCGACGCGCCACTTTCCATTACATACAGCAGCGACACGATGGCATTGGTCGGAAAATACACATGGCGCAGGGTATCTCCGGATTCGTACAGCACCTTGCCCAGCGGCATCGGCATCGGCTCGAGATAGGGGAACAGGCGCTCGCGGACTTCGGCTGGCAGGGCAGCCAGCAGGTGATTCTGCAGGGGTGATGGCGTATCGGGCATGCCAGACGCCTTTCCTTTGATGGCTGAGCCCCGGAACGGGGCGGAAACCGCGCGCATACTATGACACAGTGCCGGCACGGCGGGGGCAGGGCACGCTTACGGCTTGTCGCCCTTGCGCATGAACTCGGCATGCATCTCGACCGTCAGTGTCTCTATGCGTTCTGTCAGCTGCTTGGTCAGAGTGGTCAACCGGGTGTTCTGCTCCAGCAGGGCCATCAGCTGCGCTGCATTCTGTGCGGCGATCGCCAGGCGCTGTTCATTGGCTACCGCCAGCGCCTCGCGGTGCTGGGCATCGGCTTCGGCATGCGCCTTGTCCCGTGCCGCCTGCCGGGTCTGCGCCAGCAGGATCAGCGGCGCGGCATAGGCGGCCTGCAGGCTGAATGCCAGGTTCAGCAGAATGAACGGGTAGGCGTCGAAACGGGTCAGACCGGCGGCATTGATGCCGATCCAGATTGCAACCACCAGGGTCTGTCCGAACAGAAAGACTGGCGTACCGAAGAAGCGGGCGAAGGCTTCCGCCCGGAGGGCGAAACGGTCGTTGCCGAAGGTCGGAGCGAGATGCGCGTGGGGGCGATGGAAACGCAGGTGGTCGACCGGTGGGTGATCGGCGGTTGCCGGTGGCGGGGTGGTGCTGGCGGGGGGCATCATGCCATTCCTGAAGGGGCTGTCATGCGTCAGCCTAGACCATGGCAGCGACAGGATGCCCGCCGACGGGTAGCATGTCGGCCCCCGACGGCACTGGCCCGGCGGTCGTCACACAAAGGAGGCTGGACATGGTTGCCCTGATCGAACCCGAAACAGCGCGGCTGAAGCTGCGTCAGTGGCGAGCGACCGACCGTGGGCCATTTGCCGCGCTGAATGCGGACCCCCGGGTGATGGAATGTTTCCCCGCTCCGCTGACGCGTGCGGCCAGCGATGCGATGGCCGATCGCTGCCAGACACTGATCGCCGAACGCGGATGGGGATTCTGGGCCGTGGAGGAGCGGGCCGGCGGGCGCTTTATCGGCTTTGTCGGCCTGAATATCCCGTCTGCCGACCTGCCGTTTTCGCCCTGCGTGGAAATTGGCTGGCGGCTGGCCCGGCCATTCTGGGGCCAGGGCCTGGCCACCGAGGCCGCCACCGCCGCGCTGCATGTCGGCTTCGAACATCTGGACCTGACCGGGATCGTGGCGTTTACCGCCATTGGCAACACCCGCTCGCGTGCGGTCATGACGCGTCTTGGCATGGAACCGTCGGCCGACACCTTCCTCCACCCGGCCGTGCCTGCCGACAGCCCGCTGCGCGAGCATTGCCTGTACCGGCTGTCGCGCGAGTCATGGCGCGCCGCCCCCCCCGTTACCCGTTAGGAGTTTTCATGCGCGCCAAGCCGCATCCTGCCGCGCCGGCCAGCCCGGTCGCCCGCCTGCACCCGCGCAACCGGCACCAGGGCCGTTATGACTTCCCGGCGCTGGTGGCGTCCAGTCCCGAACTGGCGGCTTTTGTCTCGCGCAATGCCCATGGCGACGAGTCGATCGACTTTGCCGATCCGGTTGCGGTCAAGGCACTGAATCGCGCCTTGCTGAAGCAGGTTTACGGGATCGGCAACTGGGATATCCCGCCCGGCTACCTGTGTCCGCCCATCCCCGGCCGCGCCGACTACCTGCACTGTCTGGCTGATCTGCTGGCGACCGACAACGGGGGGGAGATTCCGCGCGGACCGGCGGTGCGTGCGCTGGATATCGGCGTGGGAGCGAATTGCGTCTACCCGCTGATCGGCCATGCCGAGTATGGCTGGCGTTTTGTCGGCACGGATGTCGACCGGGGGGCGCTGGCCTGTGCCCAGGCGATCATCGATGCCAATCCCGGGCTGGCGCAGGCGATCACGCTGCGCCGCCAGCCGGCGGACGATGCCATGTTCGAGCATGTCGTGCAGGCCGGCGAGCGATTCGGACTGACGCTGTGCAATCCGCCATTCCATGCCTCCGAAGCCGACGCCAGCGCCGGTTCGCGGCGGAAATGGCAGAACCTCGGCAAGGGCGCGCGGGGCGGGCGGGCGCCGACGCTGAATTTCGGCGGGCAGCAGGCCGAGCTGTGGTATCCCGGCGGCGAGGAAGCCTTTGTCGGCCGCATGATCGCCGAGAGTGCGCATATCCCCGGGCACTGCCTGTGGTTCAGCAGTCTGATTTCCCGCTCGGCCAGCCTGCCCGCGGTGTATCGCGCTCTCAGGCAGGCCGGCGTGTACGACAGCCGCACCATCACCATGGCACAGGGGCAGAAGCAGAGCCGGCTGGTGGCGTGGACCTATCTCGACCCGGCGCAGCGGGCCGCGTGGTGGCGACGCGGGTAAGCATCCGTCAGCGCACCACCAGCAACTCATCCCAGCGTGTCGTATAGCGTGGCGAGCGCCACTGCTGGCGCATGTGCCACTGCTCGCTGGCCTGTTCGGCGGCCAGCCGCAGCGTGTCGCGGCCGAACTGGCGGTTGACGGCATCCAGTGCCGCCATCAGCCGGGCGCGGCGCGGGTCCGGCGGGGCGAGCAGCAGATCCTGCTGCTGTACCGTGCGCGGGCCGAGGTCCATCAGTACCACCCCGGCCTTCTGGTAGAGCGGTCCATCGCGCCAGATGGCGCGCAGCGCGCGCGCCGCCGCATCGGCCAGGGTCAGGGTATCGTCACTCGGATAGATCAGCGGCATGACGCGCCAGCCATGACAGGGCGCGTCACGAAACGGGCTGCTCCGGATCGACACGCCGATCGACCCGGCCACCGAGCCCTGCCGGCGCAATTTCTCGGCGGCGCGGGCCACGTGGTGGGACACGCTGGCGTGAACGGCGGTGTAGTCGTTGAGCGGTCGGGCGAACGAGCGGCTGCTGATGATCTGCTGCCGGGGCGGTGCCACGTCTTCCATGTCCAGACAGGACACGCCGCCAAGTTCGGCGACAATGCGTTCGACCACGACATTGAACGCGCGCTTGATCCGGTGCGGGTCGGCGCGGGCCAGATCGAGCGCGGAGTGGATGCCCATGTCGGCCAGTCGCGTGCCGAGATGGCGGCCGACGCCCCAGATCCGGCGTGCTTCGATACCGGCCAGCAGTCGTTCGCGCTCGGCGGTGCCGGCCCAGTCCCAATCGAATACGCCGTCCCATTCGGGCCGGCTCTTGGCAATATGGTTGGCCAGCTTGGCCAGGGTCTTGCTGGCACCGACGCCGACGCAGGTCGGAATGCCGATGCGGCGCCAGACATCGCTGCGCAGGCGGCGGGTCAGCACATCCCGGTCCGGGAGGCCGCTCAGGTCGAGAAAGCATTCGTCGATCGAGTACACGTCCTGCGCCGGCACGTGTTCGGCGAGGATGGCCATCATGCGCCGGCTCATGTCGCCATAGAGTGCATAGTTGCTGGAGAACACTTCGACGCCATGCCGGCGGCACAGTCCGGCCACCTCGAAATACGGCACGAAGCCCTTGATGCCCAGCGCGCGGGCCTCGGCCGAGCGGGCGACCACGCAGCCATCGTTGTTCGACAGCACCACGATCGGTCGTCCGGCCAGGTCGGGCCGGAACACGCGCTCGCAGCTGGCGTAGAAGGTGTTGCCGTCGACCAGCGCAAAAGTGGCCATGCTCAGAACTTGCGCAGCGACCCGGTCACGACGCCCCAGATCACCATTTCCTGGTCATAGGTCGGCACGATGTCGGGGTAGGCGGGATTTTCGGCACGGAGGACCGGACGGCCCCGGTCCATCTGCAGGCGCTTGACGGTGAATTCGCCCTCGACCGACGCGACAACAATGTCGCCGCTGGAGGGCGAGCGGCCCTTGTCGACCACCAGTACGTCGTTGTTGAAGATATGGGCACCGGTCATCGAGTCGCCATTGGCGCGGACCATGAAGGTCGACGGGGCGTCGTCGACCATGTAACTGTTCAGGTCGAGCACGACATCGACGTAATCGTCGGCCGGAGACGGAAAACCGGCGCGCACGCCGGAGCCGAACAGCGGTACGCCGATGCGCGGGGCATCGGCGGCCGGCAGCATGACCGTGCCGGGATTGCGCCGGGCCAGTTCGGCCGGCGAAGGTGTTCTGGCCAGACGCCGTGCCTGGCGCTGGATGACGAAGTCGATGACCGCTTCCTTGTCCGCCACCGGTATGCGGGTCTGCGTCAGCGGTTCGGACGTATCGATGCGGCCGCTGCCGGCCGGGCGGCCGGCACCGTCGCGCTTGCCGCCGTGCGTGGGGTGTGTCATGTGGGACTCCTGATCGTTGCGTTGATTATTGCATCAATAATCAAATCGTGGAGCAGGAAATGACTGCCGGCGTCGGTGCGCGAGCCGTTACCCGTTTAACCGCGCTGTCACAAGCGCTGGCTATGATGCCCCCATCCACTGAACGGATGACTTACGCGGGGCTGAGTCCGAAATGCCCTGCACCAATTCCCGCCGGCCCCGGACACTGCAGTGTCCGGGGCCGGCCTCGTTGCGGGACAGGAGGTCACACCTGGAACCGGGCGATGGTGCCCAGCATCTTCTGCGCCTGCAGATCCAGACTCTCCGCTGTGGCGGAGTTGCTCTGCGAGCTGGAATGGCTCTGCTCCGCCATCTGCGCCACGCGTTCGATCTGCTGGGCGATGCTGGTGCTGGCGCGCGACTGCTCGCGCATGGCATGCGAGATGTCGGCAATCTGGTCGACGGCCCCGCCGGTGCGCTCCAGAATTCGCTGCATGGCCTGTGTCGCCTGACCGGCCGACTGCATGCCGCTTTCGACTTGCTCGACCACGCCCTGCATCGAGGCCATGGTCTGACTGGCGTCCTGCTGCATCGACGAGACGGTGCCGGTGATTTCCTGCGTCGATTGCGCGGTGCGCTCGGCCAGCTTGCGCACCTCGTCGGCGACCACGGCGAAGCCACGGCCGGTTTCGCCGGCCCGCGCCGCCTCGATGGCGGCATTCAGCGCCAGCAGGTTGGTCTGGTCGGCAATATCCTTGATCACGTCGACCACAGCCCCGATCGACGACGTCTTTTCCTTCAGCTGTTCGACCTGGGTTGCGGCGCGCTTTACGCTGTCCGAGGTCCGGCGAATCATGTCGATGGTGTCGTTGATGACGGCGGCGCCGGCCGTGGCCTCCTCGCCGGCCGCCCGGCCACTCTGGTCGGCCTGCTCGGAACGATCGGCCACGTGGTTGACGCTGACCGTCATCTGTTCGACGGCTGCCGACATATTGGCGGTCGATTCGCTGACCTGCTCGACCGCCAGCGACATCTGTTTCGAGGATTCCGAGACTTCGGTGGCATGACCACCGACGGCTTCGCCGATCTGCTTCAGCTCGACAAAGCTGGATTGCAGCATTTCCAGCAACTGGTTGAAGCGCCGGGCAATCACGGCAATTTCGTCCCGGCCTCCGTCGTCGACCCGCTGCGTCAGGTTCCGGTTGCTGGTGATGCCGCCGATGCCCTGATCCAGCCGCGTCAGCGAGCGGCGCACACTCAGCAGCACCCACAGGCTCGAGCCGCCGACGATGACCAGCAGGGTCAGGTCCAGCCCGACCAGGATCCACTTGGTGCGCTCCGCGGTTTTCAGGGCACTGGAACCGGTTTCGTCGCCGAGCCGGTTATTGAAGGCGACCATCTTGTCCATTTGCTCGATGGCCAGGTTCGACGCCGGCAGATTGACGTCCCTGACGTATTTCTGCGCCTCGGCATTGCCTTCCGGCGTATTGAGATTGGACAGTGCCAGGAAGCCGGGGACCAGCGCCTTCCACTTGTCGACCGCAGCAATGGTGTCCGCGGCAAGGCGGCGGTCTTCATCGTTCGATATCAGCGCGGTCTTGTAATTGGCCAGCCCCTGCCGGGTTTGCTCCAGCGCGTCCTCCATTGCCGTCTGGGTGACACGCTTCTCCTCCGCCGTCGTCGCTGCCGCGTGCATCAGCGTCTGCCGGCGTGCTTCGATGAACAGGGCCTTGACCTTGCCGACCATGATGATCGACGGGATGGTGTTCCCGGTGACGTCGGCGACCTTGTCCTTGATCACGTCGAGCTGGGTGTTCAGCGTAAACAGCATGGCCAGCAGCCCGATCAGGCTGACCAGGGCCATGCCGTACAACTTGGTCGAAATTTTCATGCCTGACACCTTCCACAGAACAAGTTGGGACTGGAATCGATGTGCCGCCCGGGGATCTCCACGGGCCGGGCACGCCTCTGCAGCATAGTACATGGGTTTTTTTCATGCTTTTTCGTATCTGGATGACATGACGGGCGGTCGCCGGAAAGCCTGCCGGGCAGGCTGTTCACCCGGCCCATGACTGGCCCATGACTGCAGCCGCCTGCGTCGCCGGAGTGGAAAACCACTGAAATCCCGCCCATGGCTGCGAGGGACGAGCAATAGCAGACTTCTGTCACGGAACCACTTGTTCACTGACAGGAGAATGACCATGCACCCCCCCATGTCCACGATCGACACCCCGGACGGCCTGTTTCACGACGGTAACCCCGCGACCGGCGAAGCGGGCACCCTCGTGACGGCCACCCACCTGAATGCTGTGCAGTCGAGCATCCTCGACCTGCAGGCCGAAGCGGTTGCCATGCTGGCTGCTGCCGGCCTGCAACCGGAGCCGGCACGGAAGGATCAGTGGCTGCAAGCCCTGACCGCCCTGTTCCTGAGCCGGGATGGCAAGGCGCGTGACAGCGCTGCGCTGGATGGTCACCCGGCATCGTACTTTGCGAAAGCCGGCGAGCAGTCCGGTGGCCTGCCGCTTCTGTTTCCGCTGTGGTGCCCGAACCGCGCCACCATCCCTGCCGGTTATGCGCCGGCGGACGGGCAGTGGCTGTCGCGCGGACTGTACCCGGATGCGTGGACGGCCATCTCGGCCGGCAATGTGCCCATCACCAGTGAAGCCGCATGGCTGTCGGCCGCAAGCGAGCGTGGCAAGTACACGGCCGGGGATGGAGCGAGCACGTTCCGGTTGCCGGATTACAACGGCAAGTCGGCGGGGAGCCCCGGGGCGGTGTTTCTGCGGGGGGATGGAGCCAGTAGTGCCGGCATAGCCGGGGTGATTCAGACCGATGAGATTAGGGCTCATGACCATCCGGTCAATGCTGCGGCTGGCTCTGTTACCACTCGGATCGGGCTGTTGAATCAGGCTGGTGGTGCTGGTGCGCTCGGGGGAGGATCTCGGACATATGAGGCTGGTGGAGCTGAAACCCGCCCTCTCAACGTCACCGGCTGCTGGGTCATCAAACTGTTTGGTGCGGCGGTCAATCCCGGTGCGGCCGATGCCGCACAACTGGCGACCGAGGTTGCGGTGCTGCGTGCGAGCAAGGCCGAGCGCCAGGACGTGCTGGGGGCCGGCTACCTGCTGGTTCGCGATGAAAAGGCGAAAGGCACTGATGGTGGTGCCTCGACCGGCGGCGCCACGGTGACGCGCACCCTGAACACCGTGGTTGCCAACACGATTCCTGGCGCGGGATTGAGCAACAACCAGATCACGCTGCCGGCAGGGATCTATCGCATCAATGCCTGGGCGCAGGCAGGGAATGTCAACTGCCATCGGGCCTCGTTCTACAACGTGACCGACAGCGCGCTGGCCATTCAGGGGATGGGGCTCAATGCAACGGGCAGCAACACGGGCGATGCCATCAGCACCATCAGTCATTTGCTCGGGCGGATCACGCTGCCTGGCCCCCGGAGCTTTGAATTGCGGCATTACACCGAGCAGACACTTGCAGGTACCGGGTTGGGGACGGCCGTGGGCAATGGTGGTTCGGAAATTTATGTGTCGGTTGAAATCATCAAGGAGCTGTAATGCAATACGCATTTTTTGATCTGAATGGCCGGGTGGCAGAAGCCCATAATGACGACACGGTTGGCACGCTGCCGGATGGGGCATTCGAGCTGGATGCGGATCAGTGGCGGCGACGATTCGATCTGCGGCTGGCCGGTGGGCAATTGATCGATGATCCGCTCCGGCCTGTCCTGCCGCCGATCGAAGCCTTGCAGGCCCGTGCTTCAGCCCTGCTGTCGGTGTGGGAACAGAGGGGGCGCGATGCGGGCATCGATCATGCCGGGCAGCACTGGCTGACCACGGCCGATGCGCTGCAGGACTTGCGCGATGTGCTGCTGGCCGGGGCTGTGCCTGGCGGGGTATGGGTGACTGCTGCCCGGCAGGCCGTCCCCATGACGCTCGCGGAGCTGCAGATGCTGTGGCAGGCAATCACTGCACGCGTGGCGTTGGTCAGGCAGCAGCGGCTGGCCATGGAAAGGGAAGTCGCAGAGATGGATGCTGAACAGCTGGCGGCATTTTCGCCAGTGCGGGATCACGACCAGTAAGGCGGAGGGAGGTGCGAAGCTCTTGGTTCGTTGCCTCCTAATACCCCCACGCCCGGGCCAGATCGGTAAACCGGTCGTCCCTGGCTCGCAGTTCGGCCACTTCGGCCACCTCGTAGCCGGGTTCCAGGCAGCTGCGTTCGGTAAATGACCCGTCCCGGTCGAGCCAGGCAACGTACGGATGCGAGATATGCTCGCTTCGTCGCACCACGATGGCCAGTTGCCTGTTGGCCAGCCGGACAAACATCCCCGGCGGATAGAACCCCAGCGTCTTGATCAGCGCCGCGTTCAGTCGCGCGTCGTCAGGATCGTCGCACTGGAAGAACAGCTCGCGCAGCACATGGTCGGTGGACATGGCCCGCCGTGCTCCGCGGGGACTGAGCTTTGCCATCACTTCGTCCACCAGTTGCAACTGGTGCGCCAGCGGCTCGACCTCGTTGCCGCGCAGATGGAACGGATAACCGGTGCCATCCGGCCGTTCATGCTGTTGCTGGACCAGCGCATGCCAGTCGTCGTCGTCGACCCCCATTTCCGACAGCCAGGCGCTGGACAGCAGCGGGTGCAGGTGCAGCTCCCGCTGCTGTCCGCTGCTCAGTGGTACTGACTGACTGCCGAGTGCATCCTGAAAGGCCCATATCGCCACATTCATGCTCAGGGCGGCACACAGCAGTGTCTGATGCTGCTGGTCGTCCCGTGGTACCAGCGGGCGCAGCGCCGCCAGTACCGTGGCGGTCTGCAGGGCGCGTGCTGCCGTGTAGGGCTTGAGCGGCAGCTGCATGGCCGCAGCCAGACAGGCATCGGTCGACCGGGTGACCCAGTTGTCCAGTGCCAGCGCGATATTGCGGATCTGGGCCGTGAAATTTTCGGCAAAGGGTGCGCACCGGTACAACCCGGCCAGGCGGTGTGCCGCGCTGTCGAACCAGATGAAGGGGTTTCCCGCATCCAGCCCGGCCAGGCGCGGCATCGGGCCGATCGCTGCCGTGCGCAGTGCCTGCAACTGTGCCTGCGGCAGGGCATAGCGGTTCGAGCCGGATTCGACGATCCGATTCTGGGTAAACAGGTCGCTGGCTAATGTCGAGGGCATCTGCGGTGGGCCCAGTGATCGGTGGATGAGCAAGTGTAGAGGAATGCGTGGCGCCTTTGGTGAAGAATCTGGCCGGCATGACTGCTGTACGGCAAGTCAATTGGTCAATTGAGCAGGATTAAAATGCATATTCATATGCAATACCATGCAAAGCGGATATTAAAAAGTAGAAAATGGAAAAATATTATATTGCTGCCGTTTTCGGCAGCATTTCAATGCTCGTTTCTGGCTGTCAGTCGGCAAACATGCGCCCGGGTGAGCATGTCAAACTGGAAGATCTCTCAGATGCCGGGATTGTGGTGGTGGGGATGAATTCCCCGTTGCCCAGCCGTTGGGGCAAATGGGCTTATTCTGATGGAAAAGTGAATGCGATTGTTGGGAGCGCGTTCTTTTCCACGACCAATGTCAGCCCGCCAAGTAATGGCTTTATTGTAATGAAGGTTGGCAGCACGTCGGCAGGAACGCGATTTGGACCGAGTGTTTTCAGTTATGTGGGCAACAAATATTTCAAGTACTGTTCAGGCATGAGACTGCCTTCGCTGGAAGTGAAGGCAGGGGAAGTAATCTATGGTGGAAATATCAATGCCAACATGAAGGGAGAGTCGCTGTTCCTGAATTACGATTATGACTTTGACGCAGCCAGAAAATTCATCGCGCAATACTATCCTGACTTGTCAAGCAAATTGCAGGAAGAGCGCTTCAGCCTGTGCCGGATTGGCAGCCTGCCAAACTGCTATTGATCTTGATGCCACGGTCGGGATTGTCCTGCTTGCCTCGCCGCCATCCTGGCAACATGAGCACGCAGCCGCTCCAGGATGCGCGGGCTGATATCTTCCCGCAGTGCAATCTGCTGCGAACAGGCCGGGCAGGTGATGCCTTCTTCGAGCAGGCGTTTCATCGTCATTTCCATTTTCGTGCCGCAGGTCGGGCAGGCGAAATTTGGTGTCGATGTCTCGGTTTTCATGACCTTCCCCGTTTATGGATGGCTTTTACCAGAACGGGAGCATAACGGCAGGGCAAGGTCGCGCCCATTCGTAGTTATACGGATGGTGTGAGCTGGTTCGCATGTGCAATGTTTTTGTCATAAATTGATATGACAAATGCGAGTTATGGACCGGGCAAAAGTGCCACCGCCCATCGGAGGGGCAGATGCCCGGGCTTTCCACCCGCTATCGTGGGATCTCAGCACCGGTAGCGCCGATCTCCTCTCAAATTGCGCTACCGGATTTTTTTGCCGGAATCCGCTTATGGGCCGTTCATCCTCAAAACTCCCGTGCTGCATTCCGGCTGCGACAAAATCCGGCCGTGTTATATCGGGTCGTGACAGACGGCCTCGATATTGTGGCCATCCGGATCAAGAACGAATGCGCCGTAATAGTCCGGGTGGTAGTGAGGGCGCAAGCCGGGTGCCCCGTTGTCACGCCCACCCGCCGCAACGGCTGCCGCGTAAAAGTCATCGACTTCCGCTCGCGAACGGGCACGGAATGCAATGTGAACGGGCGGGGTGTTGGGCGTCCCCTGGCTGATCCAGAAATCGGGCTTCGGCGGCTCACCGAAACCTGCCACGTCAGTGTGACCCGTGACCGCGGCGGGCAGCTCGACAAGCAGTCGATAGCCAATGGTGGCCAGCGCGGCGGTGTAAAACGCCTTGCTGGTCTTGAAATCGCTGGAAACGATACCGGTGTGGTCGATCATGTTTTCTCCATCGGGTCAACGACAAGCGTTCAGGTGGGACGGGATGTCTGCGGCGGAGCATGCCTGACAGCGGCGAGACAGGTCAATGTCATATTGATTTGGTGAGCAGATGAGCTATCGTTAAATGACATTTGAATTCCTGTCTGAGAACCTGGACCAGAAAAATGCCCCAACTGCTTGTCAAACCAGGTCGTTATCTCATGGCGGCCGACCCCGTCTGTGGCACCAACGGACTGGCGCCGTGCATCGGCGTCGCAATCTATCATGGCAAATGGTTTATTGCGCACATCGAAAGCAGGGCAACCGTCAAGACCAGAAAAGACCCTGTGTGGGCACGGGTTGCCACTTGCACCAGGAATCGACTGCAGCAATTGCTTGGCCCCTGTGGGGCACAGAATGTGCATGTCATTGGCAATTTCGGGGACTTCTCTTCAATAGCCATTCGCGATGGCATCGCAGCGTGGGTGAATGGAACCGTCGCCATTACTTGCGATGCCTGGGATGGTTTTGAAATAAACGCGAACGGCACATTCCGCAGTCTTACCTACGAGGAAAACAATACCGACGGTGACGGCGCGTTCAGCATCCCTGCCAATCCGTGATGACTGGAGCAGGGGCTTGTGTCAGTCACGCAAGGCGACGCAGGCCACATCGCCTGAAAATCGAATGAGAGCGGGGGCTGGCACGGGTGGCGGATCGAAAGCAGGCATGTGGTGCCCTTGATTCGCATGTCTTTGAAATTCATGCCGTGACAATGCGTCAGCATTGTGCAGGTCCGTTGGCTGCAGACTGCCAGTAGCCGGGGTAGAACACTCTGCCAGCTGGGCCAGGGAGCAAAGGGTTATTGGTCGCATAGGCATCAATTTTTGCTGACATTTGGTACGTGTTTGTCATAATCTGGTGTCTTCACCATTGCGCAGAAGGGCATGCCCCGTGCTCCCCTGGATCATGAAGCTGAAACGTGTGGTGAGCGCCCTTGCCGCTACCCTGCCAGTGCTGTTGGCAGCAGGATGCGCAGCAGATGATGGCATGCGCATCGTGAAGACCGCGAAGATGGGAGGGTTCGCCGGGTATACGGTCAACGAGATCGTGGCCATGCCCGACCAGGGCTTCGTACTGGCCGGACAGCGCAGTCAGCGAGGCTGGGCCAGCAAGGTGGATGCCGATGGTCGCGAGCTGTGGCGCTATGTCGAGCCTGACTATGGCATCGACCGCCCCCATGGCCGTATTTCTGGCGCAGTCGCGGGCGAAAACGGCAGTGTCTGGCTTTGCGGAGCACCTATTTATCCCTCGACCAGGACAGAATTCCGACAACCTGCCGGCTTGACGCATATCGATGCATCCGGAAAGGTGCTTGCGGAGCTTCGTCTGACACCAGAGAGCTTGTCTGCCCCATTCAGATCGTTTTTTGCCCGCTGTGTGGACTGGAATGGTGGCATCGCCGTAGTCGGGGAAGTCAACATGGGCCAGCCGGCATCGAGGACAGGTCCATCGTATTACTGGATCCTGTTTATGGACAAGCAGGGCCACAAGCAGTGGGAAGAACTGCAGCCCTATCACTTGGGGAATC
This sequence comes from Microvirgula sp. AG722, assembly GCF_003269145.1. Classification (NCBI taxonomy): domain Bacteria; kingdom Pseudomonadati; phylum Pseudomonadota; class Betaproteobacteria; order Neisseriales; family Aquaspirillaceae; genus Microvirgula; species Microvirgula sp. AG722. The sequence goes on along the minus strand of NZ_QLTJ01000008.1, from coordinate 29,759 downwards.
TGGATATTTTTTTGCAGGCCGCCGTTGCCAATGACGGTGATCTGATCATCACGGCAACGGATCCGAACAAAGGTGAAACGGAAGTTACACGGATCGGTCCTTCCGGCAAGTTGGTTGCACAACGTACCTGGCCTGGTCTATGGAAATGGATTCATGCTCTGGGAAAGCCAATGGGGCCCCGTTGGATAAAAGAGCCTGGCAGCATATCCGTCAATGCGCTGAGGACAGCCAGCCGGCAGCTTGAGCCAAAAGATTTCAAGCCTATTAACGCCGTTGATGAAGGCTATCGAGCCACCGCTATATATGCCAATGACCATTTTGTCTGGCTGTTCAACATGCGGCGATCACTATTTGGCTATCAGGCACATATTTCCCAGTTGAAAAACGGTGAAAATTACCGTGAACTGAAGCTTGGCAAACCTGAGGTAACCTGGATTGACACGGCAGTCCCCACAAAAAATGCGGGAGAATTTTTAGTTGCGGGAGCATTGAATGCAATGGTTCCTGACAATCGGAACCATGCTATTGGCCTGTTCTGGATTCAAACTCAATCTAAAAAATAGGGAATTTCATTACTGGCCAAGTTTTGACCTTCCCCCTGCAGGCATGCCAGGCATACGTCATGCATGAGCCTCGTCCAGCAGGCTCCAATGGAAGCCCGGCGCAAATGGCAGGCTGCGTGGCATATCAGAAGGTGAAAAAACAAAAAAGCCCTGAAAAATCAGGGCTTTTCGCTGTGCTCTGGCGGAGGCGGTGAGATTCGAACTCACGGACGGCGCGAACCGTCGCTGGTTTTCAAGACCAGTGCCTTAAACCACTCGGCCACACCTCCGGGGAAGGCGCCGCAGTATACCCGTGGCGGCGCCGGATCGCCAGTGGCGCGGGGGTTAACGGGCGCTGGCTGGCCAGACAAAGGTCAGGTGGCGGCTGCCTCTGGCCGGGATGGTCACGTTCTGGCTGCGGGCTGCGCCATCCAGCGTGGCCTCGACGCGATAGCTGCCCGGTGGCAGCTTCACCAGCATGAACGGGCCGCTGCTGTTGGCCGCGAACACTTTCTTGCCCTTGGCAGTGCGGATGGCAATGTCTACGTCGGCAACAAACACGCCGCCGGTGCGGGACGCCTGCGCCAGCTCGATGGTCAGGGGATAGTGGCGGGCCGCGGCCTTGATGGCGGCAACTTCGTCACTGCCGATACCGCCGCTGATATAGGCGATATTGTCAGCCTGCTGTACCGGCGGCAGGGCGCCGTCGTCGGCCAGCGCAGTGGCTGACAGCAGGGAGCCGGCCACAAGGGCGGCGAGAAGCGATTTGCTAGTGGATTTCATCATGCGTAGTCCTTTTCATGCGGGGTGATTGGACTCGCCGGCGCGGGGGAAGCCATCGGCTTCGCGACCGGCACAAACTGGCCGGGGGCCGGACCATGCATGCAATGCGGGGAAGCGGTCCGTGACACCCGGGCATGTAGACACTACATGGAGACGGCAGGGGCCGATCTCAAGCCCTGACCGGCATCCGGTCGCGATCGCCGAAGCGCAGGTTCAGCATCAGGGCGGCAAGCATGACGGCAGCACCGGCCAGCAGGCGTGGCAGATTGGCGTCGCTGTGCCAGAGCAGCAGGTTGATCAGCAACCCGGCCGGGATGTGCATATTGTTCATGATGCCGAGCGTGCCGGCATCAACCAGGCAGGCGCCCTTGTTCCACAGATAAAAGCCCAGCGCCGATGCGCCCAGTCCCATGAACACCAGCACGCCCCATTGCGTGGCATCGGTCGGCAGCCGGGCCGGGTTGCCGAACACCAGGAACGACGGCAGGGCAACCAGCAGCGCGCCGGCAAAGAAGAAGCCGAAGGTGCGGTGCTGCGGCTGGCCGCTCGGGTAGCGCGCCACCAGATGCTTGTAGCCGACCTGGCCGGCGGCAAAGGTCAGATTGGCCAGTTGCAGCAGCAGAAAACCGGTGAGGAAGTGGCCGCTGAGATTGTCGTAGCGGATGATCAGCGAGCCGAGCACGGCGGCGATGGCCGAGGCGGTGGCCCATGGTGAAAAGCGGCGGGCGAGGGCGTCGTTGATCAGCGTGATGTAGACCGGGGTGAAAATGGTGAACAGCAACACTTCCGCCACGCTCAGAAAACCGTAAGCACGATACAGCAGCAGATAGGTGATGCCGAACTGCATTGCGCCGGCCAGCACGGTGCCGAGAATGAATGGTCCCGGTACCCCGCGCCAGCGCAGAAAGGGCAGAAAGGCCAGCCCGGCCAGCAGCACGCGGGTCAGCACGGCAAAGTCGCTGTCGACCCGGCCGGCCAGAAACACGCCGATCAGATTGAATGAAACGGCCCAGAGCAGGGTGACGAAAACCAGATAGCGCACAGTGGCATTACTCCGAAAAATCAGCCGGATCAACCGTCTGCCGGCGGTGGCAGGCCGCGCTGCCGGTGGGCATCGGCCAGATGTTCGCGCAGGCAGGACGGGCACAGGCAACTGCTGCCGGCATCCGGTGGCAGGACCTGCGGCAGGTCGGCACACCAGCATCCGCCGGCCTGGCCGCCGCTGCCACAGGAGAAGCCGGCACCGCAGCGCGGGCAGAAGCTGTCCGCCGGCAGCGGTTCGGCAATCAGCCGTGCCCAGACCGCCCGTTGCTGTGCCGGCGTGCTGGTCGACCAGGCGGCGATTTCGTCACGGGTGCGCCGGCAACCGAGGCAATAGCGCCCGTCGGCATCCAGCTGGCAGCGCTGTACGCACGGGGACGGCACGGGGTCGGAAAAAGTGTCAGGCATGGCCGGCGGCGTGGAAGGACAAGGCTGCCATTCTACGCCAGCGCCAGCCACAGGCCGAACGGGACGAACACGATGCTGGCCAGGTTGCCGATCAGTACGATGGCGGCCATCCGGTCCGGTTCCTGACGGTAGTGCTCGGCCATCAGGAAATTCAGCACCGCCGGTGGCAGCGAGCCGAACAGATAGACCTGTGCGCGCATTGCCGGGTCCAGTTGCAGCAACGGCACCAGCACCGCGGCGGCCAGCAGACCGGTCAGCGGGCACAGCACGGCGCCGAGCAGGCCGATACGCCAGCCGGACAGCCTGGCATCGACCATGCGTACTCCGAGCGCGAACAGCATCAGCGGGATGGTCACGTCGCCCATCATCTTGATGCCGATCATCAACGGTTCCGGCAGATGCAGATCGAGAATGCCGAACAGCAGCCCGGCAGCGGTGGCAATCACGATCGGGTTTTTCAGCAGGCCGGTAAAGCGGGTCTGGCGGCAGAAGACAAAGGCGCCCAGGGTGAAGTGCAGCAGGTTCGACACCACGAACAGCATCACCGAGGCATTGAATCCCTCGCGGCCAAAGGCCAGCAGCGCCAGCGGCAGGCCCATATTGCCGCAGTTGTTGAACATGGTCGGCGGCAGCAGTGTGCGCGGGCTGATGCCGGCCAGCCGGCTGACCGGCCACGCCAGCAGACCGGACAGGGCGACGATGCCGATGGCGGCCGGAATCAGTTTCCAGTTCGCCGCCAGATCGAAATCGCGTGCGGCCAGCGCGGAGAACACCAGCATCGGCACGCAGATGTCCATATTGATGCGGTTGGTCGCGCTCATGTCCGGGCGGGCACGGCGGCCGTACAGCCAGCCGATCAGGATCATCAGCAGGACGGGAAGGATGATGGTGACGATGCGGACAAGCATTCGGGCAAGCCAGTTGACGGACCCCGGCATTCTATCCGCGCCGATCCGGTTGTTGTTGTCGGTGGACGCGTCCACAATAGCGCGTTTCGAGAACGACCCAAGGATCCCCATGCGCAAGCTTCGTACCCTGGCCACTGCCCTGATGTTCATCCCGCTGTTCGCCTGCGCGGTGGAAGGCGATGGCAATACGGCGGCGGTGAAGAAATCGTTCGAGCAGAAATTCCCGCAGCGGGAAGTGCAGTCGGTCAGTGCGTCGCCGGTCAAGGGCGTGTACGAAGTGGTGCTGGCCGGCCGCCAGATTGTCTACACCGACGCCAAGGTCACCCATCTGTTCGTCGGCAACCTGATCGACGTGCAGAACAAGAAAAGCCTGACCGAAGAGCGCATGGCTGCGCTGAGCAAGGTCAACTGGGCCGATCTGCCGCTGGAACTGGCGATCAAGGACGTGCGCGGCGACGGCAGCCGCAAGCTGGCGGTGTTCTCCGATCCGGACTGCCCGTTCTGCAAGCGGCTGGAACGCGACAGCCTGCCGGGTCTGAACAACGTCACCATCTACACCTTCCTGCTGCCGCTGACCGAGCTGCACCCGGACGCGATGAACAAGTCGAAGAAGATCTGGTGCAGCAAGGACCGGCTGGCGAGCTGGACCGGCGTCATGCGCGACGGCAAGGCGCTGACCGGCGACGGCAACTGCGATACCGCCGCACTGGACCGCATCCAGGCGCTGGGCAAGAAGCTGGGCGTGACCGGCACGCCGGCGCTGGTGTTCGGCAATGGCCAGCTGGTGGCCGGTGCGATTCCGCGCGAAGACATCGACAAGCTGCTGTCGAGCAAGTAAGCATCTGCACCTCAAGAAACCGTCCGGCGTTGCCCCGGACGGTTTTTTTTACTCCTTGTCCGTCGACCGGCGCATCTTCAGCGCCTGGGTGGCGGCGTGGCGGGCGTCGTCTTCGCTGTGCAGGTATTTGCGCGTGGTCTGGATGCTGGCGTGGCGCAGGTTCTGGCTGACGACCAGCAGCGGCACGCCGGCATCGAGCTGGTGCGAGGCCGAGGTGTGCCGCAACCAGTGGGTCGAGGCCGCTTCCAGCCGGCTGGCCAGATGGCGGTCATGGCTGCGGAACAGTGCGGCAGCGCGCAGGAACACCTGCTTGACGATCAGGTAGATCGCCGTCGGCGTCAGTGTGGTGTACTGGCCGCGCCCGATGACCCGGCACACCAGCGGCGTGGCCTCGCCCGGCAGCGGCAGCGGCGACAGGCCGAGGTGGCCGCGATAGCGTGCGAGCGCAGCGAGCAGGTCCTCGCTGACCGGGATGTCCCCGATCTTGTTGCCCTTGCCGAGCACCCGCCACCACCACAGCCCGTTGCGCTGGAAAATGTCGCCCATGGTGGCGCGCGCGACTTCCGAGCGGCGGACGCCGGACAGGTACAGCAGGTGGAACAGCCAGCGCGCGCGTTCGTAGTGTCGCTGCTCGCGCTCGGTTTCCATCGGCAGTTTCTCCAGGCTGTCGAGAACCGCCTCCCATACCTCGTGCTCGAAATAGCGCTCCAGCGGTGCATCGGCCATGACGCCGCGTGACTTGCGCCGCGACAGCGCCAGCGGATTGGCGTCCAGATAACCGGCGTCGTACAGGTATTTGAACATCGCGCCGAGAATGACCAGCGCCTGCTTGATGCTGGACGGCTTCAGCGGACCGGTGAACGGCTTCCAGTCCGGATGGTCCTGCGGCCGCGCCGGGCCGGTCCATTGCGCTGCCGGCTGCGGATTGGCCAGAAAGCGCTGGTAGTCGAGCAGGTCCTCGCGGCGCAGCGTGCGCAGCTCGCGGCCGCGGTCCTGCGCCCACAGCAGCAGACGGCGCGATTCCTTGCGATAGTTGGTCAGGGTATGCGGCGAGTCCTCGAACTCGCGCAGCCAGGTGATGATGGCGGCGACGTCGTCGCGGGCTTCGATCAGCAGCGGCCGCTGGGCGCCTGCACGCGGGTCGTCGGTCACGACGGACCGGCGGCCATCGCCGGGCAGCAGCGATGGCGGGCGGCTCATGCCGGTGTTCCGTCATCGGACGCGTATTCGGTCCGCAGTCGTACCAGTTGCTGCTCCAGTGCCGCTTCGCGTGCGGCCTGTCGCTGCTCGCGCGCAGTGGCATCAAGCAGCCGCGCTTCCAGCTCGGCCTGGCGGGCCAGCTGCGCTTCGGCGCGCGCTTCCAGCAGGGCGCGTTCGCGTTCGCTGCCGAGCAGCCGCTCGTGCCAGTGGGTCTGTGCGCTGGCCAGTTCCTGGCGCAGATCGGCGATCAGGACATCCTGGCGCTTTTTTTCCTGCTCGTGTTCGAGCCGCTCGCGATCGGCCTGCTCGTACAGCATGGCACGCAGCCCTTCCAGCCGTTCATAGGCCAGCGCCTCGCGCTTCTCGCCATCGGTCACCGCCAGCGTCAGACGCTGTTCCGCCTGCCGTTCCTGCTCGGCCAGGGCTTCGGCGTGTCGCTGGGCGGCCGTCTGCAACTGTCCGGACAGGGTGTCGTGGTCGCGGCGGGCACGGTCCAGCGCGGCTTCCAGTTCCGCTGCCTGCTGTGCCAGTCGTTCGCCGGCCTGTTGCTGTGCCAGCAGGGCGTCCTGCACGCGGGCCAGTTCTGCCTGTGCCTGCTGCCGGGCCGCGTCGGCATCGAGCAGCGCCGCTTCCTGGCGGGCGAACTCGCCGCGCAGGGCGTCGAGCTCGGCGCTGACTTCCTGTCGCAGTGTGTCGAGCTGGCGTTCCGCCTGCTCGCAGGCAGTCTGCCACAGCGTGTCCATGGCATCGCCGAGCACACCGGGCCAGTCCGGCCGGCGGGTGCTGGACGACACCCGGGCCAGGAACCACTGGCGCCAGGCCCGCAGCTCATTGTTGATGGTGGTGTTGGAGCCGGTGCCGAGGCGCTCGCGCACATTGACCACCGTGGGCCAGGTGCCTTCGGCCACCAGTTGCTGGGCAGTGGCGCGAATGCGCGAGGCAATATCGCTGGAGGGCATGGCGGGCAGGGTCATGGCGGGGCGGAAGACGGAATCGGAATGAACGAATTGTACGTTATTTAATGAGCGACATGATTTTCGTTACCCGGGCCGGCGGTGCCCGTCTGACCTGGCGCAGGCATTGCGCAGCCCGTTGCTGCCAAGGTCGCTGTTTGCGGCGACAATGCGCGGATGACAACACTCTGCATCCTGTACGCCGGTGGCACCATCGGCATGGTGCCGGGCAAGCAGGGCCTCGAGCCCCGTCCCGGCGTGATGAATGCGGCGCTGGCACCGCTGATTCCGGCCGGCATCGACTGGGAACTGGTCGAATATGCGCCGCTGATCGATTCGTCGAACGCGGCGCCGGCCGACTGGGGGCGGCTGGCGGCTGACCTGGCTGCACGCCGTGAGCGCTACGACGGCTTTGTCGTGCTGCATGGCACCGACACGCTGGCGCACACTGCCTCCGCGCTGGCCTTTCTGCTGCCGGGCTTCGGCAAGCCGGTGGCGGTGACCGGCTCGATGCGGCCGCTGTTCGAGCCCGGCTCGGACGCGCCGGCCAATGTGGCGCTGGCGATCGCTGCCGCCAGCCACGACCGGCTGGCCGAAGTGGTGGTGCCGTTTGCCGGGCGGGTATGGCGCGGCTGCCGGGTCCGCAAGGCCGACAGCGCCAGTGATGACGCCTTTGTCGCCCCGAATGATGCCCCGCTGTACGCCGACGGACGGTGGTTTCCCGAACGCCTGCTCGCGGTGGACGCCGCCGGTTTCCGGCCGCGCGCGACCCGGCTCGACCGGGATGTGGCGCTGATCTGGCTGGCGCCCGGCGCCACCGTGACCGCCGCCGCACAAACGCTGGCGCTGCCCGGGCTGGCCGGCGCGGTGCTGGTCGGCTATGGCGCCGGCAACGTGCCGGACCGGCTGGCGCCAGCACTGGCACAGGCTGCCGCCCGCGGTGTGGTGCTGGCCAGCGTGACCCAGGCCTGGCGGGGCGGGGTTGCCCCCGGCTGCTACGCGGCCAGTGCCGCGCTGGCCGCTGCGGGTGCGGTGCCATGCGGCGACATGACGCCGGAAGCGGCCCTGGCCAAACTGACCGTGCTGCTGTCCGACCTGGACGATGCGGGCGCGGTGCGGGCGGCAATGGCTGCCGTGGCCTGCGGCGAACGCCGGGCCGATGCCTGAAGCAGGCGACCCCCGTCGGCCGTTTCCCTTTAAAATTCGCATCCGGGCCGCAATCTACCGTTGCGGTGGCCCATGATGATCAGACAGGACCGTAATGAATCAGACTTTTACCCTTTCCGGCGAATACATCGCCTTGTGCGACCTGCTGAAAGTATGTGGCGTGGTCGATTCCGGTGGCGCAGGCAAGCTGCTGGTGGCGCAGGGTGACGTTCGCGTCGACGGACAGGTCGAACTGCGCAAGACCTGCAAGATCCGCGCCGGTCAGCGGGTCAGCGGTGACGGCTTCTCGATCCGGGTCGAGGGCGCCACGGCGTGAATCCCGTGGTCGACGATCCGGAACCCTTGCCGCCGGAACCGCCTGGCGACAATGAATGCTGCGAGTCCGGCTGTGAGCGCTGCGTGTGGACCGTCCATGCCGAGGCGATGGATGCATGGCGGGCCGCGCATGCGGAATGGAAGCTGCGCGAACTGGAGCGTGAACTGCAGGCCGGCGAGTGACGGCGCTTTCGTCGTCATGCCCGGCGCTGTTAACATGTTGATCTTTACGCCCTTCACCCTGGCCGCATGATTCCCCTCGACCTGCATTGCCACTCCACCGCCTCGGACGGCGCCCTGAGCCCGACCGATCTGGTGACGCGCGTCGCCGGTCGTGGCGGACGCGTGCTGGCGCTGACCGATCACGACTGCACCGCAGGCCTGGCCGAGGCGCGCGCGACGGCCGCCGCGCACGGCATCCGCTTTATCAATGGCGCGGAAGTCTCGGTAACCTGGCGCAAGCGGACGCTGCATATCGTCGGTCTTGGCATCGATCCTGATTGCCAGGTTCTGGCCGACGGCCTGTACTCGATCCGCCATGGTCGCGTCGACCGCGCCCGTGAAATGGCGGCTGACCTGATCCGGGTCGGCATCGACGATGCCTTTGCCGGTGCAATGCGTTTCTGCAGCAATCCGGAAATGATCGGCCGTACCCATTTCGCCCGCTATCTGGTGGAAAGCGGCAAGGCCAAGGACACCCAGCAGGTGTTCAAGCGCTATCTGGTCGAAGGCAAGCCGGGCTTCGTGCCGTTCGAATGGGCGGCGCTTGGCGATGTGGTCGGCTGGATTCGCGCGGCAGGCGGCATTGCCATCATTGCCCACCCGGGTCGCTACAAGATCGGCAAGCGGCTGATGCTCGAACTGGTCGAGGAATTCAAGGCTGCCGGCGGCGAGGGCATCGAGGTGGTCAGCGGCAGCCATTCGGCCAGCGAGATTCCCCAGTTCGCCCATCTGGCCCGTTCGCAGGAACTGCTGGCGTCCAGCGGCAGCGATTTCCATGCGCCGGGCGAAGGCGGGCGCGATGTCGGCTATACGCTGCCGTTGCCGGCGGGTTGCGTGCCGGTCTGGGAACGGCTTGGCATCGTTGCCGGCGACTATGAAAAATAGTCCTGCGGCGGCGCATTCGCACCGTCGTCCCTACTGAATACATACCGAAGAAAATGGCACAGTTCTTTTCCATTCATCCCGAAACGCCGCAAGGACGCCTGATCCGCGATGCGGTGAAGATCCTGCGCGAAGGCGGGGTGGTCGCCTATCCGACCGATTCCTGTTATGCGCTGGGCTGCCGGCTGTCCGACAAGCAGGCGATGGAACGCATCATCGCCATCCGCCAGCTCGACCTGCGCCACCATTTCACCCTGGTCTGTCGCGACCTGTCCGAACTCGGCACCTATGCCAAGGTCGACAACGCCACCTACCGGCTGCTGAAGGCGGTCACGCCGGGGCCCTATACCTTCATTCTGCAGGCGACAAAGGAAGTACCGCGCCGCACGCTGCACCCGAAGCGGCAGACCATCGGCCTGCGCGTGCCCGACCATCCGGTCGCGCTGGCGATGCTGGAGGAAATGGGCGAGCCGATCCTGTCCTGCACGCTGATGCTGCCGGGCGACGACCTGCCGCCGACCGATCCGTACGAAATCCGCGACGTGCTGGACAAGCAGCTCGACGCCATCATCGACGGCGGCTACTGCGGCGTGGAGCCGACCTCGGTCATCGACCTGACTTCCGGCGCGCCGGAACTGATCCGCGCCGGTGCCGGCAAGCTTGCTGCCTTCGGCCTCAGCGCCGCCTGACCCTGTTGCCCGGCCGGAGCCCGCTCCGGCCGACCCTTGCCAGAACTGACCGTTCGCCGGGAACTCCATGACCGACTACGCCGACCTGATCCAGAAAATCGCCATCTATGCGCTGCCGGTGCTGTTTGCCATCACCGTGCACGAGGCCGCGCACGCCTATGCGGCCAAACGCTACGGCGACAATACGGCCTTCATGCTCGGGCGCATGACGCTGAATCCGCTTAAACACATCGACCCGATCGGCACCGTGCTGCTGCCGATGCTGTCGCTGGCGCTCGGTGGCTTCCTGTTCGGCTGGGCCAAGCCGGTACCGGTCAATTTCTCCGCGCTGCGCAACCCGAAACGGGACATGCGCTATGTGGCGCTGGCCGGTCCGCTGGCCAATCTGCTGATGGCCATCGTCTGGGCGCTGATGTACAAACTGGCGCTTTATACCGACGGCTATTTCACCGACCCGCTGATGCTGATGGCCTCGGGTGGCGTGGCGATCAACGTCACGCTGATGGTGCTGAACCTGATTCCGATCCCGCCGCTCGATGGCGGGCGCATCCTGGTCAGCCTGCTGCCGCCGCGCCAGGCCTATACCGTGTCGCGCATCGAGCCGTACGGCATGTGGATCCTGATTGCGCTGCTGTTTACCGGCGCCCTGTCGGTGATCATGCGACCGTTCCAGGCACTGCTCTATAGTTTCCTCAACCTGTTCATCTGACCCGCAAAGAGAGTCTCCTCCCTTCATGTACCCCGAACGCGTTCTATCGGGCATGCGCCCGACCGGCAGCCTGCACCTTGGCCATTATCATGGCGCCCTGAAAAACTGGGTGCGGCTGCAGTCCGAGTACGAGTGCCTGTTTTTCGTTGCCGACTGGCATGCGCTGACCACCAGCTACGAAGATCCGTCGATCATCGGCCGCAGCACCTGGGACATGGTCATCGACTGGCTTGCCGCCGGCGTGGACCCGTCGCGGGCCACGCTGTTCATCCAGTCGCGGGTACCGGAACACGCCGAGCTGCATTTGCTGCTGTCGATGATCACGCCGCTGTCGTGGCTGGAACGGGTGCCGACCTACAAGGACCAGATCGAAAAACTGTCGCACAAGGATCTCGGCACCTACGGCTTCCTTGGCTATCCGCTGATGCAGTCGGCCGACATCCTGATCTATCGCGCGACCTTCGTGCCGGTCGGCGAGGACCAGATCCCGCATATCGAGATTACCCGCGAAGTCGCCCGCCGCTACAACCATATCTACGGGCGCGAAGCCGGCTTCGAAGAGAAGGCCGAGGCCGCCATCCGCAAGATGGGGCCGAAGCGCGGCAAGCTGTACGAGGAACTGCGCACCCGCTACCTGCAGGACGGTGACGAGGAAGCGCTGGAATCGGCGCGCGCGCTGCTGGCCGATACGCAGAACCTGAGTCATGGCGACCGCGAACGGCTGTTCGGCTTCCTGGAAAACAAGGGCAAGGTGATCCTGGTCGAGCCGCAGACGCTGCTGACCGAGGCCAGCCGGCTGCCGGGCCTGGACGGACAGAAAATGTCGAAGAGCTACGGCAACGGCATCTTCCTGCGCGAAGAACCGGACAGCGTCGGCCGCAAGATCCGCTCGATGCCGACCGATCCGGCCCGCGTGCGCCGCACCGACCCGGGTACGCCGGAGAAATGCCCGGTCTGGCAATTGCACCAGGTCTACTCGACCGACACGACCCGTACCTGGGTCCGCGAAGGCTGTACCAGCGCGGGGATCGGCTGTCTGGACTGCAAGCAGCCGGTGATTGATGCCGTGCTGGCCGAGCAGCAGCCGATGTTCGAGCGCGCGCAGCCGTATCTGGACGACCCGTCGCTGGTGCGCAGCATTGTCGCCGACGGCTGCGAACGGGCACGCAAGCTGGCACAGGACACCATGCGCGACGTGCGCGAGGCCATGGGTCTGGGCTACCAGTAATCACGGGGGCCGGCGTGCACGCCGGCCGGGAGGAGAAGTCTTGAGCGCACCGCTGCAACTGCCGCTGGCCCTGGTGTTCGGCGAGCCGGTCACCGAGGCGCCGCAGGACCTGTTCATCCCGCCGGATGCGCTGCGCGTCATCCTCGAAAGTTTCGAGGGACCGCTCGACCTGCTGCTGTACCTGATCCGCAAGCAGAACCTGAACGTGGTCGACATTCCGATGGCGCGCATCACCGCGCAGTACATGGAGTACATCGAGACCATGCTGACGGCGCGGCTGGAACTGGCCGCCGAGTACCTGCTGATGGCGGCGCTGCTGATCGAGATCAAGTCGCGCATGCTGCTGCCGAAGCCGCCGTCCGAACTGGAAAACGAAGTCGAGGACCCGCGCGCCGAACTGGTACGCCGGCTGCTTGAGTACGAGCAGATGAAGCTGGCGGCACTGGAACTCGACCGGCTGCCGCAGGCCGAGCGCGACTTTGCCTGGCTGGCGATCCTGGTCGAGCAGAGCGCGGAAAAACGCCTGCCGGAGATCGGCGTCGCCGACCTGAAGCAGGCGTGGATGGCCATCCTCGCCCGTGCCCGCCATCACAAGCATCACCAGATCCAGCAGGACGAGCTGTCGGTACGCGAGCAGATGAGCGCCATGCTGCGCATCCTGGCGCTGAAACCGTTCGTCGAATTTGGTGAGCTGTTCGTGCCGGAGCTCGGCGTCAGCCATGTGGTGGTCAACTTCATCGCCATGCTGGAACTGGCGAAGGAGGGCATGGTGGTCATCAGCCAGGACCAGGCCTATGCCCCGATCTACGTGCGACTGTCGGTGCAGCCGGTGGCGCGCGCGGTCGGCTGAGCCCGGCCGGTCGCTGACGGGCTGTCCGGGCCGGCATCGTCCGGCCAGTCCATGTCCCGCGTGTCGCCCATCATGAACGGCCGGTTCGCGTCCATGGCCGCACGCAGGTAGTCCCACAGCGCAGCGACACGGGCAAGGTGGCGGCGCTCCTGCGGTGCCACGATCCAGAACTGGCGCACTACCTGGACGTCGTGCGCCAGCACCGGCAGCAGGCTGTCGCTGTGGCTGGCGAGAAAACACGGCAAGACCGCCAGCCCGAAGCCGCGCTGGGCCGCGGTGAACTGGGCGATCACGCTGCTGCTGCGCACATTCAGCCGCGCGCCGGGCGCGATATCGCCGAGATAGCGCAATTCCTCACTGAACAGCAGGTCGTCGGCGTAACCGATGAGCGCGTGCGCTGCCAGATCGTCGCGCTGGCGGATCGGCGCATGGCGTTCCAGATAGCCGGCAGTGGCATACAGGCCGAGCCGGTAGTCGGTCAGCTTGCTGACGATATACGGGCCACTCTGCGGCCGCTCGATCGAGATCGCCACGTCGGCCTCGTGCTTGGACAGATTGACGAAGCGCGGCACCGGCAGGACATCGGCGGCGATCTGCGGATGGCGATGGCAGAAGTGCGCCAGCAGCGGCGCCAGCACATAGCTGCCGAAGCCCTCGGTCGCCCCGACCCGGACCCGGCCGAACAGCTGCCGGTCATGGCCGGCGACATGTTCCGTCGCCTGCTGCAGGGTGCTTTCCATCTGCCGCGCGTATTCCAGCAACTGGTAGCCCTGCGGCGTCAGCGCCGCGCCCTGGTTGTTGCGCTCGAACAACTGGCTGCCCAGCTGCTGCTCGAAACGGCGCAGCCGCCGCGACACCGTCGAGTGGTCCATGCCCAGCCGCCGCGCCGCCTGTACCAGCGTCTCGCTGCGGGCAATCTCCAGAAAGACACGCAGATTGTCCCAGTCCATCTTCTGTCTCCCTTTATGCGGCACTGCAATATGAAGCCCGCTGTGCATTTTTGCACAGTTGCATTGGTTGCGTGCCTATTGTCCAACAATCCGGCGACCCCTAGTATCGACCTGCCTGCCCAAGGCGGCGACGCCACGCCATTCCGCTCCGGCAGAGAGCAAGCCGGCGTCGCCAGGAGACAGCGCACTGCTGATGCAGCGCGCCCACAGGAGGAGATCACATGAATGGTATCCCGCACGCGGTGGCCCTGCGCCGCCGGTCCCTCGTCGCCAGTGCGCTGACCTGCGCCTTTGTCGCCGCGCCGGCCCTGGCACAGATTCCCGGCAACACCGTCCGCCTCGGCGTGCTGACCGACATGTCCGGCAACTATGCCGGCATGGGCGGCAAGGGCTCGGTCATTGCCGCCAATATGGCGATCGAAGACTGCCTGAAGGCCGAATGCAAGGGGCTGAAGATCGAGCTGCTGTCGGCCGATCACCAGAACAAGGCCGATGTCGCCGCAGCCAAGGCGCGCGAGTGGATCGACCGCAACAAGGTCAATGCGCTGGCCGACCTGACCAACTCGGCGGCCGCGCTGGCCATCCAGAAGCTGGCGCTGGACAAGGGGGTTATCGCGCTGTACAGCGGCCCGGCCACCACCCGGCTGACCAATGAGGACTGCTCGCCATACGGCTTCCACTGGATGTTCGACACCTATTCGCAGGCGGTCGGCACGGCGGCGGCGCTGACCCGGCTAGGGCAGAAGTCATGGTATTTCGTCACCGTCGACTACGCATTCGGCCAGTCGCTGGAGCAGGACGCCGGCGACGTGGTGAAAAAACTCGGCGGCACGGTGGTCGGACGCATCCGCCATCCGCTGAATACCAATGATTTTTCGTCGTACCTGATGCAGGCGCAGGCGTCGAAAGCCCAGGTGATCGGTCTGGCCAGCGGCGGCCAGGACACGGTCAACGCGATCAAGCAGGCGCGCGAATTCGGTGTCGGCAACAGTCAGAACCAGCGGCTGGCCGCCTTGCTGCTGTTTCTGTCCGACGTGCATGCGCTCGGTCTGAAGACCGCGCAGGGGCTGACCTTTGCCGACGGCTTCTACTGGGATTTCGATGAGCGCACGCGTGCGTTCTCGAAGCGCTTCGAGGCCCGTTTCAGCGGCAACAAGCCGACCATGGTCCAGGCCGGCGTGTACTCCAGTGTCTATCATTACCTGAAGGCGGTCGCCGCCAGCCAGAGCGTGGATGCGGCCACTGTGGCGAAGAAAATGCGCGAAATTCCAATCAGCGACCCGGTGATGCGCAATGCGTCCATCCGGCCCGACGGGCGGGTGATCCACGATATGTACCTGTTCCAGGTCAAGACGCCGGCCGAGTCGAAGGCGCCGTGGGACTACCTGAAGCTGGTGACCCCCATTCCGGCCCGGCAGGCATTCAAGCCGCTCGATCCCGGCGCCTGCAAGCTGCTGAAACCTGTCTGATCCGGCCGTTCCCCGGCGGAGAAGGCGGGGAACGTGCGACCCTTCATCAAGGAGAGCCCCAATGAGTTCGTCCAGCATTCCGAACATCCCGCTGTTTATCGGCGGCCTGCCGGTCCAGTCGAAAACCACCGAGTGGCGCGATGTCGTCGACCCGGCCACCCAGGAGGTGGTCGCCCGCGTGCCGTTCGCGACCGGGGACGAAGTCCGGCTGGCCATCAGCAATGCCCGCGATGCGTACGCCAGCTGGCGGCAGACCTCGCTCGGCCAGCGCATGCGCATCATGCTGCGGCTGCAGCAACTGATTCGCGACAATGTCGGGCCGCTGTCCAGCCTGATCACCCGCGAGCACGGCAAGACCCTGCCGGATGCCGAGGGCGAAGTCATGCGCGGACTGGAGGCAGTCGAGCATGCGTGCGCGATCACCACCCTGCAGCAGGGCGAGTTGGCCGGCAATGCCGCCGGGGGCGTCGATGTGTACACCCGGCTGCAGCCGCTCGGCGTGGGCGCCGGCATCACCGCGTTCAATTTCCCGGTCATGCTGCCGTGCTTCATGTTCCCGATGGCCATTGCCTGCGGCAACACCTTTGTGCTGAAGCCGTCCGAACAGGACCCGTCCTCGACCATGCTGCTGGTCGAGCTGGCGCACGAAGCCGGGCTGCCGCCGGGAGTGCTGAATGTGGTTCATGGCGGACCGGAAGTGGCCGGCATGCTGTGCGACCATCCCGATATCAAGGCGCTGTCGTTTATCGGCTCGACCGCGGTCGGCACCCAGATCTACCGCCGTGCCAGCGATGCCGGCAAGCGGGTGCAGGCGATGATGGGCGCCAAGAACCACTGCGTGGTGATGCCGGACGCCAACGCGTCGCAGGCGATCAACCACCTGCTCGGTTCGGCGTTCGGCGCCGCCGGCCAGCGCTGCATGGCCAACTCGGTCGCGGTGCTGGTGGGGACCGCGCGCGACTGGCTGCCGGAAATCGCCGACCGCACCCGCGCCATGCGGGTCGGCCCCGGTACCGACCGCGAAGCCGACCTCGGCCCGCTGGTGTCGCCGGCGGCAAAGCGCCGGGTCGAGCAACTGATCGGCAGCGGGGTGGAGCAGGGCGCGACGCTGCTGGTCGACGGCCGTGACTGCAAGGTCGACGGCTACCCGGACGGCAACTTCGTCGGGCCGACGCTGTTCGCCGGCGTCAGTGCCGATATGGACATCTATCACCAGGAAATTTTCGGCCCGGTGCTGTGCGTGGTCGAGGTCGACACGCTGGAGGAAGCGATCCGCTTCATCAACGCCAATCCGAACGGCAATGGTACGTCGATCTTCACCTCGTCCGGCTGGGCGGCGCGGACGTTCGAGCAGGATATTGATGTCGGCCAGGTCGGCATCAATGTGCCGATCCCGGTACCGGTCGCCTATTTCAGCTTTACCGGTTCGCGGGCATCGAAACTGGGCGACCTGGGGCCGAACGGCAAGCAGGCGGTGCAATTCTGGACCCAGACCAAGACCGTGACCGCGCGCTGGTTCGAGCCGGACGCCGATGCGGCGGGCCGCATCAACACCACCATTTCCATGCACTGAGCCGGAGTCTCGTCATGTCACACACCATCGCTTTTATCGGTCTGGGCAATATGGGTCTGCCGATGGCCAGAAACCTGCTGGCGGCCGGGCATGCCGTGCGCGGCTTCGACCTGGTCGCTGCCGCGCTGGAGCAACTGGCCGCGGCCGGCGGACAGATCGCGGCATCGGTCGCCGATGCCGTGGCCGGCGCGGATGTGGTCATCACCATGCTGCCGGCCAGCAAGCATGTCGAACAGTGTTATCTGCCGGCGGGCGGCATCCTCGACACCGCCGCACCCGGCACGCTGCTGGTCGACTGCTCGACCATTGCCCCGGACAGCGCGCGCCGGGTGGCGGAACAGGCGGCCGAACGCGGCTTCGACATGATCGATGCGCCGGTGTCTGGCGGGACGGCCGGGGCCCGCGACGGCAAGCTGACCTTCATGGTCGGCGGTGACGCTGCCGCACTGGAGCGGGCGCGGCCACTGCTGGAGATCATGGGGCGGGCGGTGTTCCATGCCGGTGGCCATGGCGCCGGCCAGGCGGTGAAAGTCTGCAACAACATGCTGCTCGGCATCCAGATGATCGGCACCTGCGAGGCCATCCGGCTTGGCATCGCCAACGGGCTCGACCCGAAGGTGGTGTCGGAGGTGATGCGCCAGAGCAGCGGCCACAACTGGGTGCTGGACGTCTATAACCCGTGTCCTGGCGTGATGGAGGGCGTGCCGGCGTCGCGCGACTACGGTGGCGGGTTCGGTGTCGATCTGATGCTGAAGGACTTGGGTCTGGCCGAACAGAGCGCGCTGGCCAGCCAGGCCTCGACGCCGATGGGCGCGCTGGCGCGCAATCTGTTCGATCTGCACAGCAAGAACGGGGCCGGCGGACTCGATTTTTCCAGCATTTTTCGTATGCTGGGCCGACAGGATCCGTCCTGACCCCGGTCGTCTCACCGTTCGTCGCAGAAAAAACTGTTCCTGCAGGTCTTTTCCTGCAGGGCAGTTTTTTTGCTTTTACAATCAGCTTGTTGACCTTTTTTTGCCACAAACTTGCCAAATTGCAATCTGTCGTCTACGCCGCGCGGCAAAATGATAAAATCGGCTATGTAATTTGCATCTGCATTGAAAAATGACGGATCGCAACAAAAAAACCACTTTGCTTGCGGAGCAGCAAAAATTTCCGGCAGCAACTATGGTGAACTTCGCTTGACTAAGACAAATCCTACGCGCGAGTATCCAAATTCGGGCCGGGACCGGATCCGCTTGAGCCCAGGGCAGGGCGTCCGGTCGCTGAACAGACGGACGGCCTCCGACTGTATGCCGCTTCGCAACCGCCAGAATGCTGAAATATGAAAACAATTGATGAGTCGATTTCCTCGCTGGACTTTCCTGCCCTGGAAAAGGTCGAACCCCGGCACCCCGCCCGGAAAGCGAAGGAAGTGTTCTCCACCGACCACTGTCGTTATTTCACCGAGCGTGATTTCGAACGCATTCTGGAAAATCTGGACGGTCTGCGCGCCCAGGTGTTCCCGCCGGAAGTGCCCGGCGAGCTGATCGAGCAGCCGAGCAGCCAGCAGTTCCCGTCGGTGTGCCTGATCGGGCTCGGGCGCTGCGGCTCGAACATCGCGGTCG
The DNA here is from genome assembly GCF_003269145.1 of Microvirgula sp. AG722. Lineage (NCBI taxonomy): Bacteria > Pseudomonadati > Pseudomonadota > Betaproteobacteria > Neisseriales > Aquaspirillaceae > Microvirgula > Microvirgula sp. AG722. The sequence continues at coordinate 11,425 of NZ_QLTJ01000008.1, read as the reverse complement.
ACGTGGCCTCGCTGGTCTACAACGCGCGCAAGTTCTACCTGAACGAATTCAATGCCGAGGAAAAGCAGCCGGTCGAGAAGGAATACCGCCCGGTCAGCTGGATCCGCCGCAATCTGCTGATGTCGCCGAACCGGGCTGCCAAGCCGGTGTTCCTGATCGAACCGATGGTGATGCTCGGTGACCTGGACAAGGACATCAAGGGCCGCATCCACCTGTCGCGCAAGGGCGAGCAGAGCGGTTTCCTCGAAGACTACAACAAGATGAAAATCATGGACCTGTCCGAGGTCCATGCCGGCGGCGCCGGCAACGCGCCGATTCTCGGCCAGTACCTGGCCAAGATCATCCTGAACAAGGATACCCAGCACTTCTCGAACGCCGACTGGAAATTCATCCACTCGTACCTGATCGACTCGTGCGGGATAAAGGCCAACCAGTCGCGACTGTATTTCTACATTTTCAGTGCAGGCGGCGGCACCGGTTCCGGCATGGCGTCCGAATTCGGCCTGGCGCAGCAGTATGCGTACATGAGCAAGACTTTCGACACCCGGACCGAGTCCGAGGACGAAGGCAACCGCGGCTACTCGTTCGTGTTCGAGCCGATCTTCACCAGCAGCATCTGCATCCTGCCGAACATCTCCGACAGCCGGGTCGAAGTGTCCGAGGCGCTGCATATCAATGCCGGTCGTCTGCTGTGCAAGTATCTGTCCGAAGAGTGGGACTTCTCGTACAACTTCGACACGGAAGAGTCGAACGCCGAAAGCGTGATGCGCCGCATGCGGCCGTGGAACGCCATGATGCTGATCTCCAACGACATCATGCGTTACGCCGAGGAAAGCGACGACGGCAACATCCAGAACATCGACGTGAACGCCATGGAGCGTCACGCCAACCAGTACATCTCGCAGCAGATCTTCAACATCCTGACTGCGCAGGCGGTGACGACCGACTACGACCAGAACTATTTCCGTCGTGCCGGCATCGACATCGGCGAAACCATCCGCCTGGATGCCAACGACCTGTTCATGAGCCTGGCCGGCCCGGTCGCCGTGGCCTATGCCGAATCGGTGGTGCCGGAACTGCCGGCCACCGCGCTGGACGGCGAGCCGCTGCGACTGGATATCGACGACCTGTTCTTCCGCTCGATCGACCTGCCGCACTTCAACCGCGCGACCCAGGCGATCGAAGGCATCAGCCTGCTGCCGATCGAATCGGACCGCTATCGTGCCGCGCTGGACGAGTACAAGCGCTCCGGCTACGACGCGACCAAGCTCAGCGACCTGTTCTTCTTCAAGAACTGCTCGTCGGTGGTGTCGATCGTGTCGCTGCCGAAGGGCTACAAGCTGTCGTACATGGACCTGAACCGGCTGAAATCGCACCTGAACAGCCTGTTCCCGAACACCACGCTGAAGCGCTATGCGCTGGTGATCGGGGCGTCGGCCAATCTGTCGCTGACCACGCTGGTGGTCAAGAGCGCCTGCCTGAGCGACGACTTCCTGACCCTGTTCGTGGCCTTTATCAAGCGCTGCTTCGCTCACGACCAGTATCGCTACGACGAGAGCCTGGACAATGCGATCCTCGACTTCATCAAGGCCGAGGAATTCGACGAGTCGGCGGTCGATTCGATGCTGCACGAGTACGAGAACCCGGCCAAGATCCTCGATACCAACTGGTATGCGATCAAGCCGATGTACGAAAAGAAATATCGCGAACTGATCCGCGACCAGAGCAAGTTCGTGTCGATCAACGATATCCGTCTGACGCGCGAGAACGTGAAGAAGGCGATCAAGTACCTGCGCGAGATCTACCGCCACCGCATCGGCAAGACGCGGGTCGTGTCGCTGAACGACTACGGCCTGCCGATCCCGTCGTCCTCCGGCCACTGAGTCTCCGCTTCCCGCCACCCGGACAACGGCTGTGCCCTGGCACAGCCGTCAGACTGCTGATAAAGGTGGGCGCCAACGTTCACAGTGGCGTTGGTACATGCCCGACTGACAGAATCTGCCGTGAGCACGGCAGTCTGCCTGATCGAATCCTGCCTCTTCCGTCCCCGCCGCCGCGGGGAAACCTCGCTTCGCTCGTCCGTTCTTTGCGGGCAAGGTTTATGGACAGTCTGACGGCAGTGCCCTGGCACCGCCGTTTTCTTCCATCATTCCTGCGGAATGGCGATTTTGCCCGTGATATCATCCGCGCATGATCCGATTGCCGATTTCCCGACTCCTGATTCACGCACCGTCATACCGCTGTCTGCTGCTTGCTGCCGGGCTTGGTGCGACCGCGGCATGCAGCAAGACGCCGGAGGCCAGCCCGCCGGCCGACGCGTTTGCCGTCAGTGCCGAACGCACCTGTCGCAACGCGATAGAAGCCAATACCCTGACTGCCGGCGGTCTGGGCGAGAACCTGCTGCATTCGCCATTCCGCGTTCGCAGTCTGGGCCGGGACCGCTACGCGGTCGAGGCCAGCTACTCGATGGCGCTGCCGAACAGCGAGCTGCGCAAGATGAGCGTCGTCTGTGAAGTCAGTGACAAGGGGCGCACGCTGGATCGTTTTTCCTCGACCTCGGCATCCTGACCCGCAGCCCCGGTCGGGGCTGGACTCCTATTCTTCCGGCACGGCGACCGGCGGCGCGATGCCGTCGTAGGCATCGCCCACCCGCAGGCAGGCTTCGATCTCGACGCCCAGCAGCTTGCTGTAGCTGCGGATGATGCCGACCACATAGACCCACTCCGGCAGGCGCGTCTCGTCGCCGGCCTCCAGCGCGGCGATCTGCGACTGCGAACGGTGCATCGCCGCGGCGACCTGGGCAAGGGTGTAGCGCTGCTGCTCGCGTGCCTCCCTGAGCTGGTTGCCGATACGTGCCACGAGTTCGCTTTGTGTCTGCATGGGAGAGGGGTCCGCGGTCAAATGGGGGAAGCCGGCTGCACTGCCGGGGAGTGGCAGTGCGCAGGCGGGACGAATTATCAGCTATGCATACGGTCTGGAATTTGCGCCAGATTCAATGTCACCCACATTATGAACGAGCCGGACGCTTCAGGCCCGTTTCGCGTGCCGGCAGCAACTGTCGGCACGCGGCGGGTCAGCGGATGGTGCCGTCCAGCGTGGTCAGCGCGCGATAGTATTCCGGCCGCCGATCGCGGAATACTCCCCAGGCGCGGCGCTTGGCGGCAATGGCGTCGAGGTCGAAAGTGTGGACCAGCACCTCGCGACGGTCAGCGGAGGCTTCCGCCACCAGTTCGCCTTCCGGCCCGGCAATGAACGAACGGCCATGGAAGGTGTCGCTGCCACCGTCCATGGTTTCGGTACCGATGCGGTTGCTGGCCAGCAGCGGCATCACATTGGCCGCGGCATGGCCCTGCTGGACCCGGATCCAGTGGTCGGCCGACTGGATGCCTGCATCATGCGGCTCGCTGCCGATGGCGGTCGGATACAGCAGGATTTCCGCCCCCATCAGCGCCATGGCGCGGGCGCATTCCGGAAACCACTGGTCCCAGCAGATGCCGACGCCGATCCGGCCGACCCGGGTATCCCAGACCTTGAAGCCGAGATCGCCGGGGCTGAAGTAGTATTTTTCCTGGTAGCCGGGGCCGTCGGGGATGTGCATCTTCCGGTAGCGGCCGAGCAGTGTGCCGTCGGCGTCGATCATGGCCACGCTGTTGAAATGGCTCTGGCCGGCACGCTCGAAAAAGCTGACCGGCAGCACCACGCCAAGTTCGCGCGCCAGCGCCTGGAAGCGCGGCAGCCAGCCGTGGGTTTCCAGCGGCTGCGCCAGCTCGAACAGCGGCGCATGCTGGTCGATGCAGAAATACGGTGTCTCGAACAGTTCCTGCAGCAGGATCAGCCCGGCGCCGCGGCTGGCGGCTTCGCGCACCAGTCCGATGGCGTTGTCGATATTGCGTTCACGGTCCCAGTCGCAGGCCATCTGCGTTGCGGCGACGGTAACAGGTCTCATCTTGATCCTCGGTCGGCGCGGCCGGGCGTGTTCCGGCCGGCTAGCGCGGCTTGCGCGGCAGCCAGTCCGGTCGTTCCGTCCGCGGGTGATCGATGCCCGACGGGGCATCGCTGACCAGATTATCGCGCACGGTCGGACCGGGCGCTTCCGGTCTGTGGGTCGTCAGTCGATCCAGCTCAAAGAAACCGCGTCGGGTCCTGCTGCTCGGGGTATGCATGGTTCCGTCTCCTGGTGGTGGGCCATCGTGCCGGTTGATGGTGCCGTGGTGTCCGGGTGGACGTTTCCTGTTTTGCAATTGGCATGCCAGTTAATGCCGGGTGCTCAATTTATTGCACGGCCAAGGTGTCTGGTTTGGCCTCTTTCGTCAAGAATAATAAACGCCCGATGATGCGGCCAGTGGTTATTCGTGCCTGAAATGGCTGCTGCATGACCTGTTTCATGCACTGATTTCGCGCGGAAATGCTCTGCGGCAGTGCAATATGGCTTATTGCACTGCAAAACAAGATATTCATTTGGCATTGCGATAAGCGCTGTGTGTTTGTTGTCAATTTTATTAAACGTCTCTATTCTGGGCCGGGTGTCGAAGGTGTTAAACAATCCGGCATTATCCGGCGCAGACCGGACACAGAATCCCGCACGGAAACCGGGAATGCGGCGCAACGATGCAGTTCGCCACGCTTTTCCGGGCTGGCCCGACTTTTGCAATCCACGGGTCAGGCATCCAGGCGGATGTCGACGAACGGTCCCCCGGACCGTCGTCTGGGAACTAGAGGAAGAGAAACGACATGAAGCATATTTTCCGCATTGGGGCGGCGGCGGTTGCTGTCGGGTGGGCCGTTCACGCCATGGCTGCCGGCGGCGAACTCCATATCTACAACTGGTCCGACTACATCGCCAAGGACACCGTTGCCAGGTTCGAGAAGGAAACCGGCATCAAGGTCCGCTACGATGTCTATGACTCGGACGAGACCCTGCAGGCCAAGCTGCTGACCGGCAAGTCCGGCTACGATCTGGTCAACCCGTCCAACGACTTCCTCAGCAAGCAGATCCAGTCCGGCGTGTACCAGAAACTCGACCGCTCGAAACTGCCGAACTGGAAAAACCTCGATCCGGCACTGCTGGCCAAGTTCGCCGCCAGCGATCCGGGCAATGCGTATTCGGTACCGTACATGTGGGGCACGACCACGATCGGCATCAATGTCGACAAGGTCAAGGCGGCACTGGGCGCCGATTACCCGGCCAATGAGTGGGAGCTGCTGTACAACCCGAAATACGTCAGCAAGCTCAAGCGCTGCGGCGTGTCGGTGCTGAACTCCGGCAATGATGTGTTCCCGTCGGTACTGCGCTATATCGGCAAGAGCCCGGTCAGTACCAGTCTCAATGACTACAAGGAAGCGGCGAAGACACTGGAAGCAGTGCGCCCGTATATCACCCGCTTCAACTCGTCTTCCTATATCAACGAGATGGCCAATGGCGAGCTGTGTCTGGCGCTCGGTTATTCCGGCGACCTGCTGATCGCCAACCAGCGGGCGAAGGAAGCGAAGAACGGTGTCAGGATCAAGGTCATCATCCCGAAAACCGGCGCCACGCTGTGGGCGAACATGATGGCGATTCCGAAGGACGCAAAGAACGTCGAGGCGGCGCACAAGTTCCTCGATTTCATCATGCGGCCCGATGTCGTGGCTGACATTTCCAACCAGGTGTTCTATGCCAATGCAAACAAGGCGGCGACACCCCTGGTCAACAAGGCGATTTCGGGCGACCCCAACGTCTACCCGAACGACGCGATCAAGCAGGTGCTGTGGACGCGGAACGTGCAGCCCGCCGATGTGCAGCGCGGCGTGACCCGGCTGTGGACCACGGTCAAGACCGGCCGCTAATTCCCCTGAACGCCCAGACCACCGTCCCGGCACTGCCGTATCGGGACGGCGGGGAGAAATCGCCATGAATGACCACACCGAAAAGAAACCGTATCTGCAGATCGTCAATGTCGTGAAGAAATTCGGCGACACGCTGGCGGTCGACCATGTCAGCCTCGATGTCGAGCGGCAGGAGATCTTCGCGCTGCTCGGTTCGTCCGGCTCCGGCAAGTCGACGCTGCTGCGCATGCTGGCCGGCATGGACCGCCCGACCAGCGGCCGCATCATCCTCGACGGGCAGGACATCACTGCACTGCCGCCGTACGAGCGGCCGATCAACATGATGTTCCAGAGCTATGCGCTGTTCCCGCACATGACGGTCGGCGAAAACATCGCCTTCGGCCTGAAGCAGGACCGGATGGCGAAAAAGGACATCGACGACCGGGTCAAGGAAATGCTCGCGCTGGTGCAGATGAGCAAGTACGCGAACCGCAAGCCGTACCAGTTGTCCGGTGGCCAGCAGCAGCGTGTCGCCCTGGCGCGCAGCCTGGCCAAGCGACCGAAGCTGTTGCTGCTCGACGAACCGCTCGGCGCGCTGGACAAGAAGCTGCGCCAGCAGACCCAGCTCGAACTGGTCAATACGCTGGAGAAAGTCGGCGTGACCTGCATGCTGGTCACCCATGACCAGGAGGAGGCGATGACCATGGCCGGCCGCATCGGCATCATGAGCGAGGGCTGCCTGCTGCAGGTCGGCTCGCCCAGCCAGGTCTATGACTTCCCCAACTGCCGCTTTACCGCCGAATTCATCGGCGAGACCAATATGTTCCACGGCAAGGTGGTGGTGGACGAACCGGATCACATCGAGATCGACTCGGACGTCTTCGGCGGACGCATCTGCATCGACCATGGCATTTCCGGCCCGAAGGGCATGGAAGTCTGGGCGAGCGTCCGGCCCGAGGACGTCCATGTGGATCGGCATGCGCCGGCCCATGCCGCCAACGCGGTGAAAGGCGAGGTCAAGGAGATCGCCTACCTCGGCAGCTACTCGGTGTACCACATCAGGCTGGCGACCGGGAAAGTGGTCAAATCGATGGTGCCGTCCACCCGCTGGTATGAAGCGGGCGAGGAAGCGCCGACCTGGGGTGATCCGGTGTTCATCAGCTGGCGCGCCGACATGCCCGTGGTGCTGACCCAGTAAGGAGGCAGCCATGAATCTCAAGCGCACTCTCGACGCCTGGCTCAGGCCGGGCAGGGGAACCGTGATCGGCATCCCGTATTTCTGGTTGCTGCTGTTTTTCCTCGCCCCGTTCTTCATCGTGCTGAAAATCAGCTTTTCCGAGGTCGACATCGCCGTCCCGCCGTTCACGGCGCTGATGTCCAGCGAAGGCAGCCGGGTCACGTTTGCCTTCAACCTGGAGAACTACGCGTTCCTGTTCAGCGACGAGCTGTACATCGACACCTACCTGAGCTCGCTGAAAGTGGCGGCAGTCACCACCATCGCCTGCCTGCTGATCGGCTACCCGATCGCCTATGCGATCGCCCGTGCCAGCCCGGCGGCGCGCAATACCTTGCTGCTGCTGGTGATGCTGCCGTTCTGGACCTCGTTCCTGATCCGCGTGTATGCCTGGATGGGCATCCTCAAGGACAACGGGCTGATCAACAACCTGCTGCTCGGTCTGGGCGTGATCAGCGAGCCGCTGCGGATGATGCATACCGACTTCTCGCTGTATGTGGTGATGGTCTATGCCTACCTGCCGTTCATGATCCTGCCGCTGTATGCCCACCTGGTGAAAATGGACCTGCGGCTGCTGGAAGCGGCCGGGGATCTCGGTGCCCGGCCATGGAAAGCCTTCCTGGCCATCACGCTGCCCCTGTCCAAGGGCGGCATCATTGCCGGCTCGATGATGGTGTTCATTCCGGCGGTTGGCGAGTTCGTCATCCCGGAACTGGTCGGCGGCACCGAGACGCTGATGATCGGCAAGGTGCTGTGGAACGAGTTCTTCGACAACAACAACTGGCCGATGGCCTCCAGCGTGGCAATCGTCATGGTCTGCCTGTTGATCCTGCCGATCGTGTTCTTCCACCGCTATGAGACCCGGCAACTGGAGGGCGATCGTGGATAATCAGAAACTGCCCGGCTTCCTGAAGCTGTGCCTGATACTGGGCTACCTGTTCCTGTACGTGCCGATCATCAGCCTGATCGTCTACTCGTTCAACGACTCCAAGCTGGTGACGGTATGGGGCGGCTTCTCGGTCAAGTGGTACGGGGAGCTGCTGGAGGACGACGAACTGCTGTCGGCGCTGTGGCTGTCGGTCAAGGTGGCACTGAGTTCGGCCTTTGCGGCGATCATCCTTGGCACCATTGCCGGCTTCGTCATGGCGCGCTTCAAGCGTTTCCGCGGCAGCACGCTGTTTGCCGGCATGCTGACGGCGCCGATGGTGATGCCGGAAGTGATCACCGGTCTGTCGATGCTGTTGCTGTTCATCTCGATGCAGCAGGTGATCGGCGTTCCGGGCGAACGCGGGATGTTCACCATCTGGGTCGGCCATACCACGCTGTGCATGGCCTATGTGTCGGTGGTGGTCCGTTCGCGGCTGGTCGAGATGGACCGCAATATCGAGGATGCCGCCATGGACCTCGGCGCCCGGCCGCTGAAGATCTTCTTCGTCATCACGCTGCCGCTGATCTCGCAGGCGATCGCGTCCGGTTTCCTGCTGTCGCTGACACTGTCGCTGGACGATCTGGTAACCACCGCCTTCCTGTCCGGCCCCGGCTCGACCACGCTGCCGCAGGTGATTTTCTCGCGCGTCCGTCTCGGTCTGAACCCCGAAATCAACGCATTGGGCGCCATTACCGTGCTGGTGGTCGGTACACTGGTCATCGTGTCCAACTACCTGATGCTCAGTTCGCAGCGCAAGAAGGAAAAGGCCATTGCCGACGCGTTCCGCCAGGCCGGCGATGAGGAAAAGAGCAAGCTGGTCGGCGGGCTGCCTGCCGCCGGGCAAGCCTGAGTCTCCGGCCACCCGGCGCACAGCCGGGTGGCCGGACGTTTTCAAAGAGAATCCCATGTCATCCCTGTTCGCTTGTGCCCATCAGGACCATGTCGGGTCCTTCTATGCTGCCAGTTGCGGCGACATTCCCGTCTGGCCCGCGCTGACGGCGGAAACCCGTGCCGATGTCTGCGTGATCGGCGGTGGGCTGGCCGGTTTGTCCACGGCGCTGGAACTGGCCCGGCGCGGGTACGAGGTGGTTCTGCTGGAAGGCTCGCGCGCCGGCTGGGCCGCCAGTGGCCGCAACGGCGGACAGATCATCAATGGCTATGCGTGCGGACTGGACCTGTTCGAGTCCGCCGTCGGTCAGGCCGACAGCGAGCGGCTGTGGCAATGGTCGCTGGAGGCGATGGACATCGTCCGCGAACGCTGCGAGCAGCACGCCATCGACTGCGACCTGCATTTCGGTTATGTGCATGCGGCCAACAAGCCGCGCCATCTCGACGCGCTGGCGACCTGGGTGCGCGACATGGACACCCGCTACGGCTATCGCGCACTGGAATGGCTGGATCGCCCGGCCCTGCGGCGCCGGGTCGATACCGGACGCTACGTCGGCGGCGTGTTCGATCCGCACTCCGGCCATCTGCACCCGCTGAAATACACGCTCGGCCTGGCCCGCGCCGCCGTCGCAGCCGGCGTCCGGCTGTACGAGAACAGCGCCGCGACCCGGGTCGACAGCAGCGGGGAGCGGATCGTCATCCATACTGCCGCTGGCCAGGTGTCGGCCGAGCGGGCGGTGTTTGCCTGCAATGCGCTGGTCGGTGGGCTGGAACCGTCACTCAAGCGCAAGATCATGCCGGTCGGCACCTATGTCATTGCCACCGCGCCACTGGGCGAGGCGAGGGCGCGCTCGCTGCTGCCGGGCAATGACGCGGTGTGCGACAGCAACTTCGTCCTTGACTACTACCGGCTGTCTGCCGACCAGCGACTGCTGTTCGGCGGGAAAGTCAGCTATTCCGGCCACCCGCCGCGCGATCTGGCCGGCAGCATGCGCGCCGACATGCTGAAGGTGTTTCCGGGCCTGGCCGATGTCGGTATCGACTATGCATGGGGTGGTTTCTGCGACATCACGCTGAACCGGGCCCCGCACTTCGGCCGCCTGCATGGTGGCCGGGCCTTTTTCATGCAGGGCTTCTCCGGCCATGGCGTGGCGCTGACCGGGCTGGCCGGGCGGGTGGTGGCCGAAGCCATCGATGGTGACGACCAGCGACTGAAAGTGTTCGAGCGCCTTCCCCATCGCGATTTTCCCGGCGGCAGCCTGCTGCGCGCACCGGCACTGGTGGCGGCCATGAGCTATTTCCGCCTGCGTGACCTGATGCCCTGAGCCGGCATCACCCAGCTGCCGTTGCGTACCGAGTGCGTCGTAATGGTAGCGGCTGGTGCAGACGGTGGTTTCCAGCGTCTTGCCGAACGCGAACACTGGTAACGGAAGTTGGCAGGCTGACCGCTGTCGGCCTGTCGCGCATCACTGCTGTCGAGCGGGAGGCCGATGGATGAGAAGGCATAGTATTCGATGCGCTTGTCAGCGCGGTTGTGGCGAACGATGCGGACAGCACACTGCTGGTGGTCGGCGTGCCGGCGCAGCGGAGGGCTGAAAGAGCGTCTGTGACTGTGGGCATGCATGGGGGGCGCTAGTTAACGACGAATGAATGTCGCGCCTCCAGCCGTCGATGGCGTGGCACAACTGAAAACGACTTTCTGGCTACGTGCCAAAATGCCATGTATTCCTCCGATTTTTCGCGTATGGTGGGCCTCGGGATCGTCCAGGAAGCCATAGCGTTCCCCTGCTCCGTGGTAGCCAACCACCTGCACCCGCCGATAATCCAGCTTCCTCAGCTCGTCCCGCAAGGATTGCGCTGCAGCCAATGCGGCAGGGCCACCGATTTTTACTTCCGGCTGCGCGTTACTGATATTGACGGGATCCGCCGTATGACAACTTTTAAGTAAAATCCGTAGCGGAAGATCCGGCATGTCATGTTTGTAAAGACTGAAGGCCAGGTCCTGCATTGACATGAAGTTATTAAGCTCATCAAGGAAAAATGGCTTGCCGGCAGCACCATGAGCTAATATATGAAGCTTGTCATTCTCCTTGAGTTGACTGAGAATTTGGGAGGTGGTTATATCTTTTGTGCTCATCTGACTTGTTGCTAATCTTATATATTTTGGGGCGGAAGTAAATCTTTTAATTGCGGCACCTTTCCCCATTTTTCTATTTAATTCCACATCTGTGTTGTATTGGTTGAATCCCATTTCGCGAACTATCTGCTGCTCAAAAGCAGAATCAGATGCACCTTTTCTGAAGTCGCCTAACAGACTGTGAAGCTTACGGCGATTATCGCGATCGTAGAGTAAAACATCAAAAGGTGCTTTGTTGACCAATAACCTCTGCGTATTTTCTGCAATGGCCATATCCATAATATCCGGGCTCACTATCGGCATAAAAAGATAGCCTTTTCCTCCCTTCAGCCCATCCGGGTCACGCAACGTCAGCGGATTATTGCTGACCATGCGGAACAGATTCAGGCCATCAATGGTGCCCCCCGGATCGGGATTGATCCAGCGCCCGAGC